>JBGAUM010000021.1:10635-35735 GCA_044228625.1 Usitatibacteraceae bacterium | reverse complement strand
CGGGGCGGTACTTCACATAGTCGGCAACGCGGTCGGAGAAGCGGGTGGTGGAATTGGATTTGGGCATCGGATGCTTTCTAGAACCACGCGTCCTGCATGTCCAGCGTGGTGCGGTCGAGCGAATCGAGCAGGTTGAGCATCGGACGGATCTTGGGCAGCTCGTGGCGAATGAAATACTGGCAAGCCATGAACTTGCCACGAAAGAAATCATCGTGCCGACCCGGCTGGCGCGCCGCCGCGAGCGCCTGTTCCATCCAGATCCACGCCATCACGAGGTGGCCGAACGCCTCCAGATAGATGGTGGCGTTGGCCAGCATGACATTCAAGTCGCCCGCCGCATGCAACGTGGCGGTGGTTTCCTTCAGGTGATCCAGCAGCACGAACACCTCGCCGGCCAGCTCGGTGAGGTCGCCGTCCTCGTCGGCTGCGTGCAGCGTGGCTTCGATGCGGGCCACCAGCAAATTCAGCGCCGCGCCACCCTGCATCGCCACCTTGCGGCCCAGCAAATCCAGCGCCTGGATTCCGTGCGTGCCCTCATGGATCGGGTTCAGTCGATTGTCGCGGTAGAACTGCTCAACCGGAAAATCGCGCGTATAGCCATAGCCCCCGTGTACTTGAATCGCGAGATCGTTGGCGGCGAGGCACCACTGCGACGGCCAACTCTTGGCAATCGGCGTAAGGATGTCGAGCAACAAGGAAGCGTCTCGACGCACGTTGTCTTCCGTGGCAGTCTGCTGGTCATCCACCAGCTTGGCGCAATAGAGATTCAGCGCCAGCGCGCCTTCCACGTAGGCCTTTTGCGCCAGCAGCATGCGTTTGACATCGGCATGTTCCACGATTGGAATCTGCGGCGCATTCGGATCCTTGTTCTGCGGCGCGCGGCCTTGCAGCCGGTTGCGCGCATAGTCCAACGCGTGGAGGTAGCCGGTGTAACCCAGCATGGTGGCACCGAGCCCGACGCCAATGCGTGCCTCGTTCATCATGTGGAACATGCACGCCAGCCCCTTGCCGGCTTCGCCCACCAGGTAGCCGACCGCCCCCGCTTGTCCCGCGGGCGTGAATTTGCCTTCTCCAAAATTGAGCAGCGTGTTCACCGTGCCGCGATAACCCATCTTGTGATTGAGGCCGGCGAGCACGACATCGTTGCGCTCTCCACAGGTGCCATCGGCGTTCACCAGGAATTTCGGCACGATGAACAGCGAAATGCCCTTCGTGCCCGCGGGCAGGCTGCCATCGGCATTCGGAATCTTGGCCAGCACCAGATGAACAATGTTCTCCGAGAGTTCGTGATCCCCGGCGGAAATCCACATCTTGTGGCCCGTGAGCCGGTAGGTTCCATCGCCATGCGCCACAGCACGCGTCTTGATATCGGACAGCGAGGAGCCGGCCTGCGGTTCGGACAAACACATCGTGCCGAACCAGCGCCCCTCAAGCATGGGGCGCACATAGGTGTCGATCTGCGCGGCCGTGCCATGCGCGACGATGAGGTTGGCGTTGCCGATGGTCAGAAAGGGATACGCCGAGGTGGCCACGTTGGCGCCCATGAACCACGCCATCGAGGCCTTTTGAATCAAAACCGGCAGTTGGGTGCCGCCGATCGATTCGTCGAAACCGGCGGCGATCAGGCCGGCCTGGGCGAAAGCGTCCAACGCAGGTTTGATTTCCGGGATCAACGATACGCGGTTGCCGTCGAAGGTGGGTTCTTGGAGGTCGGCTTTGCGGTTGTGGGGTGCAAACAATTCGGTGGCCATGTCCCGGCTGGTCTTCAACACGGCATCGAAGATTTCGCGCGAATGCGCCGCGAAGCGTGGGCGGGCGCACAACGACCCGGCATCGAGCCATTCGTAGAGCAGGAACTCGAGGTCGCGCGAGGAAAGGATCTTGCTCATGCGGCCTCGAAGGTCTTGCCCTCGCGGGCGAGGCGCTCCAGCAAGGGCGCGGGTTTCCAGAATGCGGGGTCGGCCTGCGGGTTCGTCGCGAACGCGCACATGCGTTCCAACACCTTGGCCAAACCCATTTGCGCGGCATGAAACATCGGCCCGCCGCGCCACACCGGAAAACCATAGCCCGTGAGATACACAATGTCGATATCCGATGCGCGCTGCGCAATGCCCTCGTCGAGCAACTGTGCCCCTTCGTTGACCAGCGCAAGGACCAGGCGATCCACGATCTCATCAGCAGTGATTTCGCGCGGCACCACGCCCGTGGACTTGCGATGCGCATCGATCATTTGCGCCACCCAAGGTGAGGGCTGAGCATTGCGATCCCCGGGACGATAGTCGTACCAGCCGGCGCCAGTCTTCTGGCCGAAGCGGCCAGCCTCGCAAAGCAGGTCAGGAATGCGTGAATAGCGTAGCGACGGATTCTCGGCGCGCTTGCGCTTGCGAATGGCCCAGCCAATGTCGTTGCCAGCCAAGTCGCTCATGCGAAACGGCCCCATTGCCATCCCGAAGTCCTCCATCGCGCGATCGACGGCCTCGACACTGGCGCCCTCGTCCAGCAGGAACATGGCCTGCCGCGCGTATTGCTCGATCATGCGGTTGCCAATGAATCCGTCGCAAACGCCGGACACCACGGCGGTCTTGCGGATGGCCTTTGCAAGGGCCATGGCCGTGGCAAGCACGTCATCGGCCGTGGCGGCGCCGCGCACAACCTCCAGGAGTTTCATGACGTGCGCGGGGCTGAAGAAGTGCAGGCCAATCACATCCTGGGGACGCTTCGTGCACCGGGCAATCCGGTTCAAATCCAGCGTGGACGTATTGCTGGCGAGGATCGCACCCGGCTTGGCGTGCGCATCGAGCTTTTCAAAGACGGCTTGCTTGACTGCCATGTCTTCGAAGACGGCCTCGACGACCAGATCGCAGGTGCTGATCGCGGCAAGGTCCAGCGCCGGCTGAAGTTTCGTCATGCGGGCTTGCGCTTTCTCCGCGCTGAGCGTGCCTTTTGCCACTGCACCCTCGATGACCTTGCGAATGTTGGCCACACCTCGATCCAGCGCGGCCTGCGCGGTCTCGATCAGGATCACCGGAAAACCCGCGTTCAGAAAACTCAAGGCAATGCCGCCCCCCATGGTCCCCGCACCGATCACGGCGACGGACTTCACTTCGCGAGGACGCACATCCTTTGGCAATCCGTTGACCTTGCCCGCGGCGCGCTCGGCAAAGAATTTGTGGCGCAGTGCTTTTGATTCGACGCCGTCCTGCAATTCGAGAAACAGCGCCCACTCGCGCGCAAGTCCCTCGTCGATCGCCAAGGTCACCGACCATTCAACCGCATCAATGCATTTTTGCGGCGCGGTCAGGCGCGGATATTTCTTGGCAGCCTCCGTTCGCGCGGCAGCAAAGAGGGACGCCGGATCGGCCATCTTGATTTTCAAGTCGCGTACTCGGGGATGCGGCGCCCCCAGGGCAACTTTTTCACGCGCAAACGCGCACGCCGCGTCGATGAAACCGGCATCGGGATAGACTGCGTCCAATACTCCCACGTCCTCCAAAGCCTCTGCTTTTTCCGGCTCGCCGGAGACGATCATCTTGAGTGCGATCTCCACGCCTCCCACGCGAGAGAGACGCTGCGTCCCGCCGCCGCCCGGCAACAGGCCCAGTTTCACTTCGGGCAAGCCGATCAACGCGCTTTTGGCCGCGACGCGATAGTGGCACCCGAGGGAGACTTCTGTTCCGCCGCCCATGCTGGTGCCGTTGATGGCCGCGATGACGGGCTTGGGCGATGCCTCGAAGGCGGCAATGATCTGGTGCAGATTGGGTCGCTGCAAACCGATTTCTCGACCAAATTCGGTAATGTCCGCGCCCCCGGTAAACAATCCATTGGCCCCGGACAGCACGATGGCATCGACACCCTCCTCTGCATTGGCGCGCTGAAAGCCGGCCATCAGGGACTCTCGTATCGCCAGCCCCAAGCTGTTGACCGGGGGACCATCGAGCATCAGGAGGGCGACACGATCATGGACGGAATAGTGGCAAGGCATGGAAGGTGACCCGGAAATGGAAAGTAGAGAAGACTGGAACAACTACGGCCGCAAATGACGGCAATCGACTAACCGCCATCCGTGCTGCGAGGCTTTCGCGGCATGCGTTGAAACAAGGTGTCATACAACCAGTTGGGCATGATCCTTAGCAGGCGGGCCGCAATACCCATGGTCCACGGGATGACCGTGAACGAGGTCTGCGCATCGATGGCAGCCGCGAAACGCTTCACGGCATCATCGACGCCGATCAGGAACGGCATCTTGAACTTGTTTACCGCGGTCATCGGCGTCTTGATATAGCCGGGACAAATGGTGACGACCGCGACGCCGGATTTCTTCAGTTCCACGCGCAGGGACTCGCAATACTTGATGCAGGCCGCCTTCGAGGCGGAGTAGGCGCCACCGCCTGGAATGCCGCGAAAGCCCGCCACACTGGCAATGCCGACCAGCGTTCCCTTGCTCGCAGCCTTCATCGGTTCGACAAACGGGTGAAAGGTGTGCACCATGCCGAGGACATTGGTTTCGAAGACCTTGCGGAACACGGCAAGATCGTCGTCCTGTCCGGTCAGCGTCCCCACGGAAATGCCGGCGTTGGCGATCACGATGTCCGGCAGGCCGTACCGCGTCATGAAATCTGCCGCGGCACTCTTCAACGCGTTGGCGTCGGTGACATCGGCTACATAAATCGCCGGCTTGGGATCCAACCCGGCTGCGAGCTTTTCAAGCAAATCACCACGCCGCGCGACCAAACCCAATTGCGCGCCTTGCTTTGCGTAATGCCGGGCAAAGGCTTCACCAATGCCCGTGGAGGCGCCAGTGAGAAAAACGAGGGGGCGATGGTTGGGGGTCACATCGCCATTGTAAAGGGCGACCGGGTGTTGCCCATCAAGCAAACGCTGTATGGCCGGCGTTTGCCGGTTCGGCCGACGTACCCGCCGGTCGAACCGACCATCGAACCAAGATTACTTGGTGGCGGGCGCAGGCGCTTTTGCAGGTGCGGCTTTAACCGGCACTGCGGCAGGCGCCGGTGCGGCGGATGCCTTGAGCTTCTGGCGGGTTTGCTCGACCAACTGGTCCATCACGCTGAAGGTCTCCGGACCGATTCCGGACAACGCGTGGCGGCCATCCACGACGAAATAAGGCGTGCTGGCGGCACGATAGTCCTGGGCTTGACTCCGTTCTTCTCCAGCCATTTGAGCAACGTGGGCTGGTGACCCAACATGACGTTCTCAAGATTTGCCGCGTCGAAGATCTTCTGGTGCAGTCGCTCCACCTGGCCCATGGCTTCCAGTGCGTAGAACAGCGGGATGGAATCGATGCCACGGACATTGTTGAGCGAAGGGATGCGGCGGAACTTGACGTCCGGGCCCTGCTTTGCGAGCCAGGCCTTGATCTGCGGTTCCGCATTCGCACACACATGGCAGCCATAAGCAAAGAATTCGATCACTTCGATCTTGCCGTCGTTCTCCACCGGTTGCGGTGGGCTGACAGGAATGATCTGGGCCGCTTGGGCAACGCCAAATCCGATGGCCACGGCAAGTGCGCTAAAAACATGTGAAATGCGGGAAAACATGATGTTCAATCCTTGTTGTTGACGATGGCAGCGGCAATCCCGCTTTGAGACAGCACTCCTTTGACGCGGTTCACTTCCTCAAGCGACTTATAAGGGCCCAAGCGTACTCGATACAACGTCCCTTTGTCCGGCAAGTTGACGCTCCTGATGCTGGACTGGAATCCGGAAAACGCCACCTTGGCCCGCATGCTGTCGGCTTCGCTCGGGTTCTGAAACGCCCCGGCCTGCAGGTAGAACTCCTCGGTGGAGGGCTTGACCTCGACGCCCCGTGGCAGGGCACCGGCGGCCTTCGGGGTCTCGGACGGCTTGGCAGCCGGCGTTGCGGACACCGGGATTGAAGGGAGCGGCGCGGTGGCCGACTTCGCACCCTTGTCTTCGCCCGGGAGCGTTTGGTAGAACTCAAATCGCGGCTTGCCGTCGTCGGGCTTGCCGGTTTGCCCAGTCATCGGCGAAATGGGCGGCACGCCGGATTTGGGTTGGGCCGGCAGGGGCTGGACCGGATGCGTCTTGTCGACGAATGGGTTGCTTTCGCGGTTGAGCCATAGCGCCAGGGCCAGCGCCATTCCCACACCCAACACCATGCCAATGACGATGCCCGCGAACAACGGATTGATGCCGCGTTTCTTTTCTGGAGCGGCGGAACCGCGTGGGGACGGGGGAGGAGCGCCTCTCATGACTACATTTTCTCCGGTGCAGAAACGCCGATCAATGCCAAGCCGTTCTTGAGCACTTGCCGGGTGGCGACGATCAACGCCAAGCGTGCACGCTTCACGGATTCATCGTCCACGAGAAATTTCTCCGCGTTGTAGTAGCCGTGCAGCTTGGCGGCCAAATCGGACAAGTAATTGCAAATCAGGTGCGGCGAGAGTTCCTTGGCCGCGACTGCCACCGTCTCTGGATAGTCTGCCAAAGCGCGCAAAAGTTCCGACTCGTGCGCAGTTTTGAGAGGCGACAAGTCTGCGTCGGCAAGCGTGGCCACGTCGCCCCCCCACTGCGCCAGGACACTGCAAATGCGTGCGTGGGCGTACTGGACGTAGTACACCGGGTTGTCTTCCGAGCGCGACAAGGCCAGATCGATATCAAACGTCAATTGCGAATCCGACTTGCGCATGACAAAGAAGTAACGCGTGGCGTCACGGCCGACTTCGTCGATCAGGTCCCGCAACGTGACGTAGCTTCCGGCGCGCTTGGAGATCTTGACTTCCTCGCCCCCGCGCATGACGGTGATCATCTGGTGCAACACGTAGTCCGGATACCCCGGTGCGATGCCCATGTTCATGGCCTGCAGGCCGGCCTTCACGCGCATCAGCGAGCCATGATGGTCGGCACCGAGTTCGGTGATGGCGCGCGTGAAGCCGCGCTGCCACTTGGTCACGTGATAGGCGACGTCCGGCAGGAAATAGGTGTAAGTCCCGTCGGACTTCCGCATCACGCGGTCCTTGTCGTCGCCAAACGTGGTGGTGCGAAGCCACAACGCGCCGCCGTCCTCAAACGTGTGCCCGCTTTGTGAAAGCGCAGCCACGGTCTTTTCCACCAGCCCGTCGCGATAAAGCGAGGACTCGAGGAAGTAGTTGTCGAAGGACACGTCGAACGCTTTGAGGTCGAGATCCTGCTCATGGCGAAGCGCAGCAACGGCAAATTGTCGAATCTGGTCGAGGTTGTCGGCATTCGCGTCGGCCGGATGGGTTTCCCGGTAGCGTCGCGCAATATCGACGATGTATTCGCCGCGATAACCATCTTCGGGGAACGTCCCCGGCGTTCCTGCCAACTCGCGGCAACGAAACTGCACGGAAAGCGCGAGGTTGTTGATCTGCGCGCCGGCATCGTTGTAATAAAACTCTCGGCATACCGCATAACCCTGCGAGGCCAGCAGGCGCGAGAGGGTGTCGCCAATCGCGGCGGCGCGTCCATGCCCCACGTGCAAGGGCCCGGTGGGGTTGGCCGACACAAACTCGACCATGGTTTTCTGGCCCGCGCCGACCTGGCTCGTCCCGAATTTTTCCGCCGCCGCTGCAATCGATTTCACCACACGCGTTTCCGCCTCTTGCGAGAGCCGGATGTTGATGAATCCCGGGCCGGCAATTTCGGGCGTGCCGGCAATCAGCCGGGATGCGGGCAACGCGGCGACGATCGCTTCCGCGATTTCACGGGGTTTGCGGCCGAGGCGTTTGGCCAGTTGCAATGCACTGTTGACCGCGAAGTGGCCGTGCTCCGGATTCTTCGGCTTTTCAACCTCGATCGCAAACGGCGGATCCGCTGCGTCAATCGCGGGGAAGGCCGTGAGGAGTGCCCGCTGGAACAATTCGCCGACGGCAACCTTGTTGGACTCAAATGCTGGCAAATCTGAAGGGGAATGGGGTGCTGCGGAGGACATGAAGCGCAACCAAAGGGATCAACGCGCATTATAGCGTTTGCACCTTCCCAACCTGCGTTTTGTCACTCAATTCCCAGCAGACAGCGGCAAAACCCAAGATTTGGCGCGGTGCTTGAGGCAAAACCGGCTCAAAGTGCCCGCCTGTATTGGTGTTTACTGCAGTATGCCCATTGATCGGTGCCAGCGCGCATGTTGGGCCATCCCGCCCTATCGTAAGGGCCGCTATGATCCCGCCCATTCCGTTTGCGGACGTTCCCATGAAACGCGCTTTGAAATGGTTGTCTCTTGCAGTTCTCGCGCTCTTGCTGCTCGGTGCCGGACTCGCTGCGCACACGTGGTATGCCAAGCCCTTGTCGATCGACTGGTTTTATACCCGCGTGTTCGTGAAGTTCATGCTCGACAACCCGGAAATGCTCACGCGATTGCGCATTTTTGAAACCGTCGGCCTCCGCAGCCACAACGGGCGCCTGTCCGACAGTTCGCCGGCCGACACCGAGCGCCTCGCCGCGATGATGCGCGACAACCAGGACACCTTGAAGCGTTATGACGTCAACGCCTATCAGGGCCAGGAGAAATTGTCGTATCGCATCATGGACTACTTTCTGAATGGCCTGGTACAGGGCGAGCCGTGGCGGTATCACAATTTCCCGGTCAACCAGTTGTTTGGTGTGCAGAGCGAGCTGCCGAACATGATGACCCAGCACCAGCAGGTCAATGACGCGACCGACGCCGAACATTACCTGCAACGCCTGCGCGCCTACCCCGAAAAGATCGATGGCGTCATCGCCAGTATGAAGATTCGCGAGGAGAAGGGAATCATCCCTCCCAAATTCCTGGTGGAAAAGGTCGGCACGCAACTCAAGGACTTCCTGGCCGCAGCGTCGAAAGACAATGCCCTCACCGTCGCGTTCCGCGACAAGCTGGCCAAGATCCCGACGGAAAAGATGGATGCTTCGACACGTGCAGACCTGACCGCGCGCGTGGAGAAAGCCGTGGCCGAGCAGGTGATCCCCTCCTACCAAAGACTCGCCGCCGCGAATGACGCCTTGCGCGCCAAGGCGACTGTGAATCACGGGGCCTGGTCGCTGCCTGAAGGGGACAAGTACTACCAATACGCGGTCGAGCTCCACACCACGACCCGGATGCGGGCCGACGATTTGCACGCCTTGGGATTGAAGGAGGTGGAGCGCATCGGCGCCGAGATGGACGCGATTCTCCAAGAGGCGGGCTACAAGAGCGGCACGCGCGCCGAGCGCATCAACGCCTTGTCCAAGTCTCCCGGACAGGTGTACGAGAACTCCGACGCGGCGCGGTCACAAATCCTCAAGGACTATCAGACCATCATCGATGAAATTGCCGCGGGCTTGGGCCCCTGGTTTCATTCACAACCCAAGGCCAAGGTCACCGTTGAGCGCGTGCCGGCGCTCTCGGAGAAATCCTCGGCCTTTGCGTACTACAACCCGCCGGCCATGGATGGCAGCAAGCCCGGCGTGTTCTACACCAATCTCCGAAAGGCTGACGAGATCGCCAAATTCGGCATGCGCACGCTGGCTTATCACGAGGCGATTCCCGGCCACCACACACAGATTGCCACGGCCGCCGAGATCAAGGGCTTGCCCATTTTCCGGCGCCTGGTCCCGTTCACCGCCTACGGCGAGGGTTGGGCGCTCTATGCCGAGCAGCTCGCATGGGAAGCGGGCTTCCAAAAGAATCCGCTCGACAACCTGGGACGCCTGCAGGCGGAAATGTTTCGCGCGGTACGTTTGGTGGTCGATACCGGCATTCACGCCAAGCGCTGGACCCGCGAGCAGGCCATTGACTACATGCTTGGCAACACCGGCATGCCGGAAATCGAAGTCATCTCGGAAATCGAGCGCTACTTCGTGATGCCCGGCCAGGCGCTCGCGTACAAGGTGGGCATGATCAAGATCCTCGAGCTCCGCGAAAAGGCCAAGCGGGAATTGGGACCCAAGTTCGATATCCGGGACTTCCATGACGCGGTGCTCAAGAGCGGCGCCATGCCGTTATCTATTTTGGAAGATGTGGTGGCAGAGTACGTGGCCTCAAAACAGGCACTACCACCGGTGCGCTGAAGGGGCAGTCCCCGCGTTGAAGGGTCGCTTGGTTCCAGACGACCGGATGATGTGCACTACAGTGCATGCGCTGCATGGCCAGGGTCACCGATGCGTGGCGCGACGCCACGCCGAGTCCCCGCCCAGCACCTGCTCGGCGATGTCGGCGCCGGTCATGGGGCGGCCGAGGTGGAAGCCTTGCGCCTCGTCGCAGCCGAGTTCGGAAAGCACGTCGAGTTGCTCGCCATTTTCGATGCCCTCGGCGACCACCTTCAGGCCAAGACCGTGCGCCAGGCCGACGATCGCACTGACGATGGCACGGTCGTGGCGGCTATCGGTCAGGCCGGCAACAAAGGAGCGGTCGATCTTGATGCCGTTCAATTGCAGCAACTTCAGGTATGCCATGGACGAGTAGCCGACGCCGAAGTCGTCGAGCACAATGCTGTTGCCGTTGCGATTGACCTCGTCGAGCACCTGGCGCGAGGCCTCGGGCCTTGCGATGAGCATCGTCTCGGTGACTTCGAGCTCAATCATTTGCGGCGCGACGCCCTGATCGCGCCCGCTGGCAAACACTTGCGCTGGCAAGTCGGGGGTGATCTGCCGCGCCGAAAGGTTGACAGCAATCGGCAACGCCGGCAAACCGTGTGCACGCCAGTCGGCGATTTGCGCGCAGGCCGTGCGCAGCACCCAGTGCCCCAGCTCGCGGATCAGGTCCGACTCCTCAGCCACAGCGATGAAGCGTGCCGGTGGCACCTGCCCGAGCGTCGGATGGCGCCAGCGCGCAAGCGCCTCCACGCCGGTGATTGCGCCGCTGGCGATGTCGAACTTGGGCTGGAAGACCAGCGTCAGCGCGGGGGTGCCGATGCTTTCGCGCAAGCTGGATTCGATGAACACGCGATCGCGAAGGCGTTCACCCATCACGCCCGCATAGAGGCAATATCGCCCGCGGCCTTCGTCCTTGGCCTCATGCATGGCAGTATCGGCGAACAGCAGCAGGGTTTCGGCATCGGTGCTGTCTTCCGGGAACACCGCCACGCCGACGCTTGACGTGACCTTGAGGGCGCGCTCACGCACCGTGAATGGCCGCTCGAACGCCGCGACTACATCGGCCGCCAGGCTGGCAGCGCTCTTCACCGCTCGCGACAACGGCACCACCAACAGGAATTCGTTGCCGCCAAGCCGTGCCAGCGTGGCGCCGTTGCGCGCGAAGGCCTCCAGCCGCACGGCCGCCTCCCGCAGCACGGCATCGCCCTCTGTGCGACCCGCGGAATCGTTGATCGACTTGAACCGGTCGAGGTCGACGTGCAGCACAGCCACGCCGCCGCTGTCTGCCCGTGCACGCTCGATGGCCTGTTGCAAGCGATCGAGCGCCAGCACCCGATTGGGCAACCCGGTCAACGCGTCGCGGGTGGACAGGAATTCCGCACGCCGCTCCGCAACGCGGCGTGCGCCGATGTCGGTCGCGGTGATCATGACGCCGCTTTCGCCGCCGATGTCGAAGGGCTCGGCGGACAGCGATAGCTCAACCCAACTACCGCTCTTGGTGCACTGCCGCGTCTCGAAATCGCGAACCGCCACGCCGGCCCGCAGGCGGCCGACGAATCGCTCGCGTTCCGCCTGGTTTTCCCACACACCCAGCTCGAGGGAGGTGCGGCCCACCACTTCGTCGCGCGCATAGCCGAACATGGCCAGGAAGGCATCATTGACTTCCAGGTACATGCCGTCCGCGAGGCGAGAGACCACGATGGCGGCGCTGGAGGAACGCAGCATGGTCTGCATGCGGTCCTGCGAGCTTTGCAAGGCGCTGGCGAGGTGCCGCTCGCGGGTGAGCGAAGATCGCACCGCCTGCAACAGCACGCGGCCCCCGACCGCGCTTCCCCCGATGATGGCCCACAAGTTGAGCAGGTTGACCCATTCGGGCGGCGGACCATACACCGTCGCGCGCGCGCCGGTCAACTCTGCAACGCCCAGCACGGTGACCGACAACAGGACAAGTGCGGCCAGCCCCCAATAGGCACGCGTGCCGAGAAACACGCAACCGACGAACAACACCGCGGGATAGGCGGCGAGGCCGTAATCCCGCGTGCCATTGCGTGCCCACATAAAGGCGGTCACCGCGGTCGCCAACGCATAGAAACACAGCGAAGCGGCCGCCTGCAAGGAACTACCGTGGCGCGCCAGTTTTCCGCTGGCCGCCGCCGCAAGCGCAGCGCCAAGGCAGGCCAGACCGACGATCCATCGGCCTTGCGGAAGGTTGATCAGCGCGCCCAGGCCCATCGCCAGCGCGATGACCCAGGCCATTGCAGCCAAGGGCGCTCGCAGTCCCTCGTCCACGGAGCCGGCGGGTGCGCCGCCGGAACCGGCAGTTGGGCCGGGTCGGGTTACGCCCAGCACGGTTGCCCGGCGGCCATCCGAATCGCCGCGCGCGCGCCACGCCTGGCGTGGAGCAAGACCAGGACGAGCGCGCAACGTGGAAGGGCCGAAGTCTTCATGGAACGGTTTCCGGGCATTATGCGACAGAGACGCCGGCTGCCCAACCACGTCGGGCTTGACCGATCCGCCACATGACTTTATAGTTAGGCATATGCCTAACAATTTGCACGCTCTGGATACGGTGTTCACCGCCCTCTCGCACGGCACGCGCCGCGCGCTGGTCGAACGTCTCGCAAGGGGGCCCGCCGCCGTCAGCGAACTGGCAGAACCTTTTGACATGGCCCTGCCTTCGCTGATGCAGCACCTGTCCATACTGGAACGGGGCGGGCTGGTGACGTCCGAGAAGCAAGGCCGGGTGCGCACCTATCAGTTGATCCCGGGAGCGCTTCATGGGGCGGAACACTGGCTTTCGCGCCAACGGGCCCGCTGGGATACGCGATTGGACCAGCTGGACCAGTTGTTGCTTTCACAACGAAGGAAGAAGACATGAACGCTGCATTCACGCCAACCGGATTCAACCCCGCCACCGACCTGTTGCTCGAGCGCTATGTCGACGTACCCGTCGATAAGGTATGGGCCGCATGGACAGAGCCCGAACTCCTGGTGCAATGGTTCACGCCTGCGCCGTGGTCCACCGCCAGCGTCGACATCGACCTTCGGCCCGGCGGCAAATTCAACTCGGTGATGCGTTCCCCCGAGGGACAACTGTTCCCCAACAGCGGCTGCCTGTTGGAAATCATCCCGAACCGCAAGCTGGTGTTCACCAGTTGCATGACCGAAGGATTCCGCCCCGCGAAAGTGACAATCACACCGGGCCACGAATGCGCGGAGTTGTTGATGACAGCGGCGGTCATGATGGAACCCAAGGGCACCGGCACGCGCTATGTGGCCTGGGCGCTGCACCCGGACAGCGAGAGCCAAAAGCGCCACGCCGACATGGGCTTCGAGCACGGGTGGGGTGCTGCGCTGGATCAGTTGGTGGCGTTGATGAATACATAGTAGTCCGCGCCAGCGCGAACTCATTCGCCTTGTCGTTTGCCGTGGGTTACCAACAACGTCATCTCTGCGCTGGGGCTGATCGGGCTGAAACGCCGCAGTCGATTTCGCCATTTGCACCCACGGTTGCAACCCACCAAAAAAACAGGGGCTGCCTATCAGCCCCATTGATTGGCGTTGATTGAATCAGCAGGCTATGGTTGAAACCTGACAATGTTTCGCGTCAACACTGGTCCACTGCCGATTTGGTAGGTGATCTTGCCCGACTCGGTCAAATCGGTGCGCGTGAAATCGATGCTTGCGGTGCCAACGCTGGTCGATGTGGTCGGATTGGGCGGGGGCGAGTTGGGACCCGGTGCGCGGCTGGTTTGCATCAACGGTGCCGACTGCGTGGCGGTGGCGCTCTGCCAGCGCGGCTGAAACACCCACCAAATCGGCTTGCCATCCGCGCCGTAGGTGAACCATGCAGCGAGCAGGTTGTCTTTGGCGTCCTGCCAAACAAACAATCCCCAGCCGGAATCGTTCGGGTCCCACCAATGGCCCGAATAGTCCATGCGCACGTAGGGCGCAATCTTCTGTGCACGGGCGTCGGTGACGGTGAAGGGAACGTTGGACGCCAGCGTCACCGGCTGGCCCGGCGTAGCTTCCGAGATCAGGCTGATGGTGTAGTTGCCCGCCGGGAATCGTCCGATGTCGATGTCTTCTGCGTGCAAAGGTGATGGAAAATCTTGCAGCTGTCCGCTGTCACAGCAATTGCATTGTTGCTCATGGAGACCTTGTAAGGGGCCAAGCCGATTCGGACCTCGATCACCATTACCGCAGGTTCTATCGCCCATGGATACGCGCAGTGTGTCCGCCGAGGTCGGAGAACTCGGGAGCAAGGTGGCACTCGTGCCACCGAGAGACAACCCCATCGCGAGCGTTGGAACCAACGTTAAGACGGAAGCAACAAGACGGGAATACTTTTCGGCGATTCACCTCTTTCGCCCGCCAGCAATTCGTTCCGTCACACCACGTCAATACAACGGCGTCCCATACATGATGCGCACGGCGGATTCGCCTTCCCAGTTGGTACAAGTCAGGTGCCACTTGTAGCCGTTGTAGGGCATGGTGCCCAGTTGGTTCGGGTAGGCATAGGGGTTGCCGTAGTAAAACGTGGCGTAGGTGTAGCTGGTAAAGAAGGCGGGGCCGCTGTTCCATAACGGCGAGGACTCGTTCGGATAGGGCGCCTGGTTGTACGGGCCGCTGCTGCCACCGCCCGGATATTCCGGGTCGTATACGTAATTGCCGGTGAATCCATAGGAGCGGATCTGGCAGGCATCCGCACCCGTGCTCCAATGCAATTGATCAAACGGCGCGTTCTGCGGCACGGACCAATTGATCACGCCACCATGCGGAATTTCTTGCCACGTGTAGCCGGTGCTGGTGGTGCTCGCCTTCCACGCCAAGGCGATGCGGCGCTTGAGTTGCGCACGTGCGGTCGCCTCGTTGGGCAGGTACTGCGGCGTATAGCAGTTGAGATTCCAACGCGTATCGCCCGGCGGCATGTAATTGACCGGCATCTCCCCGCTGGGCGGAAGGTTGTAGGACGCGGTATGCACCCCCCCTTGCAAGAGATCCAGATTGCAGTAGTAGGCACCAACAGCGCGGTATTGCAGGGGAACGAGGTCGATGTAGGTCCGCTGCGGACCAATGTCGCTCGGGCCCGCGAGGGAGCGCAACGCTCCGACACGGAACTCCACGGTCGGCTTCGCCATCACACTCGTTGGGGACTGCATCGGCATCGAGAGATTCGAGCCCTGTATGACCGTCAACCGGGCACGAACCGCCGCTTCCAGGTCGCGCGAGTTCTCGATGTACATGCCGGATTCCAGCAGGATCGACGCCAACCCCGCCACGTGCGGTGCGGCCATGGAGGTTCCTGACAGGCTCTTCCGGCCGTTGTTGGCCCAAGTGGAAATGACTTGTTGGCTTGGGGCATACATTTCCACGCAGTTGCCGGAGTTGGAGCCATACTCGTCCGGTGGAGGTGGATCGTTGACGAAGCCATTGAGATGTGCCTGCCCGTTCACACCAGTAAACCGCTGAACCCGTTGACCATTTTGGTCCAAACCGCCAACAACCAAAATGCCGTCATACGCGTTTGCGTTGCCGCCGTTGTTGTAGGCGAATTGACAGGCATTGGCGTCATGATTGCCGGCCGACTGGACGACGAGCACGCCACGGTAACCAACGCCATCTTGAACCGTGGGCGTGGCCACGGAGAGCAACTTTGCGCCGACAGATGAAGATGCAGCAAATGGATTTGAGGCGGGGGAAGCTGCATTGAACGACAAATTCAAGATACCGATTGCACCGGACGCCATCACTCCTTGCTTGACAATCTCGAGCGCGGAAATCATTCCCGAATAGGTTTCGTTGGTGGTGCATCCGTTTCCGGCTGTATCTCCAATCGCGATCGACACCATCCTCACCCCCGGATTCATACCCACCACGTCCATGCCGTTGTTTCCGGCCCCGATGATGCCAGCCACGTGCGTGGCATGAGGGTAACAGCCGGTGGGGCTCATACCGGGAAATACCGCAATGCGGGTGACCAAGCCGGGAAGATCGCGGTGTTGTTCGACGCCGGTGTCGATGACATACACGATAGCGGAGCCGGTGGACGCCGTGGTGACGATGCCCATCGCTTGGCGGGCCCAAGAGAGGATTTCCGCACCGTTGGCGGTGTCGCTCCACAGGTTGCCGCTCGATGTCAAGCGCGCGTCCGGCGTGAGGCGTTGCACCCGCTTGTCCTTGGTCAGTTGTTCGGCCTGCTTCTCGTAAAGATACGCGGTAAAGCTGGTGCCGACGAGACTGGTGCTGGTGACGACATCGATGCCGGGGAGCTTTGTGGTGTCCTCGACTAGCCGCGCAGAATTGGCCTTGTGCCACGCAATTTTTTCCGCTGCACCGGCGAATCTGGAAGGCTTACCGGATTCGTCTTCGAACAAGTCAACGATGTACCGGACCCTGCCCTGCGTGTCACGGATGAGGGAGTCACTAGATGCGGCAGAAACATGCGGCACGAACGACGCGGCGCAAAACGTGGCGGCGCAAAACACGATTCGGATTACACGCCGCGCAAGCTCCCCGATTGCCAAGCGGCGCAATGCCCACCGGCTCGAAGGCAGGGTGTGTGGGTGTGTGGAAAAACATGCGCATGGGTTGTCTGCTCGACAATTGTTTACTTGTGTTCACATTATCGCATCCTACGCGCCTGCCAGCCGCAGGTTTCAAACGAGATTGGTCTAAAGATTCGGTGTCTCACGGATTGGTCAATTGCAAGCCAGTGCCCGGAAAAGCGATTCACCCGCCACTTGCGTCATTCCGGCGAAAATGCCGGAATGACCGAACCTTCCCCTGTGCGCGAGCGCCCTTCCGCCCTCGTCTCGCTGTCCCGCCTGATTCCTTTTCTCAAGCCGTACGGCTGGCGTTTCGCCTTTGCCGGGGTGGCCTTGCTCTTGGCGGCGGGCGCGACGCTTGCATTGCCACTGGCCTTCAAGCAGATGATCGACCTGGGCTTTGGCGCGGCTGGCGAGAAGAGTGCCGCACACATCGACCTTTATTTTCTTGCGCTATTCGGCGTGGCGTGCGTGCTCGCGGCGGCGACGGCGGCGCGCTTTTATGCGGTGTCCTGGCTCGGGGAGCGCGTCACCGCAGACCTGCGGGCGGCCGTGTATCGGCATGTAGTCCAGCAGAGCCCGGCATTTTTCGAGACGACAAAGACCGGCGAAGTCTTGTCGCGGCTCACGACGGACACGACACTGGTCCAGGCGGTGGTTGGCACCAGTCTATCCATGGCGTTGCGCAACACGCTGTTGTTCGTGGGCGGACTCTTCATGATGTTCGTCACCAGCCCAAAGTTGTCGGCCATCATGATCGTGACGCTCGTTGCGGTCATCGCCCCGATTCTCGTATTCGGCCGGCGCGTGCGCACGCTTTCCCGCGATTCGCAGGACCGCGTCGCCGATGCCTCGGCCATGGCCGGAGAGATCCTGAACGCCATGACCGTGGTTCAGGCGTTTACGCACGAACACATTGAAGCGCGGCGATTCGCCGATTCGGTTGAGCGCGCGTTCTCGACCGCGATCCGTCGCATCCGCGCACGCGCTGCGTTGACAGTGATGGCGATCCTGCTGGTGTTTGGCGCCATCGTGTTCGTGCTGTGGCTAGGTGCCCACGCCGTGATGCAGGGCGACATGACCGGGGGATTGCTCGCGCAATTCATCCTCTATTCGGCCATCGTGGCGGGCGCGGTCGGTGCGCTGGCGGAGACGTTGGGAGAGGCACAACGAGCGGCCGGCGCCACGGAACGCTTGCTGGAGCTGCTGAGTGTGGAGCCCGACATTGTCGATCCGGTGGTGCCGGTCCCATTGCCCGCCCGGCAGGCGGCAGGCGCCGCGCTGTCCCTGAATGAGGTGACGTTCCGCTACCCTTCGCGCCCGGATCGCGCGGCGTTGCAGGCATTCACGCTGGACATCGCGCCCGGGGAGACAGTGGCCATCGTCGGTCCCTCCGGCGCGGGCAAGACGACATTGTTTCAGTTGCTACTGCGCTTTTACGACCCCCAGGCCGGACAAATTCTCCTGGATGGCGCGGATCTGCGAACTCTTCGACTGGAGGCCTTGCGCGATGCGATCGGCATCGTGCCGCAGGAAACGGTCATTTTCGCTGCAGATGCACTTGAGAATATTCGCTACGGACGCATTGGGGCGACCGACGAGGAGGTGATGACTGCCGCCCGCTTGGCGCACGCGCATGAGTTCATTGATCAGCTGCCAGGGGGGTACAGGACCTTTCTCGGCGAGCGCGGCGTACGGCTATCCGGTGGTCAGCGTCAACGCATCGCGATTGCACGTGCGTTGCTGAAGAACCCCCCGCTCCTGTTGTTGGATGAGGCCACCAGCGCCCTTGACGCGGAATCGGAACGGATGGTGCAGGGGGCGCTGGAAGCCGCCATGAAAGGCAGAACAACGTTGGTCATCGCCCACCGGCTGGCCACCGTCAAGCGTGCGGACCGCATCGTCGTGCTCGATGCCGGCCGGGTCGTCGAAACCGGCACACATGAAGCGCTGGTTGCCACCGGCGGGCTTTATGCGGGCCTTGCGGCACTGCAGTTTCATGTTTAGGCGCGCCGCATAGAATGGCGCAGTACGCGACTTCTTGAACGACATGTTCGTCATCAGCCTCTACCTCACCACACTGATCATCGCCCCACAATTGTGGGTCGATGCAATCAAGGATTTTCCGGTCGACTACGTTTTGTATCCGGTCTGGTTCGTGGCGTTACTGGCGCGCGGCAAGCTGGGCAAGTTGTTCGAATTCCGCACCATCGATTGGCTGCTTCTGGCCTTCATCCTTTGGGGGTTGGCATCGATGTTGCTCAATCCGGGCAACACGTTGACCAACACCTATATCGTCGACTACATCCGCTTTTTTTTGGTCTTCAAGTTGGTGCAGGCCACAGCACCGACCATGCCCGAACTTCGCCGCGTCATGTGGGTGATCCTGGTGTTTGTCATGATCATCGTGGTTGAGGGCATTCAGCACAAGCTCAGTCCGGATGGCCTTGGATGGGCCGGCCAGCGCCTGGGATGGGTCGATCCAAGCGTGCTGGCCGCCGGAGGAACCGGACGCACCCGTTGGGTCAATATCTTCGATGGTCCGGGTGTGTTTTGTGTCATCTACACCATGGGGCTGCCCATCGTGTTGGTCATGCTTGGACCGCCCTTTGGCTGGTTTGCGAGGCTGCTGGGGCTGGTCATGCTAGGTCCGTTGCTGGTCGCAACCTATTTCACCGGATCCCGGGGAGGACTCCTTGCCGCGCTCGCGATCCTCGGACTCTATTTTCTGATCCGACTGAAGATTTCTGTCACCAAGATCGGCATTGTCGCCGCGGCTGTCGGAGCGATCTACATGGCGGCCCCTGCGCACATGACGCAGATCCGCGATGAGAACCGCTCCGCCCAATACCGTGTGGAGATGTGGGCGCAAGGGCTCAATATGGTAAAGCATGACCCGCTGTTCGGCATTGGCCGCGGCAATTACCGCAAATACACCGGCAGGCTGATCGCGCACAGTTCACCCATCGAGTTGATGGGCGAAACGGGCATGATGGGACTGTTCCTGTGGGTGACCATGCTGTATGCATCCATCAAGGGACTGATGCTCATGCGCGCGGGGCCCTACGACGAACGCGACAAAGCGCATGCGACGGCACTTGTGCTGATCATGATCGGCTACATCGTGAGTGCGCTATTCGTAACTCTCGAATACGAGACCCTGTATTTTCTCGTGGGGCTCTGTGCGATCGTTGCCAGCAATCTCAAGGACCCGTTGAAGCTCGGCAAATGGGATTGGGCGATCTGCGCTGGCATTCCGGTGATGTGGTTCGGCATCGTGCAGGTATTTGCGGTGTCCTATTTTTGAGCAGTGGCAGACACACGATGAGATCGTACTATTTCGTCGCCGCAATTCTCGGTGCCGTTGCGCCGTATGCCGTCTACTTCGGATTCTTGGAATATGTCCCTGGAAGTTCCGGCGCACTTTCCTTGGCCTGGGGATCGCCGATCGCCGCAGCGACATTGGCCGACTTCACGATCTCATGCGTGGTCTTCTGGCCGTTTGTGTTTGCCGAGTCGAAGCGAGTTGGCATCCGGCGGCCCTGGTTCTATGTATTCACCAACGTAGTGATCGGCCTGTCGTTTGCTCTTCCTGCGTTTCTGTACGCCCGGGAAAAGTCGCTCGAATTACGTCAGGAATGACATCCCCGTGGTTCGCGAAAACCGCGAGAGGTTCGGGAATACCGTGTTGAGCTCGCTGTTGGATGCGCCCATCCACTTGGCAAAGGTCGCGCCATATTCGTCGACCGATGTCGTCGGCAACAGGCGGCCCTGACCAACATCCGTGATGGTTCCCAAGGCCACCGTCGGAAATTCCTGTCCGGCGCCCGGCCCACCGTAGAAAGACCCGCCATTGACCGCCCCACCCAGCACGAAGTTGTGGCAACCCCAACCGTGGTCACTGCCCAGACCGTTGGACGTCAGCGTGCGTCCGAAATCGGACATCGTGAACGTGGTCACATTGTTCGCCAACCCTTGGGAGACCGTCCAGTTGTAGAACCAGGTCAAGGCTTGGTCAAGTTGCTTCAACAAGTCCGCGTGCAATCCCGAAAGGATCGGTGTCGTCGCGTTGTTGGAATTCTTGAACTGGTCCCCGTGGTTGTCGAAGCCCCCAAGCGACACGAAAAAAATCTGGCGTTTCACGCCGAACACATTCCGCGCTGCAATCATGTTGGCCACCGAGCGCAGTTGTCCGGCGAGGCGGTTGCTTTGCGAGGTGCCGGATGAATTGGTGAACGTAACCGGCGGCGCGGGAGAAATCGCGAATTTTTCGCTGACGTTGCCCTGTGCATCCTTGACCGGATTGCCGCTGCTGTCCAGGTTGTAGAGCGTTGCATTGACAAACTCACCCGTCGCCAGCGCGCGTGCCGCCATGTCGCCCCATTGGTCCTCCAGCTTGTTGACGCGCGGCACGTTGAACTGCCCCTCAAAAACGCCTTGTGGGTTGGGTCGGGAGGTGGAGTAATTGTCCCAGCTCCGATACGACCGCATCCGCTTCACGATCGTGCTTCTTGTGTTGCTCCAGCCGGACACCGCATACGACACCACGCTGCTGCCCTTTTGGAACAGACTTTGCCCCGCTGCCGTGATCGATACAGACACCTGGCTGTTGCCATTGGCGGACTCGATCAAGTCCGCAAGGCGGCCACCCCATCCGGTCTCCGCCGGCTGGTCCGCTCGGCCGGTCTGCCAATGGCTCTGCATGTCCGAATGTGAAAACAGGTTGGGTGGCAGATTGACCTCATTGTTGTATTGCGTCAGCGTAGTCGGTTGCAGCAGCACGCTCACGTTGTTCACGCACGCCAGTTTCCGATCGGCATTGAAGAGGCCCTGCAGCCCCCCAAGACTGGGATGGAAACCGAACGACCGGCCCGACAGCCCCGCATTGACGCCCAGCGCATTGGCTTGGGGGATCGCAAGGTTTCCACGCCCTGAAGCGTACCCCGCGTACTCGGTACCCAGCGGAATGATCATGTTGTGTGCATCGTTGCCGCCGAACAGGAACACGCATACCATGGCGCGGTAATCATTGAACGGGCCGGCCGCATAGGCTGCCTGCATGAGGTTGCCCATCATGGGTGTTCCTGCAGCCATGGCCATCATCTGCATGAAACGGCGTCGATCGTGGTGCAAGTCGAAGATTTTCACGGGGCGCTTTCCGCTACTTCTGGATGGAATATTCAGGGGAGTTCAGGATCAGCCAGAGTGCCGTTTTGAAACGCTCCGTGCTTTGGGTGCCGGCATTGCTGTCGGTCAGCCTGGTGACCATGTCGATCAATGCCGTGCGGAACTGTGCGCTCATTCCGCCGGCCATCAGGACAAGATTCATCGCGTCGATCATCGCGGGCGGATCATTGGCAAGTGCGATGAAGGCGGAGTAGTCTGGATTGGTCCGTTTGTTGGTGTCGGCGTCGTATTGGCCGAACCCGCCGACGATGCCATAGCCCGAGAAGTCCATGAAACCCGCAATCGTTGCGCTATTGGTGATTTCAAACTCCGGGCCCAGCAAGCCGGCCTGGGCCATCACGCCCGAGGGGCCGTAGTCCGGGTGGTAAAAATTGAACACGGAGGGCGCACGAAGCGGATTCTGGCCCAGCGAGTCGGAACTGGTGAGGTCGTAGATACCTCGATAGCTGCCACCCGCCATCCTTGCATTGAACGCGCGATGAAGATGCACGAACCGCAGGATGGGTTCGCGCAACTTGCCGAATCCCGCAGGCTGGTTGCTTCGCGCTTGGCGTGCCTCGGGATCGGTCAGGATCGCGCGGATTACTGCTTTCATGTCTCCGCGCACGCCGGACCCGTTATTGTTGAACGCCGCCGTGACACGCGCCACATAGGCGCCGGACGGATTGCTCATGACCAATCGCTGGATCAACTGCTCGCCGATGAAGGGGCCGACATTGGGATGATTGAACAGGTTGTCGATCACGGCATCGACATCCTGCATGGGTGTGTTGTTGGCCGGCACGTTCTGGCTGTATGACGTCGAGCCCGGGTAGGTCAGCAGAGTCTTTGCGCCGGTGTCGTGTGCACCGCCGGGAATGTCGCGTTTATCGTCGTTGGCGCGGTAGGTCGCGGTCCAGGGCGCCATCGGCATCGACCACGCGGTGCACGCCTTCGTAGCGGTGGCCGTATCAGACGGATAGGGAACATCCGGATACAGCCAGCGCCAAGGCTTGGTTTGATCCTGGCCGGCAAATGTCCAGCCGGTCAGTGCGCGTGCCACTTCCTTGACGGTGTTCTCGTTATACGTGGGCACCGCCTTGCCGTTGGCAAATTGGACGGACCCGTCATCATTGAGCATGACCGTTCCGATTGAAAACAACTGCATCAACTCGCGTGGGTAATTTTCGTTGGGAATCGCCATCAAGGCCGGATCGGCCTTGGCCGAACCCTTCATGTCGAGGTATTCGCCCATGGCCGGGCTCAAGGTCACTGCCTTGAGCAAATCCTTGAAATTGCCGAATGCATGCGTGCCGAGCAGATCTAGGTAGGACGCCGTCGCACAGGCCTGGTCGTTGAGCGTGTTGTTGTTCATTGAAATGACCAGGATTTGCGACAGCGCAAACACCATGCGTTGCCGCAACTGGTCGTTGCCCTCGAAGAATTGCTTCCAGATCGAAGGCATCATCACCGAGTATGGTTCCGTGGGATAGAGCGGATCGGCGCTGACCGTCGACAAATGCAGGGTTTGCGCGGCTGCAAATTGCTCGGTGAGCCACCCCCCCACGCCCACCCCGGCCACGCGCGCAATTTCGGCCTGCGTGGCGCCAAAGGATGCTTGTTGCAAAAGCCGGGCCGCATCGGCCTGGGGGTGTGCACTCACGGACACATTGATCGTGGGTGACATCGCGGTAAGCCCATTGCTGTCGGTGACCTTTGCACTGACGGTCGTCGGCCCTTCCACGCCGGGTTTCCACGCGAGCGTGAAGGGCGTTGACGTTGCCTCGCCCAGTTTCACGCCAGATTCAAAAAATTCCACCTTGGCAACGGTGGCACCCGTCACCGTGGGTGTCGCGATCAACGATGAGGCAATACTCACTTGCGCAGTGGGCGCTGCGGAAAGCGTCAGGAGCGGTGGCGCATTGTTCGAAACGCCGCTGCCCGACTTGGCCTTGCCCACGGCAATATCTGCCGCCGTCACGGTGCCCGACAAGTTGATGTCGAACATGAAATTGCCGGCGTTGACGGATTGCCCGGCGCGCGACTTGATCTGCGACCAATCGGCCGAGGCCACCACACGATTGTTGGTTACGTCACCGACAAGAAAACCCACGGCCACGGATGCATTGGCGCTGCCGCTCGCGCTCGTGACGCCTGTTAGGCTCACGCTGACCCGCCGTGCATTTTCGATGCCCGACAAGGTTACGGTCACCTCATTGCCCGAAAAGGCCGCAGCAGCGGTACCGATGGGTCCGCCGCCGCTCGTGGTGGAGGTCGCCGTGCCCGTTGCCGTGATGGTCTCGCTAAAGCGAAGGACGATGCGGTGTGTGGCCTCAAACCGCGGCTCGACGGCAATGTTTCCGGACAGCGGTGCCGTGACATCAAGCGGAAGGTCGAAATCCCCCAATCCGCCGTGCGCCTTGCGGGAGAACGCCTGCGTCAACACGGGGGCAGCCATCACGTGACCTATGCAAAGGGCAGTGAACGCCAAAGCGAATAGCGCTCCTGCGCCGCGGATTTTGCGTGGCAGACTGCCTTGCGGCATGACAATTTCCCCTCATGAGCGTCCCGCTGAACGCAAGACGTTTCAAAGTTTCAGAGCAGCAATCATGCCAATATTGGTTGACGGGCAAAAGCGGCCTAAAGCTGCATCCGCTCCGAAAACCCGTCGCCGATCAACGACACGCGGAATGGAAATGTTCAAATCGCGTCAGGTTTGTTGAAATCTTCCCCCCTTCCGACCCCCACGGTTTACCTCCCCTTGTCCCTGCTGTCGCCCTACCGGCCCCCCCCACCTGCGTTGGCCTGGACCATTTGGTCCCTCGGCGCAGCCTTGTATTTCATTGGCTTCTATCAGCGCGTGGCACCAGCCGTCCTGGCGAATGAGTTGACCGCAGTATTCGAACTGACGGCGGCGGGCCTCGGCCATCTTTCAGCGTTCTATTTCTACAGCTACGTCGCCATGCAGATTCCGACGGGAATCCTTGCGGACCGCTTGGGGCCGAGAAAGCTGCTGACGGTCGGCACAGTCATTGCCGCGATGGGCACCGCAGTTTTTGCATTTGCCCCCAATGCCACCATGGCCAACCTGGGACGGCTGTTGATCGGGGCGTCCGTCGGCGTGGCGTTCGTCTCGATGCTGAAACTTGCCAGTGTCTGGATGCCGCCTCGACAATTTGCATTGGCTTCTGGCTTGGCCCTTGCGGTGGGCGTTCTCGGCGCTGTTTTCGCGGGGACGCCACTGTCTGCCGCAGCGCAATCGTATGGCTGGCGACCCGTGATGGGCTTCAGCGCCGCCGCCACTTTGCTGCTGGCGATCGCCGTATGGGTCATCGTACGC
>JBGAUM010000021.1:0-10620 GCA_044228625.1 Usitatibacteraceae bacterium | reverse complement strand
ATCGCGGCTTCGAAACGCACGCCGCATTTGGCGCGGGCTCGCCCATGAGCGGCGCATCGCACATCCTTCGCGACCTTGGCCAAATTGCACGGGCACGCAACGTCGTGCTGTTGTTCTTTGCAGCCGGCGCTGCAAGCGCCATGGTGTTGACCTTTGCCGGACTCTGGGGCGTGCCTTATCTCACCACCCACTACGGATTGTCTCGCGGTGCAGCAGCCGCGCAATGCTCGACCATGATGGTGGCGTGGGCGTTGGGCAGCATCGCCTACTCGACCGTTTCCGACCGGATCGGTCGCCGCAAGTTGCCGTTCATGATTGGCCTCTCGGTCGCGATGTCGCTGTGGGCCGTGCTCATTTACGGTCCGCGTTGGCCCGATCCCGTTCTGACTGCCCTGATGGCGGGCATCGGTTTTTTTGGGGGCTGTTTCATTGTGACGTTTGCCTTCAGCAAGGAATCCGGGCCGGCCCAACTGGCCGGGACCGTTTCCGGCATTGCCAACATGGGCGTCATTCAGGGGCCCATGTTCATGCAGCCACTGGTCGGTGTGATGCTGGATGCGTCGTGGAGCGGCGCGATGCAGAACGGCGTTCGCGTCTTCGAATTGGGCGCCTACCAGCGCGGGTTTTCGCTGGTTTTGCTCTGGGGCGTGGTGGCGCTGGCGTTGCTGGCGTTTACGCGCGAAACACACTGCAAGCAGCAGGGTTGATCAGGGCTTGGCCCGCTTCACGCTGCGGCGATAGGCCGTCCACCACAGCAGTCCGCCGACCATCATGGTTCCCATGCCCGCCGCAAGCAGCATGACCGAATGCGACAACGCCGGCGATAGGACACCGGCCACCAACGCATTGAACAATCCACCGACGAATGCCGACAACGAAGAGGCCATGCCGCGCCTCGCAGGAAACAGGTCCATGACCATGATTGACAGCGACGGGAAGGCGGCCGCCGTTCCCGTGGCGTACAGGTAGATCGGGATGATCGACCACGGAACGCCTGCTGGCACGGAGAGGGCGAGGATGATGTTGAGCGAAACGGCCAGCGTCATGATCATGTAGCCGAGCCGCACGGTTTTCTCCGCACTCCACCTTCCGGCGACACGCCCGGAGATGAACGCGCCGGTCATGATGCCTGCAATGCCGGGAACGAAAAGCCAGGAGTACTCGGTGGGACCCAGGCCAAGATGCGTCGGCAGGTAGACAGGCGCGGAGAGGATGTAAAGGAAGAAGCCGTTGAAATTGAGCGCGGCCGCAAATGAAAGGCATAGAAACGGCCAGCACGCACCCACTTCCTTGTAGCCCGCCATCAACGGTGCAAGCCTGAAGGGCTGGCGCAATTCCTGTGGATGAGTCTCGTGAAACGCGTAGAGGCTCATCATGATGAGGAATGCGCAAAAGGCCGCGATGAACCAGAAAATGGAATGCCAGCCCCAATGCGCGTAGAGGTAGCCGCCAAGCATCGGCGCGATGGCGGGCGCCAGACCGAACCACAACGTGACCATCGACATGATGCGCTGCGATTCCGCGGCCGGAAACAGGTCTCGCACCATGGCGCGGCCCACCACCATGCCGGCACCCACGGACAGGCCTTGCACCGCGCGAAAGAACAGCAGTTGTCCGATGGTTTGCGACAACGCGCACCCGATGCTGCCGATCAGAAACACGGAAAGCCCGGCGATGATGATCGGCTTCCGGCCAAAACTGTCCGAGAGCGCGCCGTGGAACAGGAACATCACGCCAAACGCGGCCAGATAGACCGAGAAGGTCTGCTGCATTTGCAGGTTCGAGGCGCGCAGGTCCGCTGCGATCGCCCCGAAGGCCGGGATATACGTGTCCACCGCGAACGGGCCCAACATGCCCAGCGCTGCCAAAAGCAGCGCGAGCAGCCAACGGGGAGTCTGATGATGGGCGTGAGACGACATTGCCAAGAAAGTCTTTAAGGAACGCGGGGTTTGGGGCGAAATCGGCTGAAAAGGCGCACGCTTGCTAGGCGTTGGTTTTCAAATTTGAAACCCCATCAAATGTCGATGGGGTCGACGTCAATCGTCCATCGCACGCCGCTCATTTTGAGCGATTCGACGGCCGGCAGCCAGTTCGCCAGAAAGGCCTGCAGCATCGAACGCGAATCCGATTGCACCATGAGTTGCCGGCGTTCAAAGCCGGCCTTTCGCGCCAGCGTGGCAGGGACCGGGTCCCACAGGTCGATCGGTGTGTTTTTACCGGCGTTCAGTGGTGTTACTTGAATCCGTTGCGCAGCGTCCTGCGCCGCCGCCATGAATCGGTCGACAGCTTCTGTGGCGCGTCCTTCCGCACGCAGCAGTGCCAAGTGAGAAAACGGTGGCAAATGCGCGGTGCGGCGTTCTTCCAATGCGAGACGCGCGAATCCGGCGTAATCGTGCGCAACCACCGCGCGATAGAACGGATGTGACGGAAAGCGCGTCTGGACAAGCACCCGGCCCGGCCGCTCGGCGCGTCCGGCGCGACCGGCCACCTGCATCAGCTGCGCCACCAGTCGTTCGGAGGCGCGAAAGTCGGCAGAGAACATCGCACCGTCAGCATTGATGATTCCGGCAAGCGTGATGTTGGGAAAGTCATGTCCCTTGGAGATCATCTGGGTACCGACCAGCACATCAACGTCGTTGAACCGCACCCGGTCGAGCAACCGCTCCATGTCTCCCCGATGGCGCACGGCGTCGCGGTCGACTCTGGCAATGCGCGCCTCCGGGATCAGCCGTGCCAATGCAGATTCGACGCGCTCGGTACCCTCGCCGACCGCCACGACCACGATGCTGTTGCACGCCTTGCAGGCGTCGGGCACTTGGGCTTGGTCACCGCAGTGATGGCATTTCAGCCGCTTGTCCCGTTGATGAAAGACCATCCGCGCACTGCAACGCCGGCACTGCGGGATATGTCCGCACTGGGTGCAGACCAGTGCTGGCGCAAAGCCCCGGCGGTTGACGAACAGCAGGGCCTGTTCCTTGCGCGCCACGGTTTCCCGCACCGCATTGATCAATCGATGCGACAGCCCGTCCCGCATCCGCTCGCGTTCGAGGTCAATCAGCTCAACGGTGGGCAACGACGCCGCAGGATTGGCACGTGCGGGCAGTCTCAGCACGCTGCATCGCCCGCGCGCCACGTTGGCCAGCGTTTCCAGCGAGGGCGTGGCAGAACCCAGCACCACGGGACAATTCAATTGCTTCGCTCGCATCACCGCCACATCGCGCGCCGAATACCGCAGGCCTTCCTGTTGTTTGAACGACGCATCGTGTTCTTCGTCCACAATGATCAGGGTGAGCCTGGGAAGGGGCGTGAACACGGCAAGCCGTGTCCCGATAACCACATCCGACTCGCCGGTCGTGGCCTCCAAGGTCCGTTCAACACGTTCGGTGGCATTCAACGCGCTGTGCAAGGCGGTGACCTTGGCCCCATCCAATCGCGTGGTGACATGATGGAGAAATTGCGGCGTGAGGTTGATCTCCGGCATCAAGACAAGTACTTGCCCTCCCTTCCCCAACACTCTCGCAATGGTGTGCAAATAAACCTCGGTCTTGCCGCTTCCGGTCACCCCGTCGACCAGCCACTGGGCAAATCCGCCAATCGACCGCGAAATGGCCTCGACGGCATCGCGCTGATGCGGATTCAGTGCCGGGCCCGGGACCAGGAATGCGTTCGATCGAGGTGGGTGCTGGGGGGATGTCGATGGGCTGACCACGCTCACCCATTGTCTGGAAAGCAACTTATTTATCTTCCCGGACCATGTCGCGTGTCGAAGCTTCAGGGCCGCTTCGAGTACGACGCCTTTCGCAAGATCCTCTAGCACTCGGAGCAGGGCCTTTTCCCGGCCGCCTTGTTGAATTTGCGTGCGGCCCGCGTCGGTCAGGGAAAACTGTCGCGTGACGGCGAGGTGAAACGGTCGCGGGTCACGCAGCCGGGGCGGCACTGCATTGAGGATGACGGATCCGATCGCGTGGTGATAGTACGCCGCGCAAAAACGGAACAACTGGAGGTCGGCACCGGAGTACGCCGGCCAATCGCGCTGAACGTGCACCACCGTTCGCAACTTGTCCGCCGGGACGTGCGTATGGTCCACCAATTCGACGAGAACGCCGGCAACTTGTCGATTGCCCAACGGCACGATGACCACTCTGCCGACGTCGGTCGCATCCAATCCGGGTGCTGCAAAATCAAACAGGCCGCCGCGCGGAATATCCAGCCCCACGCGCGCAATCGGGGTGCCGCCCACCTTGCCTTCCCTATCGCCCGCCACGGCCCGAAACCCCCGAATGAGTGTGCAAACGGCGCCCAAAGCCGGGCCTCGACGCCAGCCCCACGGCAGGCGTGGAGTTTGGTCCGACTTTGCCGAAAACCCCGCACCAGATATGGTTTTCCACCCTGTGGATATCTTTGTGCATGAATTGGGTTTCCCAAGGGTAAACCGAATGATCGGGGATGTCCTCAGATGAAAGCGAAGTAGCCAACCGGAAATAAATTTTCAACAAATCAATGGGTTGCAGCGTATTCGTACGATGACGTCTCAAAGCTCGCGGCTAAATCGCTTGATCATGCTTTCTGTGAATAAGCAAGGGGCGTGGACGCAACACCGCAAAAAAATTTTCTTGACAAGCCCGGATCAGCAAACCCGCGCGCAGGCGCGGTGTACCGCGTGAACAAGCGCTTTGACATGGTCCGGCGGGGTGAACTGGGAAATGCCATGGCCCAGATTGAAAACATGGCCGTTCGGATTGCCGTCCGACCCGAAATCATTGATGATTTTTGCAGCGGCTTGCTCAATCGCCGGAATATCGGCAAACAGCACGGCCGGATCGAGATTGCCTTGTAATGCCACGCGATGGCCCACGCGTTTCTTGGCATCCGCAATCGACACCGTCCAGTCGAGACCCAAGGCGTCCGCTCCCGCATCCGCCATCGACTCCAACCAAAGGCCGCCGCCTTTGGTGAAAAAGATGCGTGGAATCATGCGCCCCTCGCGTTCGCGCGTGACGCCATTCAACACCTCACGGGCATAGGCCAACGAGAACACCTGATAGGCGTCATGCGAAAGCGCGCCACCCCAAGTGTCGAACAACATGACGGCCTGGGCACCCGCCTCAATCTGCGCATTGAGATACGCCGTCACGCTTTGCGCGTTCTTCTTCAACAACGCATGGAACACATCCGGGCGCGAATACATCAATGACTTGGTGGTCCGAAAATCATCCGACCCGCCCCCCTCGATCATGTAGCACGCCAAGGTAAAGGGGCTTCCCGAAAATCCAATCAAAGGTACACGCCCATCGAGGGCAACGCGAATCTGGCGCACGGCGTCAAAAACGTAGCGCAGCGAGTTAAGGTCTGCAATGGGTAATGCGTTGACCTGGGCTTCATTGCGTACGGTGCGCTCGAATTTCGGGCCTTCACCTTCCGCAAAATAAAGTCCCAGCCCCATCGCATCAGGCACTGTCAGAATGTCCGAAAACAAAATGGCGGCGTCCAACGGGAAACGATCGAGCGGCTGCAACGTGACTTCCGTGCAGTAGTCCGGACTTTTCGCCAGTCCCAGAAAGCTGCCGGCGCGCTTTCGCGTCGCGTTGTACTCGGGCAGGTAACGCCCGGCCTGTCGCATGATCCAGATCGGCGTATAGGGGGTTGGCTGGCGCATCAGGGCGCGCAGGAAAACGTCGTTTTTTAGTGCGGCGGTCATGCAGACTCAAGGGGGCGGCGCGCGGCAATGGCGCGAGGCGCCCATTATCCCATCTGCCTTCGGGCAATCCGAAGTCGACGCTACATTTGCTTGAACAGGTGCGTGAAATTCCGGCTGACGGTCAGGGTTTCCGGCCGCGACTTGAGCTTGAGATCAGCTTGATCGCGCAGTCCCCGGACCACACCGGCGATGGCCTTGGTGTTGACGATGGTGGCTCGGTGAATCTGCCAAAACTGGTTGGGATCCAGCTCGGCCAGCAATTCCTTGATCGGCTTACGGATAAGGACCTCGCCATCCTCCATCACGACCCGCGTGTATTTTTCGTCGGACTGGAAATAGACGATTTCGTCCACGGCGATCAAGCGCACGGTTTGGCCCACACTGGCCTTGACCCACTTGAGGTATCCCGCCTCGCCCCCGGTAAGCTGGGCAGTCAATTGACGCAAGACCTGGGTCAGTTCGGTGCCCTCCTCCTCAGCGGGCGCTGCCAGCCGTTCCTTCAGGCGTTCGACCGTCTCCGCGAGTCGCCCCTCATTAAAAGGCTTCAACACATAGTCGATGGCGCCCCGTTCGAACGCTTCCACGGCGTGCTGGTCGAAGGCCGTGATGAACACCATTTGCACACGTTTTGACCGGCCTTTGCCGATCAGGCGCGCAGCTTCCAGTCCGGTCATCACTGGCATGTGGATATCGAGGAACATGATGTCCGGATCCATGGCCTCGAAGTGCTGCAAGGCTTCCGCGCCGTTGGTTGCCTCCGCCACGATGGAAAGCTCGGGCCAAAGCTTTTGGAGCTTGGTCCTCAGCATGTCCCGCAGCAGGGGTTCATCGTCAGCCAGGATTGCGGTCGGGGAAGTCATGGAATCGATCTCATGGGGTAGCGTCCTGGGTTTCGGCGCGACGAAATGGGGAACCAAAGAGCTGTCGCCAACTGCGCTTGCCGGGAGGGCCATCAAACCTTCTCGACAGGGATGCGAATCTTGGCAATGACACCCCGGGGGGAATTTTCCTCCAGAAGCAACTTGGCCTGACGACCAAACAATGCGTGCAACCTTTCGCGGATATTCTGCAGGCCGATCCCGGTGTTCGACCAACTGGCCAAGCCTTGTCCATTGTCCGCCACCGACACCATGAGCGCGTCGGCCCCGTCGCGCGATGCGCCCACCCGGATTTCGCCGCCCTGTTGCATCGGATCGATGCCGTGCTTGATGGCATTCTCCACCAGCGTCATCAACATCATGGGCGGAAATGGCAAATCATTCAGTGCCGGTGGTACTTCAACAGAAAACGCCAGGCGTGCGCCCATGCGAGTCTGCTGGATTTCAAGATAGGCCTTTGCCAAGCGGGCCTCACGCCCCAGGGTCGTGCCACCTTCGCGCATTTCCGGCAGCGCAGCGCGCAAATAGGTGATCAGGCTCTCCAAGGTCTTGCCGGCCAAGGGTGGGTTTGCTTCCACCAGGTGCTGGACGTTGGCCAGCGTGTTGAACAGGAAATGGGGCTCGATTTGCGCCTGCATGAGCTTGAGCCGCGCTTCCAGGACCTGCTTCTCCAATTCGTGTTTTTGCGCGTCCGCTTGTGCCGCATCCGCCGCCGCCCGGGCTGCCTGTTCGCGATACACCAGCACCGTGGCGGTCAGGATGCCGACGCTGATGCCCACGGCGGTAAAGATGACCATTCCCCAGAAGATCGGCTCGACATTGATCATGTCGTTGACGGACCGGCCGATGAGCAGGCCCGAGGCGATCGTCCCGAGAATGGAAAACACGACCAGCGAGGCCATCTGGAGTTGCACCAGCTTGAGTCCAGGCCGCTGCCAGCGCCTGTGAAGCACTCCGGCCAACTCGTAGCCCAGCAGCATGACGACGCCCACCACGAACAAGCGCGCCCACAGATAGAAGAACTTGGTGCCGGACGCGAAATACGGGATGACGATGAGCGTCGCCAGCATGGTCATCACCGCCGAAAGCACCAGGCGCTTCCAGGACAGGCTTCTTAGCAGGAATTGAATCGCAGACATGACCGCAGCATAGCGGCCGCCTGCGACTCAATCAAACGTCGTCAGGACAAGGTGCGGAAAAACGGGCTTGGGATGCGCCAAAGGCGCGAAGGCCGAAAAACGGGGGCGATTCAGCTGCGTCCCGCGATGGCCACGCGGTCGCTGGATTTCCAGCGCGATGCCAGACCCGGCCGGCGAGAGAGCGAGACCGCACCTTGTTCGCGTCCCGCCTTGAGCCACTGCAGCAGGCTGGGGGCGCCGGGCAGGGTGAGGGTTTGCGGTTCGCGTTGCGGCTTCATGATGTGCTCTCGGTGTTTGGGGTGATTGAATGATGAACGTTGAAGATGGCGAAATGATGACAAACGCAGCCAAAAGAGTCAGTGAACTACATCACGTTCAATTGCGTTTACTTCATCACCACGGGTTGGTAAAAAAAAGCCCGGTTTCCTTGCGGTCACCGGGCGAAGAGTCGAGGGAGGTATCGACTAGGGAGCCTGTATGAACGGACGTTTTGCGCCCTTCGCGGCCAAGGGCCCGTTCAACAAAAACGGTGGGTGAATCAGACGATGCGGGTGTTGCGCGGGGCGACCACCACAACCGACGGCACGTCAGTGGCGGTTGGCCGCACCGCAGCTTGCGCGCCAGCCGGGGCAAGGGTCGAATCCGGCTCCGTGGTGCCAATGGCTGAATCGATCGCCCCGGCGGAGGCAAACGTCACCATGGCGGCGACCAGGGTGCTCATCAAAAGGTTGTCTTTGCTGGTTTTCATGCTTTTCTCCTGCTGCCCCGCCAAGAAGGCCAAGTGGGCAATGGGTGGGGTGTTTCAATGGGTTCCACTTTAGACGGTGAGCAGTCCACTTCACTACCAGTTCGCGACGAAATGCGAATTTCAGGCACCGAAACGTCAAAAAGCGTGTCTGGCGCAAGTCGCCATCGACGAGTCATCGGTGGGACGCCGTTGCAAAGAGAGTTGGATGATCCCCAAAAAGAAAAAGCCCGCCAAAGCGGGCTTTACGGGTCGCCAGTGTCAGATCAGGCATGATGACCGTGATGTCCACCGTGAGGGTGGTTAATCGAATCCTGATTGCGGATAAGCTGCGGCACCAGCGAGCCCACCACCATGCCGATCAATGAAGCAATGAAGCCATTGAACTGCGTGGGCATCACCGCCTCAGCGTAGAACGCTTCGCACAAGGCCCAGACTGTCAGGCCCGCCAGCGCTGACAGCAATGCGCCTTGCGTGGTGGCGCGTTTCCAGAAAATCCCGGCCGCCAAGGGCACAAACGCCCCCACCAGCGTGACTTTGTAGGCGTTTTGCACCATTTCGTACATGGTGCTGGTGTTGTTCAGCGCAAACACCAGCACCGCCGAAGTAAACACCACCAATGTGATGCGCAGCAGCAACAGGAAGCGTTTGTCCGACATGTGCTGGCCGAATAGCGGGCGAATGACGTTTTCCGTGAACAGGGCGGTCGGGGCCAGCAATGCGCCTGACGCCGTAGAAAGAATGGCTGAAAGCAAGGCACCAAAAAACAGGATCTGCGCGAAGATCGGCATGTGAGTCAGCACGAAATTGGGCAGGATCAACTGCACTTCGCGTGCACCTTGATTGAGGAGCGATTCGACCATCTTGGTGTCGAGCATCAGCGCCGAGTAGGCGATGAAGATCGGCACAAAGGCCATGCAGAAATAGAGCAAGCCCCCCAGGAGCGATCCGCGCACGGCGGTCTTTTCATCTTTGGCCGAGGTCACGCGCTGGAACACGTCCTGCTGGGGAATCGAACCGATCGCAAAGGTCGCCCAGGCCGCCACAAACGCCAGCCACTCCTTCGATCCGCCCGTGGGCCAGAACTGGAATTTGCCATTGTCCGCCGCATGCGAAATGACCCTGCCCACGCCTCCTACGGAATCTGACACCATCCACGCGATGATGATGAGGCCTACGATGATGACGGCAGACTGGAACAAGTCCGTCAAAGCGACCGACCACATGCCGCCAAAGGTGGTGTAGATCAACACGACAACTGAACCCAGCAGAATGCCCTGGGTCAGCGAAATGGAGCCGCCGGAAAGAGAATTGAACACAATGCCCAGCGCGGTCAATTGCGCGGAGGTCCAACCCAGGTAGGAGATCGTGACCGCCAGACTGGTCAACACCTCCACGCCCTTGCCGTAGCGCTTCTTGTAGAAATCGCCGATCGTCAGCAGGTCAAACCGGTAAAACGCCTTGGCAAAGAAGATCGCCACGAAAATCAGGCAGAACGTCGCGCCAAACGGGTCGCCGGGGATGCCGCCCATGCCATCTTTGACGAAGGTTGCCGAAATCGACAACACCGTTTCGGCCCCGAACCAGGTGGCAAACACGGTGGCTACATTCACATACAAGGGAAGGCTCCGTCCCGCCACAAGGTAGTCCTTGGAACTGGACACGAACTTGGCGGCGTAGAGGCCGATACCAATGGACACGGCAAGGTAAATGAGGACCGCGGTGACAAGCATGGAAGGACTCCGGAAGTGCCTAAGTCAAAGGATAAAAGAACAACAGATAGAAATACATTCCCGCCACAGCGGCGAGCAGGATCATCAGCACCAGAAGCACGGTCGATTGAAAGCGCTGCGTGCGGTCGAGGTCCTCGATCGCCTTGCGAATGTCGGCCAACTGCTGGGTGGGATTGTTTTCAAGCGCGCGGTGCACCAGGCGCGGCAGTTGCGGGATCATGCCGGCCCATTGCGGCGCCTCGTGCCTCAGTTGCTTCACCACCCCGCGCCAGCCGATCTGCTCGTCCATCCAGCGCCTGAGGATCGGTTGCGCCACGGGGCGCAGGTCGAGTTTCGGGTACAGCTGGCGGCCAAGGCCCTCGATTTGCAGCAAGGTCTTTTGCAGGAGCACCAGCTGCGGCTGGATTTCCATTCGGAAGCGGCGCGA
>JBGAUM010000020.1:0-35957 GCA_044228625.1 Usitatibacteraceae bacterium | reverse complement strand
GGGTCAAACGCGGAAGTGCCGCCAGCTTCCTGGCAAACGCACCCATGGTGGCGTGGATCATCAAGTCCGCTTGATACACCCGGCCCAACTCCTCCGGACCGGTGTGCACGTGCACGAGCTTTTGCGTCGGCACCGGCGCTTCGATCACCGTATATCCGCTGGTGGTCATCTCGCCAAGGCGCGGGCCGATGGCCAGCACCAGGTCCGCGCTCTTGATGCGCGCGGCCAGCGCGGGATTGATGCCGATGCCCACATCGCCTGCGTAGTTTGGATGCGCATTGTCGAACAGGTCCTGAAAGCGGAACGCGCACCCCACCGGTACCTGCTGCGTTTCGGCAAAGCGCTGGAAATCCGCCACCGAGGCGTCATTCCAGCCGCTGCCTCCCAAGATGACAAACGGGCGTTCGGCATGCTGCAGCAAACCCGTCAGACGCATCATCGCCTCATCCGTCGGCGCAGATTCCACGCGCTGCCAGGCGCGCGCATCGGGCACCGTCGCCACGGCGCTCAAGGTGTCTTCCGGCAATGCCAGCACCACCGGTCCCATGCGGCCACTGGTGGCGACCTGATATGCGTGTGCGATGAACTCCGGAATGCGGTCCGCGCGGTCGATCTGCGCGACCCACTTGGCCATTTGCCCGAACATCCGGCGGTAGTCGATTTCCTGGAACGCTTCGCGCTCGATGAAATCGTTGCCCACCTGCCCGATGAACAGGATCATCGGTGTGGAATCCTGGAATGCCGTGTGCACGCCGATCGACGCATTGGTGGCCCCCGGTCCGCGCGTGACGAAACACAGGCCCGGCTTGCCGGTCATCTTGCCGTCTGCCTCTGCCATGTTGGCGGCGCCGGATTCGTGGCGACAGGTGACGAGCTCGATGCGATCGCGATGCTCATACAACGCATCCAATACCGGCAGGTAGCTTTCACCCGGGACGCAAAACGCCAGATCCGCACCATGGATCAGCAACTGATCCACCAAAATCTGCCCGCCATTGCGGGCTTTCAGTGACGAACTCATGGCTGGGAAACCTCGAAGCCCTTCTCTTTCAACAAGGCGATCAAACCGCGCGGCCCGGTCAGGTGCAAGGATCCCACAGCGACAAAATGCTGTTCTTTTCCCGCCAGAAATCCTTCGATCTTCTTGAGCATTTCACGATTGCGCGTGTGGATGAGCAGCTCGTCCAGCGCGTCGATCTTTCGCATGCCGCGGTTGGACTGCTCCGAGACTTCCTGCATCAATTTGGCGTCGCCGGTTTGCCAGGCGTTGATCACGCCGATGACTTGGTCTGCCGATTGGCCGCGTTCGAGCCCGGTCACCGTGTTGTCCAGAAAGGCCTCCTGAACATCCTTGGGCATGCCGGCCAGCAGACTCACCTGCCCCTTGACCGATTCCAGTTCCAGCACCGGCTTCATCGCGGCCTTGGCGTTCTTGATGAGGTAGGCGTCCACGCCCTGGCTCGCGTCATATCCGATGCGTGAGTACTCCGTGACAGCAAGCAAGCCGGCCACCATGAAGGGCCGCATGGCATTGACGGCCTGGGGCGGAATCTTCAGTCGCAGGAGCTGGGTTTGCAGGCGCGCAAACAACTCCGGCGGCAAGTTCTTTTCCAGCGTCTCCGGCGGCACGAACATCATCAGGGCCGGCAGGTCCCCCAGGCTGGTGGAGTCGGAAATGTCGGCTTCGACGACCACCTTGGACGACGCTTTCAACGCCGCTTCCACCACGTCGGGCAACGGATAGAAATCCCGCTTGCCGACGTGAATCGTGCCAAACAGGTGGAGAGTGGTTGACGGTGATTTGACGGTCCACAGGAATGCCTTGCGCTTGGGCAACTCGGGCGCCTTGGTTTCCGCCGGCTTGGCGGAAGTCGGCGGCGCAACCGCCGTCGGCGCAGCCAAAGTTGCTGCAGGCGGATTCTCGGCCCGCTGAGCCAGTGCCGGATCGCCCAATCCCCAGACGACCCAGGCGATGATCCAAAAACGCATGTTTCAACTCCATCCAGACAATCCGCCATTTTCTCAGGAAAGCGGTGCGCGGCGCGAATGCCGTCGATGGCGCGCGGGAAGTCAACCTGCAATAATCGCCGCACAATAAAGCGACCCCGAACGTCCACCGACTAGACCAAGGAGATTTCGATGAAACGTGTAATCGGCCTGATGGCCGCCCTGCTGCTGGCCTCGTTCGCCGCCCCGGCTTTTGCCCAGGAATGCAAGCACCGAGGCGATCTCGACACGATGTATTGCGACGAAAACAAGGACTTGGTGGCCGATGCGCCCAAGGACAAGGCCAAGTGGAAGAACCCATCCACCATCGTGTTCACCTACACGCCCGTGGAAGACCCGGCGGTGTACCAGAAGGCTTTCGCCCCGTTCACCGAATACCTCGGCAAGTGCATCGACAAGAAGGTGGTGTTCTATCAGGTGCAGTCCAACGCCGCGGAAATCGAAGCGATGCGCTCCGGCCGGCTGCATGTGGGCGGCTTTTCCACTGGCCCGACGGCGTTTGCGGTGAACTTGGCCGGTGCCGTGCCCTTCGCCGTGAAAGGCACCGAGAAGGAATTCCAGGGCTATAACCTCATTTTCGTGGTGAAGAAAACCTCGCCCTACATGAAGCTGGCCGACATGAAGGGCAAGAAGGTCGCCCATACGTCGCCCTCGTCCAACTCCGGTCACATGGCGCCGCTGGCCCTGTTCCCCAGTGAAGGCCTCACCCCGGACAAGGACTACAAAATCCTGTTCTCCGGCAAACACGACCAGAGCGTGATGGGGGTGCTGTCCGGCGACTACGATGGCGCCGCCGTGGCCTCCGACGTGTTCCACCGAATGGGCACCCGCGGGCAGATCAAGGAAGACGATTTCCGCGTCATCTACCGCTCGCAGAAATTCCCGACCTCGTCCTTTGCCTACGCGCATGACCTGGAGCCGGAACTGGCAAAGAAGATGGTGAAGTGCTTTTACGACTATCGCTTCACGACCGACATGCAAAAGAATTTTGATGGGGCGGATCGCTTTTTCCCGGTGACCTTCCAAAAGGATTGGGAAGTGGTGCGCAAGGTTGCGGAAGGTTCGGGCGAAGCCTTCAACCGCGCGAATTACGACAAGCAGACCGCCAAAGAAGCCGAAGCTGCAGCCAAAAAGGCGGCAGAAGCGGCCAAGAAGCCCTGATCGTCGGCGATGCCGGGGTCACTCCGCGCGACTGGAAAGGACCCCGTGATCGCCAACTTCCGACTGATCGGTGACATGCGGCGCGCTGGTTGGAATTGCCGCAGCGCCGCCGCATTGTTGGTGATGCCCCTGTTGGCGTCGGCCGCCCCCTGTCCGCAGCGCGGCGACCTGGACGCGATGTATTGCGATGCCAACGGCGACTTGATGGCGGATGCGCCAACCGATCCGAAGCAATGGAAGAATCCGTCCTCGCTGCTGATGAGTTACTCCCCGCAGGAAGACGCGACGGTGTACGAAAAGCTCTGGCAACCGTACCTGACGCACCTCAGCCAATGCACCGGCAAGCGCGTGCGTTTTTTCCAAGTGCATTCGTCGGCCGCCGCCATCGAGGCGATGCGTTCCGGCCGGGTGCAGTTGGGCCTGGTTTCCGCCGGCGATACCCCGTTTTCCGTCAACGTGGGCGGCATGGTGCCCTTTGCCATCCACGGCACGGTGAAGGAAGGCCTGGTCGCGTACAAGTTGATCGTGATCGTTCGAGCCGACAGTCCCTACAAAACACTGGCCGATTTGAAGGGCAAGAAGATCGCACACGTATCGCCCTCCTCCAACTCCGGAAATCTGGCGCCGCGCGCGCTGTTTCCGGCGGCGGGCCTCGCGCCGGACAAGGACTACAAGGTGGCGTATTCCGGCAAGCATGACAATTCGATCATGGGTGTCTGGAACAAGGACTACGATGCCGGCGCCATCGCCGACGACGTGCTGACACGCATGGAGCAGCGTGGCGTCGTCAAGCCGGGGCAATTCCGCGTGCTCTATACCAGCCCGCCGTTCCCGGCGGGCAGCCTGTCTTATGCACATGACCTCGACCCCGCGTTTGCCGCAAAGATTCGCGAGTGCACCTTCAGTTTCCGTTTCCCGCAGGACCTGTCAAACTCGTTTCGCGGAGCGGATCGCTTCGTGGCACTCGATTACAAGCGGGATTTCGAGCCGGTGCGGCGGGTCGCCGCAGCGAGTGGCGAGGTCCATACCCGTGCGGCGTTCGAGGCGAAAAAAATCCGCGAACAGGCGCAATCCTCCAAGTGAACTTCCGGCGACCGACACATGACTGACCGAACCATCGAAATCAAAGGCCTCGTCAAGGAGTACAAGAAGGGCGTGCCGGTCTTGAAAGGGATCGACCTGTCCATCAAGGGCGAAGGCATGACGGCGATCATCGGGCCGTCGGGCACCGGAAAATCCACGCTCATTCGCTGCATCAACCGGCTGGTGGAGCCGACGGCCGGAGAAATCCGCTTTCAAGGATTGAATCTTGCATCCCTTCAAGGCGCGGAACTGCGCAGCGCCAGGCGCAAGATCGGCATGGTGTTCCAGGAATACAACCTGGTCGAGCGATTGACCGTGATGGAGAATGTCCTCACGGGAAGGCTCGGCTACATGAACGCCTTCCAGGCGTGGCTTCGGCGCTTCTCCAAAGAAGACATTGCGGAGGCGTTTCATCTGCTCGATGCCGTCGGCCTCGCGAAATTTGCCCACCAGCGTGCCGATTCACTCTCGGGCGGCCAACGTCAGCGCGTGGGTATCGCACGCGCACTGATGCAGGACCCCGACATCCTGCTGGCGGACGAACCCACCTCATCGCTGGATCCGAAGACCTCGGTCGAAATCATGGAACTGATGGCCGAACTTGCCGGCAAGCGCAATATTCCCGTCATCGTCAACATCCATAACGTGGACCTTGCCAAGCGCTATTGCCAACGGATGATCGGCATGACCGGCGGCAAGGTGGTGTTTGATGGTCCCCCGTCCGATCTCACGGAAACGCACTTGAAGGAAATCTACGGGGGCGAGGATTGGCTGCACTGAGTCGCGCAATATTTCCTTCGACCATCGAGACATTGTGACCCCCACCTCTTCCGCCATGCGTTCCGCGTTCCCCACCAATTGGCCCGCCCGAATCGGCTGGATCGTCCTCGCGATCTACGTGGTGTGGGCCGCAGGCCAATTGGATGTGACTTGGGCACGGTTTGCGGCGGGGTTGGAGAATGCCGCCAAGTTCCTGGGACGCATGTTTCCGCCGGATGCGAGCGGCGACAAATGGGAATCCTTGTTGACCGGCCTCAAGGAAAGCCTGCAGATCACGTTCATTGCCACGGTGTTGGGCATTGCATTGTCCCTGCCCATCGGCCTCCTGGCCGCCCGTAACCTGATGCCGGCATGGGTGGTATGGCCGGCACGGGGGCTGATCGCCATCTCCCGATCGTTTCATGAAGTGGTGGTGGCCATCATTTTTGTGAAAGCGGTCGGTTTTGGTGCGATCGCCGGCATCGGTGCGCTGGTGGTGGGCTCGATCGGATTCGTTTCCAAGCTCTTCGCGGAAGCCATCGAGGAGATTTCGCCCAAGCAGGTCGAGGCCATTCGCGCAACCGGGGCGTCATTCATGAACGTGGTGATGTTCGGCGTGTTGCCGCAAGTCTTCTCGCGCTTCCTCGGATTTGCCACCTACCAATTTGATTCAAACCTGCGGCACTCCACCATGATTGGCATCGTCGGGGCGGGCGGCATTGGCGGCACGCTGTTTGCAGCCTTCCAGCGCTTTGACTACGACTTCGTCTGCGCCATCCTGCTGGCCATCATTGCGCTGATCATGATCGGCGAAATCCTGTCCAATTTCGTCCGCGCACTGTTCACCGAAAACCTGTCGGTGGTCGATTGGCTGCGGCGTCGATTTGGCCAATCCACGCCCGAGCGGCGTGATCGCGCGCTGAACGCGGTGGAGGGCTCATGAGCACTGCACTGCCCGGCTTGGCGAATGTGGAACGCGACTGGGTCCGCTACACCCCGGAGCAACGCGTGCTGCGCTTCGGGTTCTACTTTGTGTGCGTCGCGGCGGTGGTGTGGTCGCTCAAGACGATCGATATCATTCCCGAGTTCCTGTACGACGCGCCGGCGCAGTTGAAGGATTTTTTCACGCGCATGTGGCCGATGGACGCCGCGTACTACCCCAAGAGCGTTCACAAGGCACTCATCGAGACGCTCAACATAGCCACCCTCGGCACGCTCATCTGCCTGCTGTTCGCATTGCCGGTGGGCATCCTCAGCGCGCGCAACCTCGTGCCCTACTGGCCGATCAACGTTGCGGCGAAGTTCATCCTGGTCGCGTCGCGTTCGGTGAACACGCTGGTCTGGGCATTGCTGTTCATCGGCATCTTCGGGCCCGGGGCCTTGGCCGGCACCATGGCCATCGCGTTCCGTTCCGTCGGCTTTGTGGGCAAGTTGTTTGGCGAAGCCCTGGAAGAAGCCCACAAGGGGCCGGTGGAAGCCTTGACCGCCACCGGCGCCTCCAAAACCAGCGTCTTTCTCAAAGGCTACTGGCCCCAGGTGATGCCGGCGTTCTGGTCGATCGCACTGTTCCGCTGGGACATCAACGTGCGTGAATCCGCCGTGCTGGGGCTCGTTGGCGCAGGCGGCATCGGCATGGCGATGGATACCGCGATGAACCTGTTCCGCTGGGATCAGGTCGCCGTCGTTTTGACAGCGGTGTTTGTCGTCGTGATCCTTGCCGAGATCGCGGTCACGGTGATCCGCAAGCGTCTCATCTGATCAGTTCTTGCGGTCGTTGGGCATTTGCGTGACGACCGGTACAAACGGCGCCACGTCCACGCGCTGGTAACGAATTTCGGTGACATCGAGTTCCTCGCGTCCACCCGGTGCGTGCAGGATGACGGTATCGCCTTCGCGGGATTTCATCAGTGCGCGCGCCAGCGGGGAGATCCAGCTGATGTGGTTTTTCTTCAGGTCGATCTCGTCGATGCCAACGATGGTCACGGTGTTTTCCTCGCCCCTGGCGTTCTCATAGGTAACGGTGGCACCAAAAAAGACCTGTTCCGCCAACTCTTCGTCCCGCGGTGCGGCCGGGTCCACCACTTCGGCGCTGTCGAGGCGCTTGGTGAGAAAGCGGATGCGCCTATCGATTTCGCGCAGCCGCTTTTTGCCATACTGGTAATCCGCGTTCTCGCTGCGATCCCCGTTCTTTGCGGCCCATGACACGGCGGCCGTCACGGCAGGGCGGTCCTTGTCGAGCAGGAACAAGAGTTCGTCCTTCAGGCGCTGGTGACCCAGCGGCGTGATGTAGTTCTTTGAACCGGGCGGAATGGGCGGCAGGCCGACGTTGAGATCGTCGTCTCCATCGTCACCACTGCCATCGGATTCCTTGGTGAAGGCCTTGCTCATGGCGTCATTTGAGTTGCAGCAAGAATTGCTTCAACCCGCCGAGCAACATTTCGATGGCAATGGCCGTCAGGATCAGCCCCATCAAACGCTCGACGGCTTCCATGCCGCGACGGCCGAGAAGTTTTTCGATGCGGTCGCCCAGCGCCAGGATGACGGTGGTGACCAGCATCGCCGCACTCAGCGCCCCGATCCACAGCCCAAGCTTGGACGGTTCGCGCGAGACCATCAGCATGACCGTGGCCAGCGCAGACGGACCGGCGATCAGCGGAATGGCCAGCGGCACCAACAATGGCTCCCGAACCATGGCATCGCTCTCCTTGTGCCCGGCCGAAGGAAAGACCATGCGAATGGAAATCATGAACAGGATCACGCCGCCAGCGATTGACAGCGAGATCTCCGACAGGTGCATCACGTCGAGGAACTGCCGCCCGAAAAACATGAAGGCGATGAGGATGAGGTAGGCGAGGAAACATTCGCGGACCACCACTTTCGCGCGGCGCGGGCTGGGGATGCCCTTCAACATCGGCGACACCACGGGCAGATTGCCCAGGGGGTCGAGCACGAGGAACAAGAGGACGAAAGCGGAGGCGAGTTCGGCATTCATGGGACGCGTATTTTGCCGCAATGCATCCCGGGCCACACCAAATTTGCAGACCACGGCGCAAGCCCTGCAAATGAAACTCAAGTACTGGTGCGGCGTTTGGGCCACAATTGCCTTGAAACGCTTGCTGCATCTGCACTTTGGCATTTGCATGCCACGCCCATGGCCATTTGGCCTATCATCGCCGCAGGCCAGACAAACAGGGAGCAGGCGATGTTGGGTGCACTGGATTCCGTGGTTCCGCAACGCTACTGGGCGTGGAGCGCCTGCATCGTGCTCGCCGCATTCTCCCTGCTTGCTTCCGCGTGGTCGGGCTGGTGGACCTGGCCGACACTGATCTTTGGCGCCTTGTCCATTGTGGGATACCTTGATTACACGCAGACCCGCCAGGCCATCCGGCGCAACTATCCGGTCATCGCGCATTTCCGCTTTTTCTTCGAACACATTCGTCCCGAAATCCGCCAGTACTTCATTGAAGCCGACCGCGATGAACTGCCGTATTCACGCGCCCAACGGTCGATCATTTACCAGCGTGCGAAGGGCGTGGTGGACAAGCGCCCCTTCGGGACGCAGCTCGATGTGTATGAACCGCACTACGAGTGGATGAATCACTCGATGTCGCCGGTGGACGTGAAGAGCCACGACTTCCGCGTCACCATCGGCGGCCCCGCATGTACCCAACCCTACTCCGCCAGCGTCTTCAATATTTCTGCCATGAGTTTTGGCGCGCTTTCCGCCAATGCCGTGCTGGCGCTCAATGAGGGCGCGCGGCGCGGCAACTTTTATCACGACACCGGCGAAGGGTCGATATCGCGCTACCACCGTGAAAAAGGCGGCGACCTGGTTTGGGAAATCGGCTCCGGATACTTTGGCTGCCGCAATCCAGACGGCACTTTCAGCGCGGAAAGATTCAAGGAGAACGCTGCGTCAAGCCAAGTCCGCATGATTGAAATCAAACTGTCCCAGGGTGCGAAGCCGGGCCACGGCGGCGTTCTGCCCGGGGCCAAAGTGACGCCGGAGATTGCCGAGGCGCGCGGCGTTCCCGTGGGGACGGATTGCATTTCGCCGGCCAAGCATTCGGCGTTCTCAACCCCCATCGAAATGATGCATTTCGTGGCAAAGCTGCGCGAGCTGTCCAACGGCAAGCCCGTCGGCTTGAAGTTTGCGGTCGGACATCCGTGGGAATGGTTCGGCATGGTGAAGGCCATGCTGGAAACCGGCATCAAGCCGGACTTCATTGTGGTCGACGGTGGTGAAGGTGGCACGGGCGCGGCGCCCCTGGAGTTCACCGATCACGTCGGCGCCCCGCTGCGCGAGGCGCTGATGCTGGTGCACAACACGCTGGTAGGCGTGAATCTCCGCGACCAAATCAAGCTGGGCGCGTCCGCGAAAATTGTCACGGGCTTCGACATTGCGCGCACCATCGCGATGGGGGCGGACTGGTGCAATGCGGCGCGCGGATTCATGTTTGCGCTGGGTTGCCTGCAGGCGCAGACCTGCCACACCGGCCATTGCCCGACGGGCGTGACCACGCAGGATCCCAAACGCATGCGCGCGCTGGTGGTGCCGGACAAGGCCGAGCGCGTGCTGCAGTTCCATGAGAATACGATGGAGGCGCTGAAGGAATTGCTTGCCGCAGCGGGCCTCAACCATCCTGGCGAGTTGGGGCCGGAGCATGTGATCCGACGGGTGTCTTCGACGGAAGTACGATCACTGGCGGCGCTGCACAAGTGGGCCAAGCCTGGAGAATTGCTGTCGGGCGTGCCGGACTTGCCGGTGTTCAAGGTGTTCTGGGATGTGTCGCGCGCTGATTCATTTGCTGCGCCCGAGACGGTGTTGCGCATGGCGGCGACCAAAACCCATTGATCAGTAGCCGCGCTCGAGGTCCACGACGCCCTCCACAGTGTCGCCGCGTTCCAGCGCATCGATCTTTTCGAGAATCTGCCGTACGGACGGCTCGATCAGCGTGAATCCGGAAATGTGCGGGGTGACAGTGACTTTCGGGTGCCGCCAGAACGGATGTTCGGTGGGCAACGGTTCTTCCCGAAATACATCAAGCACGGCGTGCCCGAGATGACCCCCATCGAGCGCATGAATCAACGCCGGGTCATCGATCAGCGCGCCGCGCCCGATGTTGATCACCAGGCCGCCGGGGCGCAGCCGCTGCAGCGCCGCAGAATCAATGACTGAATTTGTCTCGCGGGTTGCCGGCAGCACCAGGACCAGGACGCGCGACGCAGCCAAGAATTCATCGAGTGCCTCGCGGCCCGCGAAGACCTGCATACCGTCGAATGTTTTCGGCGTCCGCGACCAGCCAGCCACTGGATAGCCGTTGGCGAAAACGGCCTGCGCAACTGCCGCGCCAATCGAACCCAAGCCCATCACCCCGACAGGCCACTCGGACTTGTCGGCCGGCGGCTGCTTCTTCCACAGGGCAACGCTTTGCTGTGTCGCATAGTCTCCGAATCCGCGCACGTGCCGCGCAAGGAAACTGGTGACATATTCCGCCATTTGCGACGCCATGCCGGCGTCGTTCAGGCGAATCAACGGTGCCGCTTTCAACAAGGTTGGCAAGCCCTCGAGTTTGAGAATCGAGTCCACGCCCGCGCCCAGGTTGAACACCGCCTTGAAAGGCGCATGCCCCTCGAAAAAATCGCGGGGCGGCGCCCAAACACACGCGTAGTCTGCATGAACTGCTGTCTCCCCCGGCTTCCACGCATGGGCCTCGAGATCAGGTCTCAATGTCGCAAACGCTTCCACCCATCGCGCACCGGATGCGTCGGGAACACAGATCGACAGGTTCATGCGAGTGCCGCCGCGAGCAGTCGGTGGAAATGGTGGGTGCCCTGCTCCTGTGCCGGCGAATAGCGTCCGCGGCCATAGAAGCGCGATGCCGTGCCTCGCTGAACCGCTTCCACGATCGCCTCGTCCTCCAATTCGACGGTGTCGAGTGCCGCACCTGCGCCGACATGTCGCAGCGCCGGATCCGCAACATGGCTTTCAAAGATCACACGGGTACGGTCGATGGCCTCCGGCAAGACGACGTTGACCGACAATCCCCAGGGATAAACATTGAGCATGAGGTTCGGATAAATCCACCAGTAGTCTGCGGCCACTTTTCCAACCACTCCCGGGATTGCACCGTCTTCAAAAGCGACGTCACCCTCCCGCGCCAAGGCGATCTGCCGGACCGCCCATGGGAATAGTTGCGTCTGGTAGGTCTTCACGTCGAGCACCTGGCTCAGTCCCGGGTGCACGTAGGGGATATGAAAACCTTCAAGGTAATTCTCAACATAGAGCGCCCAATTGGCGTGGATGGAATATTCGCGACGCGACGCCGCGTCGAATGACCAACCCCTGGGCCACAGACCCTTGAGCGCTGTGCGCAAGGGGGACATGACGTCGTCAAAAGATGGCGAAGGCGCCAGGGACGCCCACGCGAAACCGCGCCATTCCCCAATCGGGACCGGTTGGAGGTGATCGCACTCGCGCGGAAAATTCTGGGCCAATTCAAAACCGGGCATGAACGTCATGCGACCGGCAAAGTCAAATCGCCGCGAGTGGTAACCGCAGCGAATGTCCCGAACCTCGCCATCGCGCGCCACCAGAACGTTTCCCCGGTGCGTGCATACGTTTGGAAAACAGCGGAGCGTGCCGGCTGAATCGCGGGCGAGGAAAACCGGCTCATCGAGGAGCCCTGGAAGCACCACGCGGGGCGACACGGAACCAGGCAACATCGAGGCGCCGCCCAGCCATTGCCAACTGCGGGCAAACACTCTTTCCCGGCACGCAGCAAAGACGTCCGGGGCATGATAAAAGCTGCCGGGCAACGTCTCGGCCAGACGGATGTCTGGATGGATGGTCAGCATCAAAGTGGGCAATGATGAAGTGAAAGGTGAAACCAACTTTAGCAGCTTGCGGACAGTCTGCCTCGCCGCGCCGTCATAGAATGACCCGTCATTTCCTGAAGGAGTCCCCCATGCATCGTGCCCCCAGTCGGTTGACAGCGCAGGATTTTCACCCCGAAGTGTTGAAGCTCTTTGATCAGTACGTCCACGGATTCATTGACCGGCGGGCTTTCATTTCCCGATCGGGCCAGTACGCTGCCGCCGGGGTGACGGGCACCATGCTGCTCGATATGCTGAATCCACGATTTGCCGAAGCGCAGCAAGTCAAGCCGGATGACGCACGCATCGTCGGCAAGTACGTGGAGTATTTTTCCGCCCAGGGCTCCGGGCGCATGCGCGGTTATCTGGTCATGCCTGCCAAGCCTGCCGCCAAGATGGCGGGCGTGCTCGTGGTCCATGAGAATCGCGGCCTGAATCCTCACACTGAGGATGTCGCGCGCCGCATGGCGCTGGAAGGCTTTGCTGCATTCGCCCCCGATGCCTTGACCCCGCAAGGCGGCTACCCGGGGAACGAAGACAAGGCGCGTGAGTTGTTTCCCAAACTTGATCCTGCCGCATCACGAAATGACATGGTCGCCGCGGTGGATTACCTTCGCACAGTGGCGGGTGTCACTGGAAAAGTCGGCGCCGTCGGCTTTTGTTGGGGGGGTGGCATCTGCAACATGCTGGCGACCAGGATTCCGGACCTCGGTGCGTCGGTCCCGTACTATGGGGCGCAAGCACCCGCCAACGATGCCGCCAAGATCAAATGCCCGCTGCAGCTGCATTACGCCTCGAACGATGAACGCATCAATGCGGGTTGGCCGGCCTATGAAGTCGCGCTCAGGGAGGCCAAGGTGAGTTACGAGGCGCACATTTACCCCAATACTCAACATGGCTTCCTGAACGACACCACACCCCGTTACGATGAAGCTGCGGCGAAGCTCGCGTGGTCGCGTACGGTGGAGTTTTTCAAGAAGCACTTGTAGCGGCGGAGCGGCGGTTTCCGGGCCGCGGCCGCTCATCCGACGACCACATTTCTCCCGCCGTGCTTGGCGCGATAAAGCGCCAGGTCAGCTCGCTGCAGCCAGGCCTCCCATGATTCGCCATTCGCAAATTCCGCCACGCCAATGCTGACGGTGACCTCGTGGCCATTGGGCCAGGGCGATGCCATCACTTCACGTCGCAAAGTTTCCGCAAGGCCAAGCGCTTCCCCGATGCGCGTATCCGGCGCCAGCAACAGGAATTCCTCGCCGCCCATCCGGAACCAAAGGTCCACGGACCGCACGCGCGCACGCACAAGCGCGGTCAACCGGCGCAGGGTGTCGTCGCCGATCGCATGGCCGTGAAAATCGTTGACGTCCTTGAAATGATCGATGTCGATGGACAACAATGCATGCGGGGTCCCGCTGCGCTTTGATTGGCACGCAGCGCGCTCCAGCATGACTTCCATGTGACGGCGGTTGTAGGCACCGGTGAGGGGGTCGGTAATCGACTGGAATGTCAGTTGATCCTGTGCACGGGCCAATACGGTGATCACGATATTGATCATCACAATGGTGAGCAACAGGGAAATGGAGACGCGCGCAGCCGACGACACACCGCCTTGCGCAAAAGTCGAAATCGTCGCGCCGGCCCACAACCCCAGGCTGGCAAAGATCGCCATCTTGCGACGCAATACGAAGCTTCCGTAAAGGATGATCGGAAACGTCCAGAATGCACCGAAGACACCATGCACGCCGATGGCCGAAATGGCGCCTACAAACGCAGGGAGCGCAATCACTTCATGCGGAACGACCGGCTTCTTGCGTTGGTTCAGCCACACAAAATTGGCCGCCAGCAAACCGAGCACCAAGACCACGCTGACTCCCAGAAGGACATTTCCATTCCAGAAGTTCTGTATCAGCAGCGGGATGAACACGACCAGCGCAAGAAGCGCCAGCGGCCGCATGACAAGGAGTCGAGTCTCCTCCGAGAGTTCTGGAAGGCGGCTCGGTTTCAAGGGTTGAACCGGATCAGGTTTGGCAGGAAATAAGCCGCACGGCTCGACAGACGACAATCAAAAGCTGCGGGTTTCTTGCGATGAACTATTTTGTAACGCCTTCATTTTTCATGGATTCCAGCTTGGCGAGGTCCAATCCACCCACCGCGCCCTTGAGAGCCGCCAAGTCCACTTGCCCCTTGGCAGAAACCACGAAGCGTTCGGCAAGGACCAGCGCGAACTCATTGCGGCCATCCTTGCGGGCCTTCTCGTGGACAGTCCGGCTGCCATCCTTGTAGGTCCGCTCGCGGCCGTATTCATCCTCGCGTTCACCTTGCACCCACGATGCCAGTGTCATCAGTCCCGCTGCGCCGCCGGTGTCGGTAATCTTCAAGGTCACGCCCTTGCCTCCATCGTCGCCATAGCGGGCCTCTGCTTCCGAGACCATGAAGCCCATTGCGCCGGCTTTCTCCGCGCGCGACGATTTCTTGGGCATTCCTGCAAACGTCTCGGGAACCAGCGGCTTCAACTGGTCAATGCTGACCGGCTCCGCAGACTTGCCGCCCAAGGCAGCCCCCAGACCGGTCATTGCGGCCGCCATGGCCTCCTCGGGCTTGCCACTTTTTTGCGCGGCTTCCATTTTTTTGGACGCCTCTTCCATTTTCTTGGCGAAGTCGTCCATCTTGGCTGCGGCACTTCCCGAGTCAATCTTGACCGAATTGCCACTCCGATCACCAAGACTGATGGACCCGCCGGTTATGCGTGATGGTGACACCGCAGCGATCACGACACCGATGATGACCATGACAATGATGGTCGCAACAATCGTCACGACCGTATAGGGCACCGCCTTTTCCTGCGGGCATTTCATCGTGACCGGCAAGCCCAGGTAAAGGACATAAAAACCATACAGCGAAATCAGCAACGCAATGGGGGCCAGCGCAGGAATGATGCCGAGGAATCCCGCCACCCAGCCCGCGGTGAACGAATAGACCGCGGTCTTCATCGCCTGCGCGAGGTTCTTTTGGGCGCCAAAAGTGGGCGCGAGTGCATCGATGATGTACGCCACCACCACCACGGACACCAAGCCCAACACAATGCGCAGCACGGTCTGCACCAGGCCATCGACGATTCCGAGCTTGAAGCTGAAGCCAAAACCGCCAACCCCCACAAACACGAGGCCAATAAAGCCGGCCAATGCACCAATCACAATCAAAGGTGCCGCGTAGCCTTTCAAAAGGTCGACGGTGGTCGAACTCTCTTTTTCAATGACCACCCATTCCGTCTTCGGCGTGAGCAGGATATTCTTGACACGATCGACCAAAGCCATGGCGAGCCTCCATCAGAAGTTGGACAAACCATCATCATAGCCTCATGCCGGGCACTGGGCACACGGGCATGCCGGATCAATGGGATTCAGCCGCGCTTGAGGAACTGGGCCGCAAAATCATCCGCCGGCAAAGGGCGGGAAATCAGGTATCCCTGCGCCTCCCCGCAGCCATGCTTGGTCAGAAACGACATTTGCTCGGCCGTCTCTACGCCTTCGGCAACCACATGCAAGTCGAGGTTCTTGGCCAACCCTATGATGGCCTGCACGATTGCCGCATCGTCGCGATCCGTCACGACACCGCGCACGAACGAGCCGTCAATCTTGAGCGCATCGATGGGCAGCCGCTTCAGTTGCGTCAAGCTTGAAAAGCCTTTTCCAAAATCATCGATGGCTGTGTGCACGCCGTTTTCCCGCAGCACCTCCAGCGAAATCGTCGCCACCAGGGGATCGCTGACCACGGCCGTTTCAGTCACCTCGACCATCACCGCGCTCCCCGGCAACTGGTACTTGGCCAAGGTATCGAGCACCTCGCGAGCCAGTTCCCGCCGCCGGAGTTGCACCGGCGACAGGTTGATCGCCACGTGCGGAGAAGGCCCGCCGAGTGCCCGCCATTGCGCCAATTGTTTGCAGGCCGAGTCAATCACCCATTGTCCAATTTCGTGGATCAGGCCGGTTTCCTCCGCAAGCGTGATGAATTCGTCTGGCGGCACCAGCCCCCGGGTCGGATGCCTCCACCTCAGCAACGCCTCGGCGCCGACAACGCGGCGAGTGGTAAGGTTTTGCTTCGGCTGATAGTGCAGCTCCAGTTGGCCAAGGCTTGCGGCGCGATGCAGCTCGCTCTCCAGAGAAAGCCGCATCGGTACGTCTTGCGCCAGCGTGCGGGAAAAGAATTGCACGCCGTTGCGCCCAGCGTCCTTGGCCCGATACATGGCCCAATCGGCGTCCTTGATGAGTTCCAATTCGGTCGTGGCGTCCTGCGGATAGAATGCCATGCCGATGCTTACTGTCACAAACAGATCCTGATCGCCGATCCGAAACGGACGGTCCAGCAACTGGCGGATGGATTCTCCAAAAGCTTCCCCGCGCGCCGGATCGTCCTCGACGTTGACCAACATCATGAACTCATCACCGCCCGTTCGTGCGATGAGGTCGCCCGGGCCGATGGCCTTGGAGAAGCGCAGCGCCACCTGCTGCAGCAGCGCGTCACCCGCGGCATGCCCAAGGCTCTCGTTCACGTACTTGAACCGATCCAGATCGAGAAGCACCACGGCAATCGACTGGTTCAGCCGTTTTGCACGCAGGATTTCATCCTTCAGGCGCTCCTGAAACTGACTGCGATTGGCCAGCCCCGTCAGCACGTCATGGTTGGCCACGTAATGCAAATGGTGCTCTGCGGAGACGCGCGCCGAAACGTCCTGCACCAGTAGGAGGTACGACGTTACCGAACCATGCTCATCGCGCAGCACCGACACGAACCACTCGCCGTGCAGGGAAAAGCCGTCTTTGCGCTTGTTGCGGCAGGCAATGGTGAAGCGCGCTGCACTGCCTTGATCGAGCCATTGCAATTCGTGGTCGAATCGCGTCCTCGATTCCTCTTCAAACAAGGCGAGCTCGTCCAGCGTCCTTCCAAACGTTTCCACATCATTCCAGCCAAAGATCTCCGTGGCCCGGCCGCTCCATTGCGTCACCCGACGGTGCTCGTCAAGCTGGATCACGACTAAAGGTGTGTTCTCCAGATGAGAGCTCAGGGCGTTCCGCGCCTTGTAGAGCGCCTCATTGGCCTGCACGCGCTTGGTCACATCCGCAAACACCATCATCAGGCCATTCTTGACGCGATCGCCATCGTCAAAGGGCGCAAAGGTAAAGTCGATCCATCGCAGTTCGCCATTCAGCGGCCGCTGCCGCCTGATCTGCACGACTTCACCCTTGCGCGCACGCTCCCCGAACGGCAGCAATTCGCTGAACGCCTCGCCGCCAATAATCTCCGCGCCGTGGCGCCCGAGCATGGTCTCCATGCGAAACCCGAGCGCCTTGAGCAGCGGGCGATTCGCAAACACCACGCGGTATTCGCTGTCATAAATGCCGACGGCCGTCGGCAGGCTGTCGGCGATGATTTGCAACTGACGCTCCGTCGTCTTGCGGTGGCCCTCGGCCAGCTTCAAGGCGTGGACGTCATACCCGAAGACAAACGCGCCGGTGGTCTCGCCATGTTCGTTGAAGTGGGGCACCACATCGACCTGAAGCCACCGCTCCCCGCGCCCCGGATACTGCGTTCGCCGCTCGTAACTGACCCGTTCGCCTGCAAGCACCTTGGGTTGGATGCCATCCCAAATGATGTCCAGCTCCGGGCCGACCACTTCTCGCACGGTGCGGCCGATCACCGCCTCGCGAGGCCTCCCCAGCCATTCCGCATAGGTCCGGTTGACGAATTGGAAAGTACGGTCCATTCCAACATATGACACGGGGTGAGGATACTCGTCGGCAATTTGCTGGAGCAATGCTTCGGAGTCGCGAACCCTATGCTCCGTATCCACCTGGTCGGAAATGTCGATCGACTCCAAATGGATCGCGCGCTTTCCGTCAACAGGATCCAGGATGGATTGCCCGACGACGATGTGCCAGCGCTCGCCCTGCATTGACTTGAGCTTGAAACGGTTTCGGGCTTCACCATGCGTGATCACGGCATCGCGAAAGTGATCACCCTCACGCCGATCGACAAACAGCTCGAGATAGTTGTCGCCCGGCGCCGGCAATACACCACCAAATGCACGAACGAACGCTGAATTACGCTCGAGAAGTCTGCCGTCCAGGGAAAACAGCGCAAAAAATGCCATGGAATGCCGTGCGGCAGCGAGCATCCGCAAACTTTCAGGACACTGAAAGTCGGTGACTTCCCGCGCGTCGAAAAAGGCGCACAACGAACCGTCGGTTGACCGGTACCCATGAACGTCAGCAATAAAGGTGACTGGACCGTTTGCCGTGAAGGAGGTCCACTGGGTCGTGACGTCGAGCCCGGCCTCCACGCGCTTCAGGTAGTTGCCCAAGCGCGTGCGTGCAGCCAATGAAAGCGGCGTCACATCCCGCGCCAACAATTCCTCGCGGCTCTTGGCGCGCAACATGCGCACGGCCTCCGCATTCGCCCAAGTGACCTGCGAGCGCGCAAGGTCCTGCACCCAACAAGCATGGGTTGACTGTTCGTATCTGGCAAGTTCAGAAGAATCGAGAATCATAACTGGCCGGCATCTCGCTCCGAATTGTCCAAGTGGCACAGCCGGAGCCGGTCCACCAAGGTAACCACTTGCAGCTTGTGTCTATTCGATCAGAGGATGCGGATCGACAATGTGGGCAATCCATCAATGCCACAGGTGATCACATCACCCTTGACGACCGGCCCGACGTTTTCTGGCGTGCCGGAAAAAATGATGTCCCCCGGAAACAGTTCGTTGGCTTCGGAAAGTTTGCTGATCTGTTCCGCCACGTTCCAGATCATCTGGTCGAGGTTGGCCTTTTGCTTGGACTCGCCGTTGACCGTCAGCCAAATGGCGCCCTTCGAAAAATGCCCGGTCTTGGAAGCCAGATGCAATGGACCGATCGGCGCGGAGCGGTCGAAACTCTTGCCGATTTCCCAAGGCTTTTTCTGGTCGCCCATGGCACGCTGCAAGTCGCGACGCGTCATGTCCAGCCCGACCGCATAGGCGTAAACGCCATCCAGCGCCTTGCCCGGCGAAATGTTTCGGCCACCCTTGTGCAACGCGGCTACCAGTTCAACTTCGTAGTGGTAATTCTTCGTCAGGCTGGGATACGGATGGTCCGCAACAGTGCCCGGTGCCACATTTTGAATGGCGTCCGTGGGCTTCTGAAAAAAGAAGGGGGGCTCGCGCGTGGGGTCGGAGCCCATCTCGCGCGCGTGCGCAGCATAGTTCCTTCCGATGCAATAGATGCGGCGAACCGGAAACTGCGCGTCCTGGCCTGCGACCGGTATTGATACCGACTGAACGTCGAACACGGTACTCACGCTGCCGGCCGAACCCGGTAAAGCACAGCCTGCGACCGCTCCCAATGCCACCGCCGCGCCAGTCTGCAGGGCTTGGCGCCTTTGTTGCATTCCCATTTGTCCTTCTCCGAATCGCAGGCCGTTTTCATTGGCTTCCCGGTCATGTTGCCGTGGCCTTGCGTTTGAGTCTAACCCAGCCGTGAAATTGGCGTCGACTGCTGCGCCAAGGTTTGGCCAATGACAAAAGACACCAAGTTCGACGATCGGTGGAGAATCGGGGGCATTCCTGCCCCCAAACAATACGCTAAATCAGGGCCCTTCCATTCGAAGGGCGCCTACGGTTTCAAGTGCTGCGCCAGGAATTTCTCCAGCCGCGAGTAGAAATCGATGACATTTTCTTCCTTGTTGAATCCATGTGCTTCGCCTGGATAGACTTTGTAGTCGAGCGGCTTGCCGGCTTTTTCCATGGCTTCACGAAATGTCTGCCCGTGTACCAACGGCACGCGTTCGTCATCCGAGCCCATCGTCAACTGCACGGCAGCCTTGATCGCTGAGGCGTTTTTCGCAGGCGACGTTTTCAGGAACTGTTCGCGGTCACGATCCTTGTCTCCCACACGACGTTTGAAGTCCGTTTCATAAAAGTCGGTCAGTCGTGCGGTATCCGAGTACTGCACCGTTTGCATCAGCTCGAGATCGGTGACCGCCACGTAGGCACTTCCGCATCGCCAGAGGTCAGGCTCCTTTGCAAGGCCCTGTAACGTGGCGTAACCCCCATAACTGCCTCCAAACAAACACATGCGGCGGTTGTCCACGATACCCTCTTTCACAAGATGCATTGCGCCATCGGTGATGTCGTCTTGCATAGCCAAACCCCATTGCTTGAAACTCGACAGATAGTGCTTTCGTCCGAATCCGGTGGAGCCACGAGGCTCAGGCTCCAACACCGCATAGCCGCGCGAGGCAAGGAAAGGTGCAACCGGCGCGCGCCCCCAAGGATTGCCGCTGAATCCGCGCACCCAGGGGCCGCCATGAATATGGACCACAAGCGGCAAGTTCTTTGGGGTGACATCAAGCGGCAGCGTCAACCAGGCTGGAATCGTGATTCCATCTCGTGTCTTGTAGCGGATAAATTGGCGTTGAGGCATGAGTTTTGGATCTAGCCATGGTCTCGTCTGCGCCAGCGTCTGTATGCTTTTTTTCTCCCGATCGTACAGACGATAAATTGGGGGCTGGATTGTCGAATGGGAATCGATCAAAACCCAGCGGCTGCCTTCATCGGCCAAAACCAGTCGATTTACGTAGCCGGGAAACGACTTGTCCACTGCGTCTTGCATTTTGGCCATTTCATCGTCAAACCACGCCGACGACGGGACGTCGGCACTGAAACGAATGCCCAGCAATTTTTTTTGCTCATGGTTAAAGACGAGGCCCCCGTTCAAGTCGATCAGCGGATGCTCGACCAGCACGTCCCCCAGCTTCTTCTGCGAAATATCAAACCTGAAGATCGCGCTCCGGTCGCGACCTGCATTGGAAGTGACGTATAGGGTCTTGTTGTCGAAGTCGAAGGCCAGTGGATTGAATGGAACATCCCCATCGCTGCGCGAAGAGCTGCCAATTTTTTCCCAGGGCGCCCCCTCCTTTTCCCGGTGCCAGACGGTGTATTCGCGCGGCTTGTTCGGGTCGGAGCGCTCTTCAACACGCACGGCAACGCGTGGCACCAGGTTTCGGTCGATCACCCAACGGATGACGTTGCCAGGCGTATCAAATGTCAGGAGTTTGTGTTCACCGGTTTTCGTGTTGTATCGGTACACGTCCGAAAACGCCCTGCTGCGCCCGTTGATCTCCGCAATGACATCCCCGGAGCCGTCAAAAGTACGCGACAGGATTCGAAGCCCGATTTGTTGACCCGACATGAACAACGTGTCGCCCCGCTTGCGCCGGTCGATCGCCTTTTCGAGAGGGAAGACCAGGTCGCGAAGGTTGCCCCCGTCAATGTCAACGGCGTATGCACTACGAAAACGGATTTCGCCGCTTGCCTCCGCCAAATCTGCGGTCAACAAATAGACACGATCGTTGCTGATCCACTCAAAAGACGAAACGTCGGCATCGGCAAAACTGGTTGAACCCAATCGCTTGCCGCCCTTGAGGTCGATCATCAGCAGGTTCTCGCGTCCGCGGAGCGGTACCGTGACGGCCAATTTGCTGCCATCGGGCGACAGGATCGCCTGCGAGTTCTGCCGCCGCTTGAAAAAAACGTCTACCGGAATCTCGGCAGCACTCTTATACGCCGTGCTGCCGGGTCCTCCCTGAGCAAGGATTGCCAAGGGGAAACATGCAAAGACGACGAGCAGGAGTGCGTTACGAATCATCGGAGTTCCTTGCGCGGGCAAATGGCCGCTCTTATCTTGACGCGCGGGATTATCGCCGGAACCACTCCTTGATTTTCTCTGCGGCACGCTCGACCTGGGAAGTCACCCCGCTCTTCTTTGCCAATTCACCAAGAATCTGATGCAAGCCAAGCACGTCTGCGGCTGCAAGGGCCAATTTGGCCTTGAATGCGGCCCCGAGGGAAAAGGACGGATCGTCGACGCGGCCATGCAGATGAAAAGGGATCTCAATGCGCCCGTCGCGGTCTTTCAAGCGGTCGACGAGCGCCTCGCGTGGCAACCCCATGAACGTCGGGGAATCCGTGGCCGACTTGAGTTCAAGGTCGTGAACCAGCACTTTGCCAGGCGCATCCAGCGCCTTGTTGGCGATGTTCAATCGCATTTGCAAATCGAACTCCCCGCGTTTGACACCGGCCTCTGCCGCCTTGAGCAGGTAGGGTTCGACCATCGACAAGGGGATCCGCTGAACATCGATTTGGAGCGCGCTGTCCAAGATTCCCGGCGTCACCCGACCCTGTATGCGCGCATGTCCTTTCAGACCCGTGCGCCCGGTTCCATCGAGCAACACCGGTGACGGCTCGCCCCCGATGTGAAAGTCGCGAATCGTTGCATCGATGTTGCGGAACACCATTTTGTGCGCAGGTTTGCTGATCTGACCATCAATCATCGTGAGCGCAGCGGACTTCACCTCAATTTTTCCGATTGACATGCGCCGCGCCTGCTCACGGCGAGCCGTCCCCTTGCCGGACGGGTTCTGTGCCTTTTCGGTCATTGCGGGGAGTGCCCGCCATTTTCCGTCCGGAGCTTTCCACAAGGACACTTCCGCCCCGGTCACTTCCACCCATGCGAGTCGCATTGAATTGGAAACCAACGAAAGCCATTCGGGCACCACGCGAATGTGTGAAACGCGCGCAGCAGATTGGGTCGGCCACCCCGGTGGCGCTGCAAGCGCCAGATTCTGGAGTTCGACGCCGCGCCAGTGAATCTCAATGTTCTCGACGGTGACATCCGGCCCCAGTGCAATTCGAATCTCTGCCGCTGCACGCCGCAACAGGAATTGCCAACCCACGATGAGCAATGCAACGAGCGCCATGACGGCGCCCGCCCAGACCCAAGGCCGCCTCGCACGCCTGTCAGTTCGCGAATCGACTGGCGGAGGTGTTTCCATCTTGATTGGTCCGCGAGCTTAGTTCGCGGGAACCATCAATTCGAACAGCGACTGCACGGCCATGCCGACATGATCACGGATCAGAAACTCCAGGACCCGGGCCTTTTGCCAAGCGGAAAAATCGCGCCATGCCAAATCCGCATTGGGGGCCTCCGTGGGAATGGCGTTCGCCACGGCGACCGGATTTCGTCCGACGACGGTTCGAGACGCCAGATCGATGATCAAGACCTGCAGATGCGCGAACGGAACAATTTCGCCCTCAGCACCGGTGGGAACATCGATCACAAATCCGAGACCTTCGCCGCTGCCTCTGAATCGCGCGCCCGCCTTGGATTTCCCGCCACCCGCAGTCGTCCAGGCCACTGGCGCCCGCTGTTTGAGCACCAGGACCAAATGCGTTGCCCCTTGCTGCTTCGCGCCGTCCTGCACTTCCTGGGGAATGCGGATCTTTCCACCGGTTTCGGCGAACCACTCAGCCTGTTTTTCGTACAGCGACTTTCCACGAACCGCCAGTTGGGCAATTTCGGTCTTCGGGAGCACGGCCCAGATGGCTCGCGATGCCGCATCGACGACCACGGCGTCAAAGACCCCTTCCTTCACCGAAACTTCGCCGCGGAATGCCGCCTGGTCCTGCCCGGGCAAGCTGCGGGGCACGATCACGTCCACTTTGTCGCCAATGACGGAGAGCACGGCGTAGACCGGCTTCGTTGGCGCGCCCGCGTCAGCCCATGCAGGCGCAACACCAAACAAACAGGCAAGCGCAATTGCCCAATAAACGTGGATCACATCGCGCCTCAAACTACTTGAGTGCCTTGTAGCGAATGCGATGGGGTGGGGCGCCTTCGGCGCCAAGGCGCCGTTTCTTGTCCGCTTCATACTCGTTGTAGTTTCCATCGTAGAACACCCACTGCGAGTCGCCCTCACAGGCGAGAATGTGCGTGGCAATCCGGTCGAGGAACCATCGGTCATGTGAGATGACCATGATGGTGCCCGCGAATTCCTGGAGCGCATCTTCGAGCGCGCGCAGGGTTTCGACATCGAGATCGTTGGAAGGTTCGTCGAGCAACAAGACGTTTCCACCCTTGAGCAGCGTAAAGGCCAAATGAAGACGGCCGCGCTCACCTCCCGACAGGTTGCCCACCAGCTTTTGCTGATCGGATCCTTTGAAGTTGAATCGGCCAATGTAGGCGCGCGATTGCATCTCGAATTTTCCAACCGTGATGATGTCCAGCCCGCCGGAGATCGCCTCCCAAACCGTCTTGTCGTTGGGCAACACGTCACGTGACTGGTCGACCATCGCGAGATTGACCGTCGCACCGATCTTGACTTCGCCACTGTCCGGCTTTTCCTTGCCGGTGATGAGCTTGAACAAGGTGGATTTGCCGGCGCCGTTGGGCCCAATCACGCCGACAATCGCGCCGGGCGGAACCTTCATCGAGAGGTTGTCGATCAGGCAGCGGTCGCCGAAGGACTTGGTGACGTTGGTGAACTCGATCACCTCGTTCCCTAGGCGCTCGGCCACCGGCACGAAGATCTCCTGCGTTTCATTGCGCTTCTGGTATTCGTAGCTGGACAGTTCCTCGAAGCGCGTCATGCGCGCCTTGGACTTGGCTTGGCGACCCTTGGGGTTCTGGCGCACCCATTCCAACTCTTTCTTCAGCGCCTTCTGGCGCGCCGACTCACCCGACTCTTCGCGACGCAGTCGATCCTGTTTCTGTTCCAGCCATGAGCTGTAGTTCCCCTTCCAAGGGACTCCCATGCCTCGATCGAGTTCAAGGATCCACTCGCAGGCATTGTCCAGAAAGTAGCGGTCGTGGGTCACGCCGACCACGGTGCCCGGGAAGCGTTGCAGAAACTGCTCAAGCCAGTCGACCGACTCGGCGTCGAGGTGGTTGGTCGGCTCATCGAGGAGCAACATGTCGGGTTTGGACAACAGCATGCGACAGAGCGCCACGCGCCGCTTCTCACCGCCAGACAAGTTGCCAATGACGGCGTCCCAAGGGGGCAAGCGCAAGGCGTCGGCGGCAATCTCGAGCTGGGTGTCCGCGGAATCTCCGTCTCCGGCGGCAATTTCGGCCTCAAGCCTGGCCTGCTCCTCGGCCAACGCGTCGAAATCCGCGCCCTCCTCGGCATAGGCCGCATAGACCTCTTCGAGACGCTTTTTGGCTGCAAGCACCCCGCCGATACCCTCCTCCACCGCCTCACGAACGGTTTGCTGCGGATTCAATTGCGGTTCCTGCGGCAAAAAACCGATCTTGATGCCTGGCATGGGCACGGCTTCACCTTCAATCTCGGTGTCGATGCCAGCCATGATCTTGAGCAAGGTTGACTTGCCCGCACCGTTCTGGCCCAACACGCCGATCTTGGCGCCCGGGAAAAAGGACAGTGAAATGTCTTTGAGAATTTGGCGCTTGGGCGGAATGATCTTGCCCACGCGATTCATCGTGTATACGTACTGAGCCATGGGATGCGTGCGAATGAAATTGAACGACGTTGGAATGCCCGTGCTGTTGGCCTGCGGGCAAAGAGTGCGCATTTTACGCGATCAGGCCCGCCCAATTCCGCAAATCTCTCGGCAACGGTCCAGAAATTGCTGCAAGTGGCTGATTTGGGCATTTAAGCGCTTCATGGCGCCTCTTGAAGGCGATTTCCCACCCAAACGGGTGGGGACATCGAAGTCCACCTGGCCTAAGCTGGGGGCACTTCAATCAAATCCCCGACCATGGTTGACCACGCTTCGGCGATCGATTTTTCGATTCCTTACAACGTCCATTACGATTTCGACGCCAACTTGCGCGAAACGCCGCATGACCGCTCGGCCATGGAACGCGGGGTTGCGTGGCTGGCCCGCCAGATCCTGAACGTCAGCAGCGACCTTCACGCCTCGGCAAGGCTCAAGGGCATGCACGGCGTGTACTCGCGCATTCTCGGACAGTTGGAAAACGCAGAAGAATCCCTGAAAGATGCGGTGGCACTCTCCCAGTCGGTGCTCGATGCGCGGCTGGTCTACATCAACGAACTTCGGCTGGCGCACGTGTATCAGTGGCGGGGGCAATTTGAACAGTCCACACCGATGTTTGAAGAGCTGCTGTCCCGCGCAGAAAAGGATCGTCACTTGGGGCTGTTGCTCGATTTCGCCATGCAGCATGCGGGCAAGAATGCATTTGACCAGGGCAAGTACGCGGAGGCACTCAGCCACTTCGCGGGGGCCCTCGCGCTGCGCCGATTGAAGAACGATGCAAGGCTTCTGCATTCGACGGAAACGGCGATCTCGGTGACCCGCGCTCGCATCGCGGCCCCCACATTCAGGGGGCGCCTGACGCACTGAGCACCCGGGCTGCGTGATAGATTGGTTCCTCGTTGGAGGAAACGATGTCCAGTCGCACGCTCACGCTCACCGACCCGCTCTACAAATACCTGATTGACCACGGCGTCCGGGAGCATCCCGCCCAGACCCGCCTTCGCGACGCAACACGCAATCACCCGCGTGCGACGATGCAGATTTCGCCCGAGCAAGGGCAGTTCATGGCGCTCTTGGTGCAATTGATGGGGGCCAGGCACACGATCGAAGTGGGAGTATTTACCGGATACAGCGCGTTGTCCGTCGCACTGGCACTGCCTCCAGAGGGAAGCGTCCTTGCCTGCGATGTCAGCGAGGAATTCACCGCGATTGGCAAGCCTTTCTGGCGGGACGCCGGCGTGGAAAAGAAGATCGATCTGTGCATCGCACCCGCGATGGACACCCTGGATCGTTGCATCAGCGGCGGTCGCGCCGGCACCTATGATTTCGCGTTCATAGATGCCGACAAGCCCAACTACGACGCCTACTACGAACGCTGTCTTGTGCTGGTACGGACCGGCGGCCTGATCGCCATCGACAATACACTTTGGAGTGGCCGTGTCGCCGATGCCCCGTCCACGCACGACACCGACACGGCTGCACTGCATGCGTTGAACGTGAAACTAAGAGACGACCCACGCGTCGACCTCGCCATGCTGCCGCTGGGAGACGGTTTGACGCTGGCGCGCAGGCGCTAATCCTTGCGGTCACAAACCGGTACACCACGCCAAACCAAGTGAAACCCTAGAACTGGCGCGGGCTCCAGGCCCATTTCGCCTCAAGGTGCGCACCCATTCTGAGGTTTCAATGCCTGTACAAGCCACCGGCCATCAGCAGCCAGCGTAGAATGCGCCCACTCAATTTTCTCGCTGGGCTCCCCATGAACGCGCCGCTTTCACCGCAACTGCTCGCCAATCCACTGCTCGAATCCTGGACAACGCCTTACGGGCTTCCTCCGTTCGATCGAATTGAGGCGGCGCACTTTGCTCCGGCATTTGAAGTGGCGATGGCCGAACACCGGGCGCAAATTGATGCGATGGCCAATGCCCCTGAAGCGCCGACGTTCGCCAACACGTTAGTGGCTTTCGATCAATCGGGAAAATTGCTGACGCGCGTGAGCCTGCTGTTCGACAACCTGTGTTCATCGGAAACCTCGTCCGCCCTGCAAGCCGTGGAGCGCGACATGGCGCAGCCGCTCGCCGCGCATTTCAATGCGATCTACCTCGATGCCGGCCTGTTCGCACGCATCGATGCCGTGCACGCCGAGCGCGCCGCGCTGGGCCTGGATGGCGAGCAACTGCGCCTCGTCGAGCGCATCCACCTCGATTTCGTGCGCTCGGGCGCGAAGCTTTCCGGAGAGTCGCGCGCGCGCTACGCGGCGATTACGGAAAAACTCGCCGAGCTCACGACGCTGTTCTCCCAAAACGTGCTGGCCGACGAATCCGGGTTTCAACTGGTGTTGCGCGACCCCGCCGACCTGGCCGGCCTGCCGGACTTTGTGATCGATTCGGCCAAGGCCGCCGCGGTCGAGCGCGGGATCCAGGATGCGCACGTGATCACGCTGTCGCGCTCGCTGGTAGTACCGTTCCTCACCTTTTCCACGCGCCGCGACCTGCGCGAGAAGGCATATCGCGCATGGGCCTCGCGCGGCGAAGGCCTGACCGGTGCGGACAAGGACAATGCGCCCCTGATCCGCGACATCATGTCATTGCGCCAGGAGCAGGCCTCCTTGCTGGGCTATGCCAACTACGCAGAATACGCCACCGACGACACCATGGCCGGCTCGCCAGTAGCCGTGCAAAGGCTTCTCGATCAAGTCTGGGAGCCTGCCAAGGCAAGAATGGCTGAAGAACGTGCAGCGTTGCAGGCGGTCGCGGATCAAGAAGCACCGGGCACGACCGTTGAAGCCTGGGATTGGCGGTACTACGCGGAAAAAGTGCGCCAATCGAAATATGCACTCGATGACGCGGAGCTCAAGCCGTACTTTTCACTCGAGCGCATGATCGAGGCCGCATTTGACTGCGCGTCGCGCCTGTTCGGCCTGACGTTCACCGCACGGCCCGACATCGCCGCCTACCACCCTGACGTCCAGGTGTATGAAGTCCGTGCATGCGGGCAACTCAAGGCCATCTTCCTGCACGACAATTTCGCGCGGCCCACCAAACGCAGTGGCGCATGGATGAGCATCCTGCGTTCACAGTCGAATGTGGACGGTCCGGTGGTGCCGATCGTGTTGAACAACAACAACTTTGCCAAGGGCAACCCGACCCTTTTGTCTTTCGACGATGTGCGCACGCTGTTCCATGAATTCGGACACGGCCTGCACGGCATGCTGTCAAACGTTCGCTATGAACGCCTGGCCGGCACCAGCGTGCTGCGCGACTTCGTGGAGCTGCCGTCGCAAATCTACGAACACTGGGCCGAGGAACGCGAAGTGATGAAGAAGCACGCGCGCCATGTGGAGACCGGTGAGCCCATTCCCGACGCGCTGATCGACCGCCTGCAGACGGCAGCCAAGTTCAACCAGGGTATGGAGACGGTCGAGTACACCGCATGCACACTGGTGGACCTGGCCTTGCACCAGCGCACGGAGTTTTCCTCGCTGGACATCGCCGCGTTCGAGCGCGAGACGCTCGCGCGGATTGGCATGCCGCAGGACGTGCAGATGCGCCACCGCCTGCCGCACTTCTTGCACCTGTTTGCGGGAGCGTCCTATGCCTCGGGGTATTACGTGTACCTGTGGGCCGAAGTCCTCGACGCCGATGGGTTCGAGGCGTTCAAGGAGGCCGGCGGCGCGTTCGACCCGGAGACGGCGAAGCGGCTGCACGATCGCATTTACTCCACCGGCAACAGCGTGGACCCTGGGGAAACGTTTCGCGCCTTTCGCGGACGTGATCCGCAGGTGGAACCGATGCTGCGCCAGCGTGGCCTGGCCTGACCCGCCAGTCGAGGCGTTTCAGCCCGCTGCGGAAATCGGATTGTCATAAACCAGGATGGCCGAGCCGTCCTTCAGGGCCGCGTCCACACATGCGCGCACCGTGTCCTCGGCGGCATCAAGGGATTCGGCGTTCACCCGTCCAGCCTTGCGGATTTCCGTGAGCAGCCAGCCGTTGTTCATGGCGATGGCTTCGGCCACGCGGCCATCGAAATCGCTTCCGGCAGGCACGCGCACATAGATGTGCAAGGCATGCGACTGGCCGCGCGGATACCGTCCTGCCACGGTGGGGGTGGCCACTGCAAGATAGATGTGTACGTCCTGATTCATGGCGAGCCAACGAAATTGGAGAGTGCGCATTCTGCACCAGCAGGCCGGCGCTGGTGTGCAAAATGCACCGCCACGGCACCGTTTGACGTGAATCAAGAAGCTGGATTCCCCGCGCGTTAGGATGGGCTGGCCCATGCAGATGCATGGCGCGTCGGCCTTTCCAATCGCGGGGAGTTCGCATGTTTCAGGTTCGCATCCATGGCCGCGGAGGCCAGGGCGTGGTCTCTGCGGCGGAGATGCTGTCCGTCGCCGCGTTCAGTGAAGGGCGCCACGCGCAAGCCTTTCCCAGCTTCGGCTCCGAGCGCATGGGCGCGCCCGTGATGGCGTTTTGCCGCATCGCCGACACCGCGATCCGCCTGCGTGAACCGGTGATGCGCCCGGATGCGCTCATCATCCAGGATCCGACGCTGCTGCACCAGGTGGATTTGTTCAACGGCCTCGCGCCGGATGGCTTCATCCTGCTCAACTCCACGCGCGGGTTCGATGCGCTGGGCATCCGCGAATTCGTCGCACGCTGGCCGGCTGGGCATGCCCGCACGGTGCCGGCCACCGAACTCGCGCTCAAGCATGTGGGGCGCCCCCTTCCCAACGCGGCACTCCTCGGCGCCTTTGCCGGCATCACGGGCGAACTCTCGATCGGGGCCGTCATGCATGCCATTGCGGACAAGTTCCCCGGGCCGGTCGGTGAGAAAAACGTGGCGGCCGCACGCGCCGCATTCGAGGCGGTCGGCGCCGTGTACGCCAAGGACCGTGCCCATGCTTAAGCAAACCGAAGGTTCACGCGCCATCGCCGAAGCCGTCTCGCTGTGCCGGCCCGAAGTCATCTGCGCGTACCCAATCACACCGCAGACGCACATCGTCGAGGGATTGGGCGAGATGGTCAAAAGTGGTGAACTCAAACACTGCGAATTCATCAACGTCGAGTCCGAATTTGCCGCGCTGTCGGTCGCCATCGGCGCCTCCGCTGCGGGCGCGAGGAGCTACACGGCCACCGCCAGCCAGGGCATCCTGTTCATGGCCGAGGCGGTCTACAACGCCGCCGGGCTGGGGCTGCCTATCGTGATGACCATCGGCAACCGTGCCATCGGCGCGCCGATCAACATCTGGAACGATCATTCCGACAGCATGGCGCTGCGCGATGCCGGGTGGATCCAGCTCTACGCGGAAACCAACCAGGAAGCGGCAGATCTTCACATCCAGGCGTTCCGGCTGGCCGAAATGCTGTCCTGCCCGGTGATGGTGTGCGTCGATGGCTTCATCCTGACCCACGCCTACGAGCGCATCGACATTCCTACGCAGGAAGAAGTGGATGCGTACCTGCCGCCCTTCGAGCCGGTGCAAGTGCTCGATTGCACGGAGCCGGTATCCATCGGCGCGATGGTCGGGCCCGAGGCGTTTTTCGAGGTTCGGTACCTGCAACACCACAAGCAGCTTCGCGCCTTGGAAATCATCCCACACCTGGCTGCCGAATTCGAGCAACGTTTCGGCCGAAATTCAGGGGGCCTGCTGCGCACGTATCGATGTGAGGATGCTGAGACCATCGTGGTCGCACTGGGTTCGATCAACGGCACCGTCAAGGATGCTGTCGATCAAGTGCGTGAGACTGGAATGCGCGCCGGCGTGCTGACGCTTTGTTCCTTCCGGCCCTTCCCGCTCGAACGCGTTCGCGATGCATTGAAGCACGCCAAGCGCGTGGTAGTGCTGGAAAAGTCGCTGGCCGTCGGGTTGGGCGGCGTACTTTCCGATGGCGTCAGGAAAGCATTGTCGGGCATCGTGCTCAAGGGCTACACGGTGATCGCCGGGCTTGGAGGGCGGCCGGTCACGCAGGAATCCCTCGTGGACCTCCTCAGGCGCGCCGCCGCGGACCAGCTTGAACCCTTGAGTTTTCTCGATCTCAACTGGGGGGTGATCGAACGCGAACTCGAGCGCGGCAAGGCACAACGCCGCGCCGGGCCCAGTGCGGAAAACATCCTCAAGGACCTGCATGCAACGGGGGCAAGAGGCACATGAGCAACCAACAACCCGTGCGGTTCTACCAGACCGGCACCTTCACCGTCGGCAACCGCCTGCTGGCCGAAGACGAGCGCAACGTGCAGGCCAACATGCGCCGCACCAATTCGCTCAACTCCGGCCACCGCGCCTGCCAAGGCTGCGGCGAGGCGCTGGGCGCGCGCTACGCCATCGACGCGGCCATGCAGGCCACCGCCAACCAGGTGATGGCGGTGAACGCCACCGGTTGCCTTGAAGTGTTTTCGACGCCCTACCCGGAAACCTCGTGGCAGATTCCGTGGTTGCATTCGCTGTTCGGCAATGCCGCAGCGGTCGCCTCGGGCGTGGCGGCCGGGTTGCGCGCGCGCGGCAAAAAGAATGTGCGGGTCATCGCGCAGGGCGGCGATGGCGGGACCACCGACATCGGCTTCGGTTGCCTGTCCGGCATGTTCGAGCGCAACGATGATGTGCTCTACATTTGCTATGACAACGAGGCATACATGAACACCGGCGTGCAGCGCTCCAGCGCCACCCCGCCGGCCGCGCGCACAGCCACCACGATGGCGGTGGGCGAACACCCCGGCAACGTATTCGGCACGGGCAAAAACCTGCCACTGATTGCCATGGCGCATCACATTCCGTATGTGGCCACGGCCTCGGTGGCGAACTTGAGAGACCTCGAGGCCAAGGTGATGCGCGCCATGCCGATCAAGGGCGCGCGCTACATTCACATCCACGTGCCATGCCCGCTGGGTTGGGGATCGCAACCGGCGGACACGATCAAGGTGGCGCGGCTGGCCGTTGAATCGGGCCTCTTTCCCCTGTTCGAAGCTGAACACGGCGAAGTGACTTCGCGCACCACGTTGCGCCGTCCAGTCCCGGTAACCGAATACCTGAAATTGCAAAAGCGCTTCGCACACCTGTTCGGCAAGGAACCGGATGTGGTCACGCTCAACGCGATCCAGGCGATGGCGGACAAGAATATCCGCATGTTCAATCTCGATCGCGAAACGAGCGTGTGAGATGACGATGAAAAAACCCTTCGCCATTACCCTCGACCCGGGATCGAGCCTCGCCAACCACACCGGCAGCTGGCGCACGCAGCGGCCCGTGTATGTGGATCGGCTGCCGCCTTGCAATCACGCCTGCCCGGCGGGCGAGGACATCCAGGGCTGGCTTTACCATGCCGAGGGCGGCGACTACGAGCGGGCTTGGCGCGAACTCACAAAGAACAATCCGATGCCCGCGCTGATGGGGCGCGTCTGCTACCACCCGTGCGAAATGGCGTGCAATCGCGGGCAGCTCGATGAAGCCGTCAGCATCCATGCGGTCGAACGGTTCCTCGGCGACGAGGCGCGCAGGCGCGGATGGAAGTTTCAGGCCGAAGCGGCACCGAGCGGCAAGAAGGTCTTGATCGTCGGGGCCGGGCCGTCGGGCCTTTCCGCGGCGTTCCATCTGGCACGCATGGGGCATGAGGTCACGATCCACGAAGCCGGGCCGCTGACCGGCGGGATGATGCGCTTCGGCATTCCCCAGTACCGGCTGCCGCGCGACGTGCTCGATGCCGAAGTGCAACGCATTCTCGATCTGGGCGTTACCCTGAAGCTCAACACGCGCGTCGATGACATCGAAACCAGTATGGCAGCGGGCGGTTTCAATGCGGCCTTCCTCGCCGTCGGCGCGCACGTTGCGAAGCGTACCGAGATTCCCGCGCGCGACGCCACGCGCATTCTCGATGCGGTCAGTGTATTGCGCGGCATGGAGACGGGTGAGAAGCCACAGCTGGGCCGGCGTGTGGTGATCTACGGCGGCGGCAATACAGCACTCGATGTGGCGCGCACCGCCAAGCGGCTCGGCGCCTCGGAGGCGTTGATCGTGTACCGGCGCACGCGCGAGCAGATGCCCGCACACGACTTCGAACTCCAGGAAGCGCTCGACGAAGGCATCATGGTCAAGTGGTTGAACACCATCAAGCGCGTCGAGGACACCACCTTCACCGTGGAAAAGATGGCGCTCGACGACAAAGGGGTTTCCGCAACCCACCGGCGAATTCGAGACCATCGAGGCGGACACGCTGGTGCTGGCCCTCGGCCAGGATGTCGATCTGTCGCTGCTCGACAAGGTCCAAGGCATCGAATTCGACAAAGGCGTGGTGAAGGTCGATGCCTCGATGATGACCGGGCGGCCCGGCATTTTCGCCGGCGGCGACATGGTGCCCTCGGATCGCACGGTGACGGTCGCCATCGGCCACGGCAAGAAGGCGGCGCGGCACATCGACGCGTGGCTGCGCGGTGGCCGCTACACAGCGCCGGAGAAACACGTTCTCGCGAGTTACGAGAACCTCAATACCTGGTACTACTCGGATGCGCCGAAAACCGTGCAGCCGATGCTCGACGTGATCCGCCGGCGCAGCAGCTTCGAGGAAGTGCAAGGCGGACTCACCGAAGACAACGCCTTGTTCGAGGCGCGGCGCTGCCTTTCCTGCGGCAACTGTTTCGAGTGCGACAACTGCTACGGTGTCTGCCCGGACAACGCGGTGATCAAGCTGGGACCGGGCAAACGCTTCGAATTCAACTACGAGTACTGCAAGGGCTGCGGCGTGTGCGCCGAGGAATGCCCGTGCGGCGCCATCGACATGCGGCCGGAGATGATCTGACCGTGCTGGCAAGTGGGCCGGCCCACACGCGCGGATCCTGCGAACAGGAGCAGACATGAATCGAGAGACGGCAGGTGAATCGGGCGGTGCTTCCCCACGCGGCGTGCAATTGCTGCAGGACCCGCTGCGCAACAAGGGCACGGCCTTTACCGAAGTCGAGCGCGATGCATTCGGGCTGCGAGGTCTGTTGCCGCCGCATGTCCACACGCAGGAGGAGCAGGCGACGCGGGTGATGAATCACCTGCGGGGCATCACCGACCCGCTGCAGAAGTATGTCGCGCTCAACGCCCTCCACGACCGCAATGAGGCGTTGTTCTTTCGCGTCCTCTGCGACCACATTGACGAGCTGCAGCCTTTCATCTACACACCAACCGTCGGCCTCGCATGCCAGCGCTTCGGTCATGTGTTCCAACGGCCGCGGGGCCTCTTCATCAGCACGGCTGACCGGGGGCGTGTCGAAAGTCTCCTGCGCAATTGGCCGCTTCCAGCAGGGATCATTGTGGTCACCGATGGCGAACGCATCCTTGGTCTCGGCGACCTTGGCGCCAACGGCATGGGCATTCCGGTGGGAAAGCTCTCGCTCTACACGGCGTGTGCCGGGGTCGATCCTCACCTGTGTTTGCCAGTGACATTGGACATGGGAACCAACAATGAAACCCTGCTCAACGATCCGTTCTACGTCGGCCAGCGCCAGCATCGGGTCACCGGCGCGGCCTACGACGAATTGATCGAGGAATTCGTCGATGCGTCCCAGCGGGTGTTTCCTGGCGTCATCATCCAGTTCGAAGACTTCGCCAACCACAACGCGTTCCGGTTGCTGAACGCCTATCGTTGTCGAATTTGTACATTCAATGACGATATCCAGGGCACGGCTGCGGTGGCCGTTGCCGGCCTGCTTTCCGCATTGCGAATCAAGGGTGGCAAGTTAAGAGACGAGAGAATTCTGTTCTTGGGTGCGGGGGAAGCCGCGACCGGAATCGCTGACCTGGCGGTGAATGCCATGGTTGAAGAGGGTTTGGCTGCAGCGGATGCGCGAACCCGCTGCTGGCTCGTCGATTCGAAAGGACTGGTGGTCAAAGAGCGCACCGATTTGGTCGAACACAAGCGACCTTACGCCCATCACCACCCACCGGTCTCAGGCTTCATCGACGCCATTCGGGCGCTCAAGCCAACCGCGATCATTGGCGTGGCCGCCGTGGGCGGCACCTTCAATGCCGACGTGCTGGCCGAAATGGCGCGCCTGAATGCACGCCCGATCGTCTTTGCCTTGTCCAACCCGACGTCAAAGTCCGAATGCACGGCCGAGCAAGCTTATGCAGGCACGGCAGGACGTGCACTTTTCGCGTGCGGCAGCCCGTTCGATCCGGTGGACTTGAACGGCCGGACCTTTGTCCCGCGGCAAGGCAACAACTCCTATATTTTCCCCGGCGTAGGGTTGGGTGCAATTGCCAGTCGCGCGACACGCATCAGCGACCGCATGTTTATGGCCGCGGCACGCACGTTGGCCGACATGGTCTCGGACGAAGACTTGGCCCAAGGCAGCCTCTATCCGCCGCTCGCACGCATCCGGGACGTCTCGCGTGCAATTGCAACCGCCGTCGCCGAGTGTGCTTATGCCGACAACACGGCCGGCAAAACCCGTCCGGCCGACGTCGGAGCAGACGTGCGTGCGCAGATGTACGACCCCACCTACTGAAAAGAACAGCAGCCCAATTTGTAAAACACAAGCCCTGGCGCGGCGTTTGGGGCCATCTTGGTCTGTGAACCGCGCCGGTGCTGCTGTTTGATATCCGGTAGCTGGACGCCGCCGCTCCGAACTAGCACGCCGTCAGGAAGAGCCGGCTGCCCGGTTGGCTGAACCATCGGCAGCCAGTGCCGGACAGGAATATCCGGTGCGGGCTTCCTTGTGCGTTGGTCATGATTTGCAGCTCGCCGCTGCGGCTGCCGATCGCCAACGGATT
>JBGAUM010000155.1:0-4928 GCA_044228625.1 Usitatibacteraceae bacterium | reverse complement strand
GGGCAGCCTCGGACCACGGCACCTGGTGGGGTGCCGTTTTTGTTTGGCTTCGCCTACGTGGGCGTTGGCGGTCATGGTGCTGGCATTGCACGGCTGTGCGACTTCTGGAAGTCAGGGCAGGATCGATGGAACTGGCATCACCATTCAGCGGCCAGTCGAATCGTTTTCATTGAGTGGCCGGATCAGCGTGCGCGTGGATGACCGGATCGATTCAGGCCAGCTGCGGTGGGAACGCGATGCGTCAGGCGACCGCGAAAGCATGGCCTTGCTCACGCCGTTGGGATCGCAGGTGGCGGAGCTAATACGGGAAGGCACGCGTGCCGAGTTCAGGCGCGGGACCGAAAGGCAAGCCGGCGAATTTGCAGCCCTGACCGAGTCCTTGGTGGGTGTCGCGCTGGATTTGCCTGCCATTGTGCGATGGTTGCAGGGCGCGGGATTGGACGCGCAAGGTCGCGGTGTCGCCGCTTCGAGTGATGGCCGGAACTGGGAGATTCAAGCAGAAGGGCTGACTGCGCAGGGGCCGAGTTTGGTGGCCCGGCGCCTGACACTGATTTCTGGTGGCACGGTGATCAAGCTGGTCGTTGATCACTGGGAGATTCGGCGCTCGGTAGCGGGCGCGGTCAGCCATCGCAATCCATTGCCTGGTGTTGAACCCGAATCCGATTTAGTCGTGCGCGCCGCGCGACTGTTGAAGGTTGAGGCCGGCATTGAAGCAGGTGCGGAAATCGGAATCGTCAAACGCATCCCTATGGGCGGCGGGCTGGGAGGGGGAAGTTCAGATGCCGCAGCCGTGCTCATGGCGCTGAATCAATTGTGGGGCGTCCATTGGTCACAGGACCGTTTGGCTTCGCTGGGCGCCAAGCTTGGCGCTGACGTCCCCTTTTTCATTTTCGGGCGCACGGCTTGGGCGGCGGGAGTGGGGGAAGTCCTTACTCCGCTTGAAATCCCGGCCTGGTGGTATGTCGTCCTGATCCCCAATGAACAGGTTCCCACTCCGTTTGTCTTTGGACGGCCAGATTTGACAAGAAACACGCCGCCCCTCAAAATAGCGGACTTTTCGGCAAGCGGGTTGGGGTTCATGCGAAATGACCTACAACCTGTTGTTTTGAAAGCGTTTCCGAAGGTCGCGCACGCGTTGGACGACTTGGATCGTGTGGCCGCCAAATCATCGATATTTGGTGCTCGCATGACAGGTTCTGGCGCATGCGTTTTCGCCGCCTTCGTGTCCGAGCAATCGGCTCGCGAGACGCTGGAGAAACTTCAGCCGGAATACCCGGGATTTGTAGCTCGAGGGCTGGCGCGCCATCCCTTTGGCATTGAATCGGAATAGGGCATCCCTTCCGGTTTTCGATTTTGGGGAGTCGCCAAGTGGTAAGGCACCGGATTTTGATTCCGGCATTCGTAGGTTCGATCCCTACCTCCCCAGCCAGTTTTGTTGAAGTGGGTGTTACCTGCGGCTGAATTGTCCGCTCGGATGCCAACTTCAGTGTTGCTTCCTTCCAACCGTGGAAATGGGGTGATCACATGGCATTGGACAATGTTTCGGTTTTTACCGGAAGTGCAAATCCGAAGCTCGCGAAAGAAGTCGCGCGCTTGATGGGCACGCAGCTGGGTCGCGCCAAGGTGGGGCGGTTCAGCGATGGTGAGACGATGGTCGAGATCATGGAAAACGTCCGAGGCAAGGACGTCTTCATCTTGCAATCGACCTGTGCACCTTCCAACGACCACTTGATGGAAATCATGGTCATGGCGGATGCGTTGAAGCGTTCGAGCGCGGCTCGGATCACGGCAGCCATTCCCTACTTCGGGTATGCGCGCCAGGATCGCAGGCCGCGGTCGGCCCGGGTGGCGATCACCGCGAAAGTGGTGGCCGACATGCTGGTGGGCGTGGGGGTGGATCGTGTGCTGACCATGGATTTGCACGCGGACCAGATCCAGGGTTTTTTTGACATTCCCGTGGATAACATCTACGCCACACCGATTTTGCTGGGCGATGTGTGGAAGCACGACTATCCAGATTTGATTGTCGTGTCGCCGGACGTCGGGGGGGTGGTGCGCGCGCGCGCCATCGCCAAGCAGTTGGACGCGGATTTGGCCATTATCGACAAGCGCCGTCCGCGCGCCAACGTCTCGATGGTGATGAACATCATCGGGGATGTGGAAGGACGGTCCTGCGTTTTGATGGACGATATCGTCGACACGGCAGGCACGTTGACGGAGGCGGCCAAGGCGTTGAAGGAACGCGGTGCCGCGCGCGTGGTGGCCTATTGCACGCACCCGGTGTTGTCCGGGCCGGCCATCGAGCGCATCACCAACTCGGTCATCGACCAATTGGTGGTGACCGACACGATTCCGTTGAAGCCGGAAGCGCAGGCGTGCAAGAAGATCCGCCAGATTGGCACGGCGGAACTGATCGCAGAGACGATCAGACGGATTTCGGAGGGCAGCTCGGTGAGCTCGCTCTTCACGGAGTAGGGCCGGGGGATTTCTCCCGGATGGCTGGAGCGGTCTGGTCGCGGATCGCTTCTTTGAAACGCCGAGGGGTGAAGACCCCAAGGCAAATTTGGAGTCCAACATGAAAATCGCTTTCAAAGCAGAAACGCGCAAAGGACAGGGAACGGGTGCGAGCCGCCGCCTGCGTCGCGCGGACCGCGTGCCCGGCATCGTCTACGGTGCCGACAAGCCCGCCGCAGTGATCGACCTCGATCACAAAGACTTGTACATCAACCTGAAGAAGGAAGCCTTCCACGCTTCCATCCTCGACATGGAACTCGACGGCAAGACCGAGCCCGTGCTGTTGCGCGACGTGCAAATGCACCCGTTCAAGAAGAACGTGCTGCACGTCGATTTCCAGCGCGTCGATGCGAACAAGAAAATCCACATGAAGGTGCCGCTGCACTTCATCAATGAAGAAATCTCGCCCGGAGTGAAGCTCTCCGGCGGTATCGCATCGCACATCGTCAACGAGCTCGACATCACCTGTCTGCCGAAGGATCTGCCGGAATTCATCACGGTGGATTTGAAAGATCTGACCGCCGGCCACACGCTGCACTTGTCGGGCCTGAAGATGCCTACGGGTGTCACCGCCGTGACGCATCGCGGCGAAGACCCGTCGATCGCCACCATCATCATCCCGCGCGCCGCTGTTGCCGAAGAGGAAGCAGCGCCCGTGGTGTCCGCCGCCGATGTACCGGCTGCGAACCAAAAAGCAAAAGAGGAGGAGGCTCCCAAGAAGGACGACAAGGGCGGAAAAGACAAGAAATAATCCGCTGCTTGTTGCGATTCACACTCGCGATGCCCGCCGCCAGTTTGGTTGGCGGGCATTTTTTTTGAGGGATGTCGACGAAAGTGGAAACCTACTTTCGTCGAGCCTATTCAGAGCAAATCGGTGGTGGAGCCACTCGATTCGCGCGACGAAACACCAATTGCCCGGCCACTAGCCTCCAAACCCGTCACACCGCATGTCCCCTCCCATCAAAATCGTCGCCGGCCTCGGAAATCCGGGCAAGGAATACGAGCTGACGCGCCACAACGCGGGCTTCTGGTTTGTGGAGGCCCTCGCGCGAGAGCTGGGTGCATCCTTCAAGAAGGAGTCCAAATTCCACAGCGATGTCGCAAAGGCCGGAAGTGTGTGGCTCATCAAGCCCAACACGTATATGAACAAGTCGGGTCTTGCCGTCGGTTCACTCGCCAAGTTCTACCAGGTGCAGCCTGCGGAAGTGCTGGTCGTCCACGATGAAATGGATTTGCCCGCGGGTGGCGCCAAGATGAAGACGGGCGGGGCGGCCGGCAACAACGGCGTGAAAGACATCGTGGCCCACTTGGGCACGCGCGATTTCTGGCGCCTGAGAATCGGCATTGGCCATCCGCGGGACCTTGCCGCCAAGTTTGGCGGCGACATGACGCGGGATGAAGTGGTCGATTACGTTTTGCATCGGCCGGACAAGACTGACCAGAAAGCCATCGACGAGTGTATCGATCGCTGCCTGTCCCTATGGCCCCTCATTGCGAGCGGCGACATGGAAGCCGCGATGATGAAATTGCACACCAAACCCGCACTGGCAGACAAGCCTGCCAAGGCGGAAACCACCAAGAAAGAATCCCCATGAAATGCGGCATCGTCGGACTTCCCAACGTGGGCAAGTCCACCACCTTCAATGCACTGACCAAGGCCGGCATTGCGGCGGAGAATTATCCGTTCTGCACCATTGAACCGAATATCGGCATCGTCGAGGTGCCTGATCCTCGACTGGCCAAGCTTGCGGCCATCGACAAGCCGCTGAAAGTCATCCCGGCGATTGTGGAGTTCGTGGATATCGCCGGCCTCGTCGCCGGTGCGTCGAAAGGTGAGGGCTTGGGAAACCAGTTCCTGGCCAACATCCGCGAGACTGACGCCATTGCCCACGTGGTTCGCTGCTTCGATGACCCGAACGTGATTCACGTGTCCGGCAAAGTCGATCCGCTCTCCGACATCGCCGTGATCGACACCGAACTCGCGTTGGCCGACATGGCCTCCGTGGAAAAGGCGCTGCACAAGACGCAGAAGACCGCACGCTCGGGCGACAAGGAAGCTGCCAAGCTTGCCGCGATTCTCGAACCCATGATGAAGCACTTGAACAATGGCGAATCGGTGCGCAGCATGAAGCTCTCCGAAGATGAAATGGCACTCATCAAACCGCTGTCATTGCTGACCGCCAAACCCGTGCTGTTTGTGGCCAATGTGATCGAGGGTGGCTTCGAGAACAATCCCTTGCTCGACAGCGTGAAGGCGCACGCCGCCAAGGAAAACGCGCCGGTGGTCGCCATCTGCGCCAAGATCGAAGCCGAAATCGCGGAACTCTCCGACGAAGACAAGAAGGTGTTCCTCGACGACATCGGCATGAAGGAACCGGGCTTGGACCGCATGATCCGCGCCGCATACACGCTTC
>JBGAUM010000154.1:0-5244 GCA_044228625.1 Usitatibacteraceae bacterium | reverse complement strand
ATCAACGGGTTCTCACATCACCTCGCGGCCGACCTGCGGGAAGTCCAGGAGAATGCCACCGTGACGCTCAGGGTCATAGGCAGCCAACATTTCCTTCAAGGTCATCGGCCGATCAACTCGCTCGATGGTGATCTTCCCGCGCGAGACTCCGACTCTCACGCGCGTGCCCTCAGTCACCCCGGCGGCTGTCGCAACCTTCTTGGTGAGACGCACGCCTAGTCCATTTCCCCACTTCTTCGTTGATGTGATCGGCATGTTCAAATCCAGATGTGCAAATGCTTCAACTCTAATGAAGTCGGTAATTTCCGTCTAGTCGCCAAGAAGATGGCGGGATTGGATGACCTTACAAACTCGCTCCACCGAAGCCGTAGTGATCTTCTTCAGGAATCCCTGGCAAGTCCAGGGCTTCAGAGCAGGCTTACCCTGCCCCTCGCCCATGCGCACGACCTCCCGATGAACTCGTCAGTCTGCCAACCGAGAGCGTGACGCTCAATGTGGGAGCGGGACTGGACTCCCGGAAGCGCATCAAAGGTGCGCTTCACCTGCGCCGTAGAGTCCATATTCGATGAGCGCTGCAAAAGCGGCTTCAAGGGGATGGTGGATTGTATCGGGGTCAACGCGTTGCGCCATGTTGGTTTCCATCGTGTGAGTAGGCATGATGCCCCACGGAAACCGCGCCGCGATCATGTGGCAGGGGGCGTGGCAAAAGGCGCGAAGCGCTTGGCGGTACGCCCTCCGCCACATGATCGCCAAAACATCAAACAGGGAAATTGCAGAAAGGATGTTGCACTACTTGACGGAATTTTGCGTCGAAGGCAGCTCTACTCTTTCTCAAACCCCTGACTCGAAAACTTCAACGACCGCCCGTTCTCCGTCACAATGCGCACCACCTGGTCACTCGCCCCGTTCGGCAGTTGCACCTCGATATCCAGGGTCACCTTTACGTCTGCACCTGCAATACCGACCAGGTGCGAAATAACTTCTTCCGCAACCCGGCCCGCGTCGCGGCCAACGCGTGTGGTGTCGAGTGCCACCGTGCCGTGATATCGCCGCCAGACTGGCGGAGGAGGCGTGATGGGTCCTGATGTTGGAGAAACGGCTGATGCGCTGGGTGCACCAGCCAGTGTCGCAACGCCGGGAGCGCTATTGCTGGCTGATGTTGCGGCGGCCAGCCGTGCATCCTCTTCGATCTGGCGCGTTGCCGTGTCGGGCTTGACTAAAAGCCCGGAATCATTGTCCGCAGAGACTGGCGCCTCGCGTCCATACTGCAGTCCACGATATCGGCCGCTGTCCTCGTCGTAGCTGTCCGCGAATGCAAACGAATCCTGCGCCCACATCAATTGGCGGGTGCCGTCGCGGATGGCGCTGAACAGCACATCGCTGCCCACCAGCCGCGGCAGGTACAAGTAGCGCGCAAAGTCTTCCGCCAGTTGTCGCACCGCAACGTGGTTGCCGCGCCAGAGCGGGATTTTGTCCAAATCGATTCGCAGGCGCGTGCCGGCGAACGACGTCAGCAGCTGCTCCTCCGTCCTAAGCTTCTTGCTCGCCCGCACCGCCAAGGCATCCTGCCCCGTGAGGCGAAGTGCTTCCCACTCGATGGTGGGGGATTCCTTTTTTTGGCTTGGCACCAGCAGCCATTGGTAAGCCTCGGGAAGCCGCGCCGCCACCACGCCATTGGCGCTGTCACGTTGGTTTTCGGCCTGCTTCACCTGTTGCGGATCGAGGTTGAGTCCTTCCTTTTCATCGACGATGGATTGCCAAGCCAGATAACGGCGCACGGCCTCATCGAGGTCTTGCAACCGCGCTTGGTCCACCGCAAGAAACACCAGCGAGTTCCGGTATAGCCGCGGTGAGTTACCGCGTGACTCCAAAATCTCCTTTGCCTGCGCTTCTGCAGCGTTGCCCTTGTCCTTGCTGTAAGCATGATCGGTTCCCAGCACCACGAGTCGGGCGTCGACGTCGTCCGGGACGTCTTGCCCGGAATGCGGCAGCACATGCACGCGGCTGAAGTCGCCCGGCTTGCGCAAATCTTCTCGCAGCCGCTTGCCGATCTCTCGTGTCACCGCGTCCACGTCGCGCTTCATCTGTTCTGCACGATCCTCGGCGACCTTGGTCACTGTCGGCTGGGTCGAGTACCAATAGCGGGCACCGTCGTGATACAAGAAGGTGGCGGTGGTACTCATGCGCCGCAATGCGTCGCCAAAGGCCGTATGCGTTTCGCCCGGCATCACGCACCCCAGATTCACGCGCCGGTCCTCCAGCCCCTTGTTGGCCGTGCCGCTCTTCGGGGCGGAGCCGAGAAAGACAGTACGTGCCACACGCCTACAGGCCGAGTACTTGCCGAGATTGGGAACATCGCCATCCAGCCGCAAAGGCAGGGACGATGCACCATCCACGTCGGTCTCGATGATTGGCTTCCAGTTATCCGGCAGGTAGCGCGTCAGTTCGTCGCGCACGCGATGGTCGTCGATCGGGATGTTGGCCGGCAGAATGTACGGGCTCTTGTCGCCGCGCTCCCACAGGCTGTGAATCACCGCCGCCATCAGGCGCAGCACGCCGCGCGTGCGCTGGAATTTCACCAGCGTGGACCAGTCGCCATAGAGGCGATCGAAGACTTCCGGGTGAATCGGGTAGGCCGCCTTGAGCCGCTTCTCGTAATCGGGCTCGCGCGCTTCTGGCGGGAATACCTGCTGTTGCGTGCGATACAGTTCGTAAAAGGCGCGTGCCACGGTGTCCCGCGCCACGAACTGCGTTTTCTCGATCATCGGCTCGAACAACCGTCGCCGCACGATCTCGAAGCCTTCCTCCGCGCTGGCCGGCACCCACGCCGACTCCAGGCGGCCGATCACGTTTTGAAGCCGGGCCAATGCGGCACGGCCGCGTTCGCCACCCACTTCGATGTCGTCCGCCTGCAGGTGCGGCGAGGATGCTGAATCGGAGGCCGGCAGGCTGATCACCAGCAGGCATGCTTCGCCAGCTTGGCGGCTTCGGTCAGTGCCTGGGCGAACGTGAAGTGCGTTTCAAAACTGCCGGCCGGCAAGTCGGCGGCATCGTGCAACTGCCGCGCGTAGGCCACCCATTCGTCGATCAGGATCAGGCACGGCGAATAGGTGTTGAACAGTGTGCGCAGCGTATCGCCCAGGTTGGTGGCGCGCTCGTCATCAGCCGCCACGCTCGAAAAATGCCTTCTTGGCTTCCTTCACACCCCCCGCAGCAAGTCCCAATTGCCACGCCATTTCCCCCCACAATGTGCGCACCACCGTGCCATCCGCCTTAACCGAAGGATTCCGTTAGCGAAATCTTGTTGCCCACCAGCACCACCCGGTTCACTTTCGGCAACGACTTGATCTCCGCGCCGGTCATCGTTCATCCACGCGGCAGCCTCGGCTTTTCATAGGAAAACGGTGATACAGCGCCAGCATGGAGTGCGTCTTTCCGCCGCCGAAATTCGTTTGCAACTGCATAACCAGGTCGCCGCCACCGGCACCCAGCCTGCGCATGCCGCCGGTCAATAGTTGTTTCAGGCTCTCGGTGAGAAAAGTTCGGCGAAGAACTCAAGCGGCTTGCGATACTCATCGGCGCCTTCATTCAGGTGTACCTGCCACGGGTCGACCGCGAACTCTGCCTTCTGGTAGTTGCCACTGGCCCATCATTGTGCCACAGCGTAGCCGCCGCTGCCGAGGGTTTCAGTGCGCCTGAGGCTTCGCTTTCGATGGCGGTGCGCACCGTGCGGCGCTGTTCGCTGCGTACCTGCTCATCGAAGCGTACCCGCAGCAACTCCATCTTCAGTTTCTCCCACGTCATCAGCCTGCGGCGCGGTCGGACGTCAGCAACCTCGCTGCCACGAATCCAACGCCCGGTAGGCGTCATCCCCGGAAAACGGATTCACCGGTGCGCCCATTTGTTTGCGCACTTCCCGGAGTTCACTGACCAAGCTGCGGTCCGCATGGCCCAGCGTCTTGCGGAACACCTCGTTCCACTGTTGCCACATCACCGTGAGAATCGTGGCCACATCCCAGAAGCCAGCGCTCTTCTCCGGTCGGTTGGATTGGGAGTCGCTCAAGGATGCCTTCAGCTTCCTTGAACCAGTCATCCGCATGCGCCGATTTCGCTCGCGCTCGACGAGCTGCAAGCCGTCCTTCAGCAAGTCCAGGGCTTTTCCGACGCGTTCCTGATTGGTGATTGCCATGTTCCGGTCCGTTTGGTTGATCGTAGCGCTGGCTCCAAAAAGCCCACGGCTGACCAATAACACCGCCTGCATCTGCGCCTTAAAGCGAGGACCAGTTCGTCGAATCCGTCCTTGTTTCAAGGACGGCTCGAGTCAGACCGAGACAAAACGGCATGATGCTATTCCCACATCGGGGGACTGAGCATTGGCCGCCGTTGTTGCGCGCAATTGCACGAGAAGGGCGCTCATGCCGGTTCGAAGTCAAGGGTTGGACTAACCAAGGACGCGGCACGACGTGCGCTTGTCAAATTCCTGCTTTCCCCAATTCCTCGATCTGTTTCCATACCTGCGCGGACACAAACTCAATATGGTGATTCATGTCAGTGGCAACAGCGTTGCCGGAAAACTTACGGGCACCGGACGCCGCACTCAAAAGTTGTTGGTCGCCGATGCTGTATGTCGCGCCCACGTAATCAGAGGATGTCACCAATTCATGGCAAATTGACGCATACCCGCCGCGTGCAGCGCGGCGAAATACGTGTTCGCGCGCCGTGGTGTAACGAACGCGTGCCGGAACGTTGACCACCTTGGTTGGCGGCGCATGGTGAATTTCCACAATGCCATGATCCCCAAAGGCGACTCCCTGAAACTGTCTGCTGTTGTGGGATAGGCCGATCCATGCATCAAGCTCGATTCGACGATGACGCAGGATAGTTCCCTTGGTGCGTTTACCCAACTGCGCAGGGACGCATGATTTCCCCGACGGATGCGTGCAGAATGTTCCAGCAGAGGCGTCATCTGTAGCGCATCACCGTGCCATGGCACGAAGTTGATCGGGTGAATCCTCGCCGACATATTCAAAGTTCAATACCAGGTCGATATCGTCTGGAACGCAAAGATTTCCGGCTTCACCGGATATCCCATCCGCCAATGGCAGACCGATCCTCAATATCGTCGCGCCCCAGTCGAAGGCACGCGCCAGCTCGATCCCGCGAGACGATTTCACGTACCGCCCGAACATAGGCCGTTTGACGATCGGCGATGGTTTCGGTACCGGAATGCCGTCACGCCATGCT
>JBGAUM010000019.1:0-36576 GCA_044228625.1 Usitatibacteraceae bacterium | reverse complement strand
GAATGGGAGAGGGGGCCGGGGCAGCGGGCGCAGAACCCTGCTGGGCACCGCCCCCCGCATTGAGGATCTGGTGGATCTCGATGTCAAAAATCAAAGCGGAGTTTGCAGGAATCTTCGGGCGCTCGCGTTCGCCGTAGGCCAACTCTGCCGGAATCAGCAAGGTGCGCTTGCCCTTTTCGTGCATGCCCTGGGTTCCGCGATCCCAACCTTTGATCACGCGACCGACGCCGATGATGAATCCAAACGGCGTATTGCGACCGATGGAAGAGTCGAATTGATCGCCCTTGCCGTCCGGCTTCGACGGGTCATACAGCCAGCCGGTGTAGTTGACCAACACGGCCGTGCCATCCTTGGTCAGCGGGCTCTTAGTGTCACCGGCCGCACGGTCGATGGCCATGAGCTTGGTGAGTTTTGCCGGCAACTTGTCGGTGGGTTTGAGAAACACCATTTCGATGTCCGGTTTTGCGTCGGCCTTTGCCGCCGGTTTGTCCTGCGCAATGGCAGGAACGAGGGCCAAGCTTGATGCAACAGCAACGGCGGCGAGCAGGCGATGAACGAGGACTTGCATGATGGGTTTCTTTCCTTTCTTGAGAGCCGCACGCGGGCGTGCGGGAATTGGGCGGCGTTGCAAGGTTTATCGGCCGCGCACCGCACCATCCCGGCGCGGATCGGCACCGCCCTGCCAACCGTCGGCGCTGAGCATGATACCGTGAAGCCCGGAGGGCAGCGTCACGGTCCGGACCTCGTGCCCGAGGGCTTTGAGGCCCGCAATCGATTTTTCGACCTCCGTCCCCTGTTCGAGTTCCGTCGGACCGTTGCGGCTGCCGAAATGCGGCAATGCGATCGCAGACTGGATGTCCATCTTCCAGTCCAGCGTCGCCACCAGAACCTTGGTCACGAAATTGATGATGAACGAGCCCAGCGCGCTGCCCACAGCCAGAATCGGCCTGCCGTCCCTGTCCAGCACGAGGGTGGGCGACATCGAACTGCGCGGTCGCTTGCCCGGCGCCACCGCGTTGGCCACCGGCACGCCGTCTTTGGTTGGCGTGTACGAGAAGTCAGTCAGCTGGTTGTTCAGGAAAAACCCGCGTACAAACAAACGGGAGCCAAACACCGACTCGACCGACGAGGTCACCGTGACTACGTTCCCCCATGCGTCCGCGATCGAGAAATGCGTGGTGCCCGTGGCGGGAAAGTACTCGCCGTCCCTGGATGCAACCCCGGCGCCTTTCGGGCTGCCGGCCTGGGCCAACCCCAGGGACTTGTCGAGGCGGATCTGGTCGCCGCGCTGTTTGATGTACTCGCGATCGACGAGTCCCGCCACCGGCATCTCCACGAACTTGTCGTCGGCCGCGTAGCGTTCACGGTCGGCATAGGCAAGCCGTTGTGCTTCGGCGACCAGGTGCACCGCCTCGACGGAGAGCGGTTTCATTTTCGACAGGTCGTGCCGCTCCAACATGCCGAGGATCTGGATCTGTGCAATCCCGCCGGCGGAGGGTGGCGGCATGCCGCACACCGTGTATCGACGATACGGCCCGCACACGGCCTCACTGACGCGGACCTTGTATTGGGCAAGGTCAGCCTTTGACAGCGCGCCGGCATTCGCGTGGCCTGTCACGGCCTTGACCATCTCCTCTGCCATGGCACCTGTGTAGAAAGCATCGGCGCCTTGTTGCGCGATCAGGCGCAGGGTCTCTGCATACGCCGGATTCTTGATGAACGTGCCAATGGCCTTCGGCGTGCCATCCGCCTCGAAGTAAATTGGCTTGGCGGCTGGATCAGTTTTTACAATGCGATCGTTCACCAGATGCACATGCAGGCGTGGGGGCAAGGGGAATCCCTTATCCGCCAACTCGATTGCTGGATCGAACAAGCGCGCCCATTTCAGCTTGCCGTGCTTGGCGTGGGACTCCGCCATCAATCGCACCACGCCCGGCACGCCCACGGACCGGCCCCCGATCACCGCGTCGGCAAAGCGCAGGGGCTTGCCGTCCTTGTCGAGGAACAAGTCTGGTGTGACCCCGGACGGCGCCGTCTCGCGGCCATCCCACGCGGAGATCTTCTGGGTCTGCGCGTCGAACATCAGCATGAACGCACCGCCGCCCAATCCTGCGGACTGCGGCTCGATCAACCCCAGCACGGCGTGCACCGCGATCGCTGCATCGATGGCACTGCCGCCATCGTTGAGGATTTTGTTTCCTGCCTCGGCAGCCAGCGGGTGTGCGGCCGACACGATGTGCTGCTTTGCTGTGAAGAGCTGTTTTTGTGCGACCGCACTCGGCAACTCCGGCAACGGTCGCTCGTCGCGTTGCGCAAATGTGGTCGTGGCGGCCGCTCCGAACGCCAGGAGTGCTGCCTGTCGTGCAAAACGACGCACGAAGAAAGCCAAACACAAAGACTGGCGGGCTTCACAGGCCGTCTTTGCCCTGAACGCCGCGCCAGTGCTGGAGTTTGGCCTGCCGAATCGCGCAAAGTCCGATGCGTTCTGACGATCAGGAGGTTGCTGCGCGTGATGCAAGGGAATCACACCCCCAGGCACACGTATTTGATCTCCAGGAACTCTTCGATGCCGTACTTGGAGCCTTCGCGTCCCAGGCCGGACTGCTTCACGCCGCCAAAGGGTGCAACTTCATTGGAGAGAATGCCGGTGTTGACCGCGACCATGCCGGATTCCAGCGCCTCGGCCACGCGGAATACGCGGCCGATGTCTCGGGCGAAGAAGTATGACGCAAGACCAAACTCGGAATCGTTGGCGCGATCAATCACGTCCTTTTCATTTTCGAACTTGATCAGCGGCGCAATCGGCCCGAAGGTCTCTTCCTTCGAAACCTTTGCCGACACCGGCACATTCGTGATGATGGTGGGCTCGAAGAACCGGCCGCCAAGCGCATGGCGCTTACCGCCCGCTTCCACTTTCGCACCCTTGGCCACGGCATCGGCCAAATGCGCTTCCACTTTCGCCAGGCCCGCCTCGTCGATCAGCGGCCCCACGCTCACGCCCTCGTCCGTGCCGCGTCCGACTTTCAGCTTGCCCATGCGCGCCTTCAATTTTTCAGCGAACGCCTCGTAAACGCCCGCTTGCACGTAAATCCGGTTGGCGGTCACGCAGGTTTGTCCGGCATTGCGATATTTGCACATCATCAGGCCGTCGGCCGCGGCATCGAGGTCCGCATCATCGAACACAATGAACGGGGCATTGCCGCCCAATTCCAGCGAGAGCTTCTTGATGGTGTCGGCCGACTGGCGCATCAGGATGCGCCCCACTTCGGTGGAGCCGGTAAACGACAACTTGCGCACCGCCGGATTCGCACACAGCTCCTGCCCGATGGCAGGAGACGAATGCGAAGCCCCGGTGACGATATTCAAGACGCCTTTCGGAACACCGGCACGCGCGGCCAGTTCCGCCATCGCCAGCGCGGAAAACGGTGTCTGCTCGGCGGGCTTCAGAACCATCGTGCAACCTGCTGCTAGCGCAGGCCCGGCCTTGCGCGTAATCATCGCGTTCGGAAAATTCCACGGCGTGATCGCGGCAGTGACGCCGATCGGCTGCTTCATCACGATCAGGCGCTTGTCCGCCATGTGCGGCGGAATCACGTCGCCGTAAATGCGCTTGCCTTCTTCGGCAAACCATTCGATGAAGGAGGCGCCGTAGGCGATCTCGCCCTTGGCCTCGGCCAGCGGCTTGCCTTGCTCGGTGGTGAGGATGAGGGCCAGGTCGTCTTGATTGAGCATCATCAGGTCGAACCAGCGTTTCAAAACCGTCGCGCGTTCTTTCGCGGTCTTTGCACGCCACGCCGGCAACGCGGCTTCCGCCGCAGCGATGGCGCGCTTGGTCTCCGCCGCGCCGCAATCGGGCACGGACCCGATGACCGACCCGTCGGCCGGGTTGTCCACGTCGAACGTCATGCCGGAATCTGCCTTCACCCATTCGCCATTGATGTACGCCTCGGTGCGGAACAGAGACGGGTCCTTGAGGGCAGGGAGGGGGAGGTTTTGCGGGGCGTTCATGGCGGCGTTCCGGAAATGTTTCGGGCGAATTGCAAGTATAGCGGGGCAGCTGGGGCGGCTAGCTGGCGCCTGTGCAGCAAAACACGCGATGCGAGGCGCCGCTCGAAGGCCACCGGACTGTCAATCAATGCGGAACCGGAAAAAATACGGCACGCTGTTCGGTGGAAACGCTGCAGTGACATTTTTCTTCATCGCCCACGGGATGATGGCCTGGTGCAGCGGGATCACCGGCAATTCGCGGTTGATGTGCAGTTGCGCATCGCGCAGCAGGGCGTTGCGTTTGGCCGGGTCGTTTTCCGTGCGGGCGGCATCGAGCAGGCGGTCCAGTTCGGCGTTCTTGTATTGCCCGTAGTTGCCATCGCCATTGCCCGGATATTTGCCGTCCCGGCTTCGTAGCGTGAATTGCAACGTGTAGAGCGCGTCCGACGTGGGGGTGCCCCATGACAGCAGGTAGAAGCTTGAATCGAACTTCTGCAATTTGGCGAAGTAGTTGGCGGACGGCACGATATTGGGCTTCACCGTGATGCCGATCTTGCCCAGCATGGCCGGCATCGATTGGCAAATATCCGCGGCCGGCTGGTTGTTGCCGCAATCGAGCGTGATTTCAAAGCCGTTCGGGTAGCCGGCTTCGGCCAGGAGCTTCTTCCCTTTGGCGATATCGAGGGGCAACCGTTTGTCGGCCTCTGGCGCGTAGCCGTTCTCGGTCTTCGTGACCATCGAGCCGACCGGGTTTGACAGCCCGCGCATGACCTTGGTCTTGATCGCTTCGATGTCGATGGCGTGGCCGATGGCCTGTCGAACGCGCAAATCCTTGAGCGGATTCTTGCCCTTCACGCTGCTGTAGAGGAGCTCGTCACGCGCGGTGTCGAGCACCAGGTATTGCACGCGCTCCTCGGGGCTGGACACCACTTTCACCGAGGGCATCGCGCGGTAGCGTGCCACGTCCTGCGGCGGCGGATCGTTGACGAAATCGACCTCGCCGGAGAGCAGCGCCGCCGCGCGCGTGCTGGCGGAGCGGATCGGCAACCAGATGACCTCGGTGACATTGCCGCGTTCCGGGGATGCGCGATTCCACCAGTCCTTGTTTTCAGCAAGCACAATGCGCACGTCGGGTTGGCGTTCCTTCAGCATGAACGGACCGGTGCCGTTGGCGTTCCGTGAGGCGTAGGTGTCTTCCTTGTCGCGATAGTTTTGCGGCAGCGTCGCGCCGTGTTTCCTGGCCCACGCATGACTCATGATTCGAAATTGCACCAGGTGATTGAGCAGCACCGGGTTGGGCTCGGAGAGAACCAGGTCCACGGTCAGCGCATCGACTTTCTTCGCTTGCGCGACACCCAACACCGTGGAACGCAATTGCGAATTCGGCGACAGGACACGCTCCACCGAGAACACCACATCGTCGGCGCTGAAGGGAGAGCCATCGTGGAATTTCACGTTCGGCCGCAGCGCAAATCGCCACACCAAGGGTGACGGCTGCGACCACGACACGGCGAGCGCCGGCGCGATCTTGTAGTTCCCGTCGCGCATCACCAGGCCTTCGTAAACGTTCGCCAGCACGCGTGTGGTCACGGCCAGTTGCGCGGAGTGCGGATCGAGGGTCTGCGGTTCGTCCTGCGTGGCGTAGCGGAGTGTCTTGGCTTCAGCCACCGACAGCGCGGCCACGAGCACCAGGGGAAGCAGTTTCATGTCAGTGCGCCTCGCCCCACAGCCAATCGTTGCGCCGCCGCTTGGCGTCGATCGGTGTATCGCGCATGGTCAACACGCACTGCTGCGGCGATTGCGGCTTGAGTGTGACGTTGAAGGCCATCAATTCGTCGCGGCGAAACGCCGTCACCAACAAGGTGTCGCCCACTTTGCGCGATTTGATGTGGCGGTCAAAATTGGCCGCGGTCACCCGCAAACCATCGATGGCAACGATGGCATCGCCCGCCGAAAGGCCAGCGTCCATCGCAGCTGACCCGTCGAACACATGCGCAAGTTTTGCCTCATGTGCTTCCCCGCCCAGCTTCACGCCCAACGTGGGTGGTGGCGCGTCTTTCGGATTCATGTGCCCCGCGACGCGCCAAGTGAGGTCGATGGCCAGACCGTCGAACAGCGATTTCAAATCGAGGTCCTCGGTGCCGTGCACGGCATGCGCGAAGAATTTTTCGAGAGAGCGCCCTGCGATCTCATTGGCAACCGCCTCCACGCCGCCCTCGGGCACGCCATCGCCCTGGGTGCCATAACCCGTCCAAAGGGCGCGCATCACGTCGTCGAGCGAGCGTTTCCCGCGCGTGGCCTCGCGAATCGTGAGGTCCAGCGCCAACCCGACCAAAGCGCCTTTCTGGTAATAGCTCACGATCGCGTTCGGTGAGTTCTCATCCTGCCGGTAATACTTGATCCACGCGTCGAAACTCGAATCGGCCACCGATTGCTTCAAGCGCCCCGGTGCGGCGTGCACACGGCCGATGGTCTCGGCCAGCATTTCGAGATAGGTCAGGGGCTCGATCAGACGCGTGCGCGAAAGAAAAAGGTCATCGTAGTAGCTGGTGATGCCCTCGAAGAACCACAGTTGGCGCGTGTGGTTTTCCCGCGTCAAATCGTATGGCGCAAACGCTGCGGGCATGATGCGTTTCACATTCCAGGTGTGGAAATATTCGTGCGACGCCAACCCGAGGAAGCGGCGATAGCCGGGCGTTATTTTGGTGTCCCCCTCGCGAGGCAGGTCGTCGCGCGAACAGATGAGCGCGGTGGAGGCGCGGTGCTCCAGCCCGCCGTAGCCATCGCCCACCGCCATCACGAGGAACCAGTACTCCTCCATCGGCGCTTTGCCCGACTTCGGCTCAAAGAAACGGATTTGCGCTTCGCAGATTTTGTTCAGATCGGCCGCCAGACGATCCATGTCGCAGCGATGCCGGCCCGTGATGGCAATGTGATGCGGCACACCGCAGGCCTCGAACGCGATGTGCGTGAACGTGCCCATCTCGACGGGGTGGTCGATGAGGTCGTCGTAGTTTGTTGCGGTAAAGGTGCCAAGGGACTTCGATGGCAAAACCCCAGCACTGGTGCGCTTTCCGGGGCGCTTTTGCCCCAAATCCCCCGCCAGTGCTTGAGTTTGGGCAAGCGAGGTCGCCACCCGCCACTCCGCATATGCAACCCCTTCTGGCGGCAGGATCTCGATTTCGCAGGGTGCATCTTCGCATCCCAACGGCAACAGGAACACGCTCGTGCCGTTGAAGAATCCATGCGTTTCATCCAGATGCGCGGCACGCACCGACAAATCCCAGGCGTAGACTTCATAGGTCACCGTCAAAGGCCCTTTGCACGGGGCGCATTGCCATTCAGCCTTGCCGGTCTTTTCCACGGCAACCGGCTTGCCCTGGGACATCGCTGCCAGGGACACGATGTGCTTCGCGAATTCACGAATCATGTAGCTGCCCGGGATCCAGGCGGGCAACATGAAACTTTGGCCCGCCCTGTCCGGCGACTGGAGCGTGACGCTCACTTCGAAAAGATGCGCTTCCGGTCGCGACGGGGTGATGCGATACCGGATCGAGTCGTTCCGTGTGAAAGCTGTTTTGGAAGGGGAGGGGATGCTGCGGGGGGTGCTTTTTCTTGTCATGCGCAAAGGTTACCGGAAAACTGTGCCCCCTTTGGATTAACATCGCCGCACCCCATAGACGCCCCCTTCGGAAAGCTTCGCATGCGCATTCTTGTCACTTTTCTGTTGACCTTCGCCGTGGCAGCCTTTCCTGCCGGCGCCAAGACCTTCCGCTGGTCCAGCCAGGGCGACTCGCTGACCGCCGATCCGCATGGGCAGAACGAGGGGGTGACCAATAACATCAACGGCCAGGTGTACGAAGGCCTGGTGGTACGCGGCAAGAAACTGGAAATCCTTCCTCAGCTTGCGGTGAGCTGGAGGCAGGTCAATGCAACGACGTGGATCCTGAATCTGCGCAAGGGCGTGAAGTTCCACGATGGGTCGGATTTCACCGCCGATGATGCGGTGTTTTCGATCGTGCGCGCGCAGGGCGAGACATCGAATTTTCGGGTCTATGCACTGGGGATCGGCAAGCCGAGGAAGATTGATTCGCACACCATTGAATTGGTGACGCCGGTACCGAATCCCATCATGCTGGAAATGCTGGCCACGAATATTTTCATGATGAGCAAGGCCTGGGCAGAAAAGAACCGGTGCGTGAAGGCCCAGGACTTCAAGAACAAGGAAGAGAATTTCGCCTCGCGGAATGCCAATGGAACCGGGCCCTTCATCCTGGTGCGGCGTGATCCGGATGTGAACACGGTCCTCAAGAAAAACCCGAACTGGTGGGGCTTGGCCGAGAAACGCTTTGAAGGCAACGTGACCGAGGTGGTGTTCACGCCGATCAAGAACGATGCCACGCGTTTGTCCGCGCTGCAGTCGAACGAGCTCGATTTCGTGTTGGATCCGCCGCTGCAAAACATCGAGCAGGTCAAGCGCAACCCGCAACTCAAGATTGTCGAGGGACCCGAGCAGCGCATCATTTTCCTGGGGATGGACCAGTCCCGCGATCAGTTGCTGTATTCCAATGTGAAGGGCAAGAACCCTTTCAAGGACGTACGCGTGCGGCGCGCCATCGCGCACGCCATCGACCAGGATGCGATTCGCACGCAAGTCATGCGGGGGTTTTCGGTCCCGACCGGAATTGTGATGCCCGCCCCGGATCTGGCCGGGATCCTGAAGGCCAACCAGGTGCGAACGCCGTATGACCTTGCGAAGGCAAGAGCGCTGCTCAAGGAGGCCGGCTACGAGAACGGCTTTGAGGTGACGCTGGATTGTCCGAACAACCGCTATGTGAACGACGAACGCATCTGCATCGCCGTGGCGGGCATGCTGGCCAAGGTCAACATCCGGATCAAGGTCAATGCCATGCCGCGCACGACCTATTTCCAGAAAACCGAGAGCCTCGACACCAGCATGTACCTCCTGGGGTGGGGCGGGGCGACCACGGACGCCATGTTCACCCTGCAACCGGTGCTGCACTCGCGCACGGCGGAGGATGGCATCTACAATTGGGGTCAAGTGAAGGATGCGAAATTCGACGCCATGATCCAGGCGGCGCGCGGCGAAATGGACCTGGCGAAGCGCAACACGCAAATCAACGAGGCCATGAAGTATCACACCGACAACATGTTTCACATCCCGATTCATCGCCAGATGATCCCCTGGGCCTTGCGCAGCAACGTCCATGTGGTGCATCGCGCGGACAACTGGCTCGAAGTGCCATGGGTGACCATCAAGTAACAAGGGCGCCGCCGAAGCGGAAGTTCATGCCCGGATGACGCCAAACACAATCTGCCGGATCCACTTTCATCAGTTGGGGACCTCTCCATGAAAAAAGCAATTCTCGCCGTGCTGTGCCTCGGGATCGCGTGTGTCGTGCAAGCCAAGACCTTGCGCTGGTCCACCCAGGGGGATGCCGCCACGCTGGATCCGCATTCGCAGAACGAGACGTTCAACAATTCGCTGAACAATCTTGTTTATGAATATCTGGTGATGCGCGGCAAGGACATGAAGCTCAAGCCCGCGTTGGCCGTGTCGTGGACCAACACCTCGCCCACCACTTGGGTGTTCAAGCTCCGGAAGGATGTGAAATTCCACGATGGCACGCCTTTCACCGCGGATGACGTGGTGTTCTCGTTCAATCGTGCACGTGAGTCGACGGTCACCTTCAAACTCTATGCGACGCAGTCCGGGATTCCGCGCAAGATCGATGATTACACGGTGGAGTTCACCACGGCGGTGCCCAACCCGGTGATGGCCGAAACCGTGGGCAACATCTTCATCATGAGCAAGGCCTGGTGTGAAAAGAACGGCGTGACCAAGCCGTTGGACTACGTGAAGAAGGAGGAGACCTTTGCCACGCGCAATGCCATGGGCACCGGACCCTTCATGCTCGTGACTTGGGAACAGGGCGTAAAGCTGCTCCACAAGAAAAACCCGAATTGGTGGGGCATCAAGGCCGGCGAGTTTGAAGGCAATGTGCTGGACATCGATTACCGCCCCATCTCGAGTTCCGCCACGCGCATGGCGGCCTTGAAATCCGGCCAGCTGGATTTTGTGCTCGACCCGCCGGTGCAGGACGTGCCGGCGCTGCGCAGCGATGGCTCGATCAAAATCTGGGATGGCCGCGAGATCCGCCTGATCTACCTCGGATTCGACCAGGACCGCAATGAACTGCTGTACAGCGACGTCAAGGGAAAGAACCCGTTCAAGGACAAGCGCGTGCGTTTGGCGTTGTACCAATCCGTCGATGTCAACGCCCTCAAGACCTCGGTGATGCGCGGTCTGTCCACGCCCACGGCCCTTGCGTATCCGGACCCAGTGGGTTCCGGCGTGCCGGTGGCGCAGGACAAGCGCCATCCTTTCGACCCTGCAAAGGCCAAGAAACTGCTCGCGGATGCAGGCTATCCAAATGGCTTCGGGTTCACGTTGACCTGTCCGAACGACCGTTACATCAACGATGAAAAACTGTGTGTCGCCATCGCCAGCATGTGGGCCAAGATCGGCGTCAACGTCAAGGTGGAGACGATGACCAAGTCCAAGTTCTTTCCCAAGGTGCAGTCGCACGATTCATCCGCGCACTTGGCCGGGTGGGGCGGCGCCTCCTCGGACGCCATTTTCATCCTGAAGCCGGTGTTGCACAGCCGCGATGAAAAAGGCGGTGGCGGTGAGTCCAATTACGGCCGCGCGAAAAATGAGGCCCTCGATGCGCTGATCGACAAGATCGAAGGCGAGATGAACCTGCCCGAGCGCCAGAAAATGATCAACCAGGCGGCGCAAATCATCCACGATGAAGTGCACATCATTCCGTTGCACACCCAAATGATTCCTTGGGCCTCCAGAAAGGGGATGCACGTCGTGCACCGTCCGAACAATGTGCTGTGGATTCCCTGGGTGAAGCTGCCGTAGCCGCTCAAAACGTGAGGGCGCGCTCCCACAACAAGGCAATCACCAGATATCGCGCACCCTTGCCGAGCGCCATGTAAAACGTTGCAGCCCAAGGGGATAGGCGCAGCCAGCCGGCGGCAACACACAGCGCATCGCCGATGATGGGCAACCAGGAGAACGCGAGCACCCATGCGCCGCGTTGTTGCAGCCATGTCAGCGCACGATGCTCGATGGTTTTGGGAACGAACCGGCCCAGCGCGTAGGAGGTCATGCCACCGGCGGTATTGGCGAGGGTGGCCACAAGGACAGCAGGCCAAAACAACTCGGCATGTTGCGCAAAGATTGCAAGCAGCACGGCCTCGGAGCTGCCCGGGAGCACTGTTGCAGACAGGAAGGCCGAAATCGCAAGCCCGATGAGGCCTGCATCTGGAGAGAAGTCAAACAAGTCGGTCAAGCGGCGCGCGGGTGGGAATGCGCGATTGTGGCTGTGATGCCGATGCTCGGCAAATGTGTTGGCCCGCCATGACTGGCGGGCACTGGACTCGGGCTTGCGTCGTGCCCTCGAAAACGCCCGTCAGAAAAGAAACGCCAGGTCCAGTGCGGCGATTGAAGCCAAAGTGGCTTAAACGCCGCGTCGGATCTAGGGTTTGTGGGTCAGGGAAGGACGTTCCCCGCCTTGGCCTTCACCGCGCTGATGTCGGTGCTGCTGATGCCGCCATTGGCGTTGATGTCGAACAGGTAGTTGCCTGCAACCACCTGCGAGACCGTGCCCTTGGCCTTGATGGCGGCGATGTCTGCTGCAGTGACCTTGCCGGTCTGGTTCACGTCGCCGTACAGGAACGCGATCGGCGTCTCGACGTTGAGCGCGCCATTGACGCTGGTCGCCTTGACCTTCACGCGCGTGACATCGGCGATGCCGGTCAGCGTGACGATCAACTCATTGTTGAGGAAGCTTGGGCTCGCCGTCGCGCCGGGGATGGGCACATCCATCGCATCGGTGACCGTCGTGGTGGCGCTGGTCACCGGGTTGTTGAACAGGAACACGATCTGGTGTCCGGCGCCGATGCCGCGCGGCTCGACGGTGGCGGCATTGAACATCGCCGTCTCGTCGACCGGCAGGTCTCCAGCGTAAGTGCCGTGCTGCTTCCTGGAGTACACGGTGCCGGTGAAGGCGATCGCCACCGGCGTGACATTTACCGTTCCGGAGTCTCCGCTGGTGCCTGCGCCGTTGGTGGCCTGTACCTTGCAACTGTAGGTCACGCCATTGGTCAGGCCACTGACCGTGATCGGTGAGGCCATGCCCGTGTTGGTGATGCCGTTGCACGATGCCGTGTAGAGCGTGATCGGCAGTCCGCCGGTGTTGGCCGGTGCGGTGAAGTTGATCGTTGCCTGCGTGTTGCCGGCCACGCCCGCGCCGATGGTGGGTGCCGCCGGTGCGGTGGACGTGATGGTCACGCTTTGCGTCACTTGCGCCGCCGCAGCAAACGTGGCGTTGCCCGCCTGGTTGGCAGCGATGGTGCAGACGCCGGAAGACACCATCGTTACCGTGGTGCCGGACACCGTGCATGTCCCGGTCGTGGTGCTGGAGTACACGATGGGGTTGCCGGACGCGCCACCGGTGGCGGTCGGGCTGATGGCAAACGTGTTCGAGGGCGAAATGTTGAACGCACGGCTTGCGGTCGTCTGCGCCGGGAAGTTGATCACCTGCGGCGTGCCACTGATCGTAATGGTGAGCATGGCCGATCCCGTGCCGCCGGCATTGGTGGCGCTGATGGTGTAACTCGCGCTACCGGTCGCGGATGGCGTGCCAGTGATTGTTCCGGTCATGGTGTTGACCGACAGGCCCGCCGGCAGGGAGGGCGCACCATAGCTCGTCGGCGCATTCGTTGCCGCAATCTGGTAATTGAACGCCGCACCCACCGTGCCACTTGCAGTCAGCGAGCTCGTGATCACCGGTGCGGCAGGCGTCACAGTGACCGTCACGGTACGGGGATCAGTTTGCACACTGGCTTGGAAGCCGCGATAGGTGAAGGTATCCGTGCCGGTAAAGCCCATATTCGGCGTGTATGTAATGGTGGATCCGCCAGGAAAGCTCAACGATCCGTTCGCTGGTGCGGACACCTGTTGCACACCAGTCAACGCGACAGCTGTGGTGTTTAGTGCGATTTGAGAAGACACGTTGATGTCCACTGGCGTACCGCTGGCAGTTGTTGCGCTGACGGGAGGAATGAAGTCGCGAATGTACTGCGCCACATCGTCCTTTTGTTGGGCCGTGAGCGGAGTGACAAATGCCACCATGGCTCCCATTGCGCCACTGGGATGGGCCAGCGCATATTCAAGCACTGTGCGGTCCGCGCCGCCAGCGTTCAGCCGGTTTGTGGCGAGCGCATGGCTTGCCGGCGTGCCCAAGTGGCAGCCTCCCAATGAACATGTACTGGCCCACACTGTGGCCCCCGGCAATGCATTGGGAGTGGCCATGAGCGAACCCATGGTGCTACCCGTGCCGGCGGCGTTGGTGGCAGCAACTGTGCAGGTATAACTCATGCCATTGGTCAAACCCATAACGGCAATCGGCGAACCTGCACCCATGGCCGTCACTCCACCGCAAGTCGCGGTGTAGCTCGTGATGCTGGAGCCACCATCATTGGCCGGCGCGCTGAACGCCAGCGTGATCTTGGTGTCGCCCCCCGTGGCAGTGCTGAGCGTTGGTGCGCCAGGCGCAGTACCCGTGATGGTGACCGACTGCGTGACCTGTGATGCCGCGCTGAAGTTGGCGTTGCCCGCTTGATTGGCTGCAATCGTGCAGATGCCCGCGCGCACCATCGTGACCGTGGCGACGGACACCGTGCAGACCGCCGTGGTCAACGAGGAGTAGGAAACGGCCAATCCGGAACTGGCGGTTGCGGCGGGCGATATGCTGAACGTGCCGCTGGACACGTATGCCCGCGACGCCGGGGCTTGCGTGGGGAAGGAAATCGTCTGCGTGCCTTGCGTGATATTGAAACTCTGATCCACAGTGGCTGCGGCGTTGAAATTGGCGTTGCCGGTTTGGCTGGCGCGCACGGTGCAGGTGCCTACCGCGATCAATGTGACTGTGCTGCCTGCGACCGAGCAGGTTGCAGGCGTGGTGGAGGCAAAGCTCACCGTGAGGCCGGATGTGGCCGTCGCTGCAACGCCTACGCTGCCTGCACTGATCGATTGTGACCCAGGACCTGTGAAGCCGATGGTCTGGTTGGCCTTGTCGACGTTGAGCGTGAACGATTGCCCCGCGTTGGGCATCACACCGTTGGAAACCACCACGGTCAGCGGGAACGCGCCCGCTTGCGCCGGCGTGCCGGAGAGATTTCCGGTCATCGTATTGAGCGTGACGCCCATCGGTAGCGTGCCCGTGGCGCTGTAAGTGAACACGGCAGGTGTCCCCGTGGCGGTCACGTTGAACGAACCCGGCTGGCCGACCGTGAAAGTGGCGTTGTTGACGCTGGTAATGGTGGGTGCAGTCGGCGTCGGTGCCGGAGTGACCATGACCGTGCCGGAGACAGGGCTGTCACCGACACTGTTCGTGGCCTTGACCGAGCAGGTGTAGGTGGTGCCGTTGGTCAAACCAGTGATGGTAATCGGCGAAACCATTCCGGTGCCCAACCCCGTGGGCGTGCAGGTGGCGGTATATCCCGTGATGGTCACGCCGCCGGTGTTGCCGGGGGCGGTGAAGGCAATGGTGGCCTGGTTGTTGCCGGGCGTGGCGGCACCGATGGTGGGTGCGCCGGGCAGCGTGGGCGTGATGGTCACGTCACGCGTGACTTGTGGTGCCGCAGCGAAGTTGGCGTCGCCCGCCTGATTGGCCGCAATGGTGCAGGTGCCCGCGCTTTGGATGATGAATGTGGAGCCGCCCATGACCGTACAGACGGAAGGCGTGGTGGACGAGTACGTCACCGGCAAAGCGGAAGAGGCAGTGGCCAGAGGGTTGACCATGAAATTCCCGCTCGGCGAATAGCTGCGGGTAGCCGGAGATTGCGAAGCGAAAGTGATGCTTTGAGACGCGGGGTTCAACGTCAGCGCAAGTGTCGCGCTCATGCCTGTACCGCCCTGGTTGCTGGCACTGAGGCTGACCATGAAGGTCCCGCCGACGGTGGGCGTTCCCGAAATGAGGCCCGTCATCGTGTTCAAGGTCAGCCCAGTCGGCAATCCGGTCGCCGCGTAACTCGTCGGCGAATTGGTCGCGGTGATCTGGTAACTGAACATCGCACCGTTGGTGCCCGTCGTCGTCAGCATGCTGTTGATGACCGGCACCGGCGGGGGATTGACGGTGACCGTGACGGTGATGGGGTCGCCCTGCAATTCCGAGGGCATGGCGCGTGCGCCACGTACTTGGAAGGTGGCCATTCCCACGAACCCGGCCGTGGGCGTGAAGGTCACGGAGGTTCCGGAAAGCATGGATAGCGTACCGTTCATGGGCGTGCCCACGGCTTCCATGGTTTCAAAGGAAATGGTGCCCAGCGTCAATTGCGCAGACAGATCGACCACGATGGGCGTGTTGAAGGCCGTGGTGACGGCAGCTGCAGGCCGGACCGTGGCCAGGTACACCGCAATGGCAGCACGCTCCGCGGGAGTGAGCGTGATGACGTTGGTGTTCATCGTCATCAGCGGCTGGTTAGCGATGGCATACGTGAGTACCGCGCCAGTCGTCCCCGCCGCATTCAACTGCGGCAGGATGGGCGTCGTGGCGTGGCAGGCGGTGCAAATCTGCGTCCAATAGGTTGAACCCATCTGCACACCGGGCGTGACGTTGATGCTGGCAGGCATCGCGCTGTTGCCTGCAGCGTTGGTTGCCGAAACTTGGCAACCGTTGATCACGCCGTTGGTCAGGCCCGTCACCGTCAGCGGTGCGCTCAGTCCGGTGGCCGTCCGCGCGCCGCCGTTGCAACTGACAGTGTAGGAGGTGATGGGCGAGCCGCCGTCCGACATCGGCGCGGAAAAGTTGAATTCCGCGCGGCCGTCGCGCGGCACAGCGGTCACGGAATTTGGCGTGCCGGGAACCGTGCGTGGCGTGCCGACCAAGATGGCACTTGCGGGTCCGAACCCCGGCACCGCATTGGCGGCAAGGACGTAGCAGTCGTGCGGCTCACCGTTGACGAGTCCGGTCACCGTGAGCGGCGATGCCGGGCCGCTCTGAAGATTGCCACCCATACCAAATTGCTCAACGCACACCGCACGATACGAGGTGATCGGCGACCCGCCGTCGCTTGCAGGTGGCGAGAAGTTCAGGGTGATGCTGCCGTTGCCGGCAGTCAGGCTGTTCAGCGTCGGCGCGCCCGGCGTGGTGCGCGGGGTCACCAGCGCCGCCGAAGACGGCGCACTGACGAAACCGCTGGAATTGGTGGCCGTGACCGTGCAGGAGTATTGGACCCCGTTGGTCATGCTGTTGACCACGATGGGCGAGGTCGCCGCACTTGCGGTTCGGGTCGTCTGCCCGGATGCCGCACAAGAAGCGGTGTACAACGTAATGGCTGCGCCGCCATTGAAGGAAGGTGCGGCAAAGGACACCGTCGCCTGCCCACTGCCCGCAGCGCTGTTGCCGGGTGCCGCGGAGACCATTTGCGGCGGGGTTGGATTGGTGATGACGTCAAAACGCGCATTAACGCTGGTGCTTCCGGTCAGCGAGACAATACATGCACCATTGCCGGTGCATCCGCCGCCGGACCAACCGAAGAAGTAGCTGCCGGGATTGGGTAGCGCGGTCAAGGAAACGTCACCGCTCATCGCGGCCGAACAGGTGGATCCGCAGGTGATTCCAGGCGGCGCGGAGAATACCGTGCCGCTGCCAGTGCTGCCGGTTTTGGTCACTGAAAGAGTGAATTGCGGAAAGACCACTTCGTCGATCCACGCGGTGTCAGACCCCGCCGCGATGACGTTGTCGACCTCGTAGGAGAAGATCACCGTGCGCGTGCCCGCTGTGATGGGGATGAGCAATTGTCCAAATGGAACGTCTCCGGAGTTGCCGTTTTCGTCCGAACCATAACAACCATTTGGAGCACCAAGGTTTTGCGTCACGCCATCAATGTACACGCGGAAGCAATCCCAGCCAGCCTCGCTGGACACGCGCCGATTCACGGAGATATTCCCCGTCGCGAACGTGCCGGTAAATTGTATTTGTGCCTTGTTGACGGTATTCCTGAGGCCAGCGGCATCGCATTTGCCGCAGGCTGCAGCCAAATTCCCCGGTGGAACTTGAATTGAATCGACAGACAATTCTGCGGTGAGTGAGCCCGGTGCGTTGACCCATCCTGTGGCAGGCACACCGGCACGGGAACAGCTCGTCTGCTCAAAAATCAATCAAACGACATCTGCGACCGGTGTAGCCGCTGCGTAGTAATTGTTGCCCGCTTGATTCGCGGTCAATGTGCAGGTTCCCGGTGCGAGCACTTGGATGACGCTGCCGTTGGTGCCCCCGGCCGTACACACGCTGGGAGTCGATGTGGTCACGATGACGGGAATTCCAGAGGCTGCATTCCCTGTCGCATTGGCACCAAAGATATTGGCAGTGGTCAGGCGGTTGTTGATTTGCGGGAAGGAGATGACCTGCGCGATTTGATTGACCGTAATGGTCACCGTCTTCGTATCGGTTGCGCTGGGTGCCGCGCCGCCGGGATTGCTGACGGTAACCATGACCGGGTAGGTCCCGGCAGCTGTCGGTGTGCCGGAAATCAACCCGGTGGATGCATTGATCGACAATCCTGGTGGCAAGCCTGTTGCGGCGTACTTCTGCGGAAAGTTGGTGGCGGTCACTTGGTAACTGAATGCCGACAACGCGGTGCCACTCGCCGTCAGTGAGCTGGTGATCGAGGTGAGCAGCGGCATGGTGAGTTGATCAACCCACGCCGCGTCGCTCCCATTGATCAGCGTGTTGCTGCGGTAGTACAGCAACCAGATTTTGTGGTTGCCTGCCGTAATTGGGAACGAAAGGGTTTGAAACGGCAGGCTCCCAGACAAGCCCGAGGGTGCACCGGGAAAAGTACAGTTGGCGCCAGGAAGCGTTTGGTAGCCTTGGTCAATGGCAAAGAAGAAACATGCGGTACCCGCAAAACTGGAGACGCGAAGGTTGAACGAAATGGTGCCGGCTTGGAAATCACCTGTGAATGAATAGAGCGAGAAGACCGCTGACGCTGACGGATCCAGCGCACCAGACTTGAAGCTGCATGTACCTGGCGAGGCCGAGTCGGTCGCCACAATCCAAGGAGGCACAGAGGGGTATGCCGGATCGAGCGTCCACCCAGCCGGTGCCTGGCAATCGGGCGGAAACACTTCTCCAGGGGCTACCACCGAGAAGCTGCGCATCACCGATGATGCCGCGGCATAGTTGGTGTTTCCTGCCTGACTTGCCGTGACGGTACACGTTCCTGCTGCGCCGGTCAGCGTGATGGTGGTGCCGTTGGTGCCGCTGCTGGTACAGACGCCGCTCGCAGCGAACGTCACCGGATTGCCGGATGCGCCTCCGGTGGCTGAAACGGTGAACGGTGGATCGCCCGTCAACTTCGGCGTCAACGGATCGAACGTGATGGTTTGGGTTCCCTGATTGACCGTGAGGGATACGTCATCGATCGCCGCGTTGTATTGGGTGTCCTGCGCTTTGGTTGCGCGCACAGTACAGGTTCCCGGTGCAATGTAGGACACCGTCGTGGTGGACACCGTGCACACCCCCGTGGTCAGCGAAGCGAAGCTGACAGCCCCAGCACCTGATCCTCCACTCGTGGACAAGGCCCCTGACAAGCCCACATTGCTCGCGCTTGGCGTGCCTGATCCACCGATGAGTGCCGTTAGCGCCGCCTGATTTGCTCGCACAACGGTGATGGTGAAGTTGGTCGCGTGATTCCATTCGCCACTGTTTCGTGACGCCCCAGCCAGTGTATAGGTTTGCCCTGCGGTGGCTGTTCCGGGTAACTGATAGCTGAAGGAATAAGAGCCGGCTCCGGCCCCATTCGCATAATTGGTATCAATAGACATGAAGTCGCGGTAGTGCGTCAGTTCCCCGCCGACAATCTGCAAATTGGCCGCCGATTCGGACAAGGTCCCTGCACTTGCCGCAACATTGATACCGATCCGCGTGCTTGCAGTGCCTCCGGAAATGTTGATGCTATAGCTCCCCACTTGCGTGATGGAGAGAGTGGTGGGCCCAGAAATGGAAACGCCGAGTGTTTGGGAAGGACTATGGCAAGTGCCGCAGCCCGCTCCACCCGACAAGTTCGTCCTGCCAGTAATGCCGTCCGAGGAGGCCATGGTTGTACTTGCCGCAAGTACAGGGAAAAGCGCCATGGTGAATTGAATCAGCCATCGGCGCATCACGAAAGTTCTTGTCTTGGCGTGGGTCATGGGGATGTCCTGATCATTTCACTGCCTCTTGAGCCAACAGGCTGTACCAGTCGTCGGGGCGGATACGGGCAACGGCCTCGCTTCCGCTGACAACATTGGGTTGATAGACGATGATTTCGCCGAAGTCGAGCTGTATCCAGTTCTTTGGATTCGGGCCTGCATGCGTGTGGCTGACAAGCAGCCGGTTGGACGATTTGGCGGGCGGTTCCGAAAGGCGGGCAGCACGCGCCTTTGCCAGATCGAGCCTGTCCGGCCCGGGGTCATTCGTCAAGTCGCGCGTGGCCGTGATGCCACCAACGTCGAGCAGTCTTGCCGTATCGGATGCCCTGCAAATCGGCGAAGTCTCGACACGATCAATCGGAATACGCAACGCGCGAATCGATGCGCCAACAAATTTTGCGTCGCGTTCACCAGCCGGGGTGAGATTTGATCCCGTGCATTCTGGGGTGATGGTGCCGGTTTGGGTATGACGCATGTAGAGGTTGAAGCCCCCCTGACGTAACGCCCGGATGAGCGCCTCGCCGCTGAGTGCACGCGCCGGATCGATCTTCGGATATTGAAATGCGCGATTGATGATTTCCGGATCGCGCGTGTTGAGTTCACTTGCAGACATCGTGCGTTCGCTGCGGACCGGCAATTCTGTGGCAAACGAGCAACCTGGCAAGCTGCACATCAATGCAGCACCCATGGCAGTGCACAAAAAAATGGCCCGGCGAGTGCGCATGTCTCTCCAGAGTACGAATCGCGTACGCAAAATCCGCCAGAGGCGGGCTCGAAATTGATCCAAGTTAACACATGCTCTAGCCGCGCAGTATCCCGCGGTCGGGCGGCGCTAACTATGATTCGCGGCACACTCTTGCAAAAGGCTAATACTGGTGCGGCTAGCGCGCCATTTATGCCTCAGAAGGCTCGCCAGTGCTAGAGTTTTCTCGAATTGGCGACTACCCCCGCCGATTCGCACTTGCCCCACGAATCAACGTCCCCACCCCTTCGTTAGTAAGCACTTCCAAGAGCAGCGCATGCGGCACACGCCCGTCGATGATATGGGCGGTTTTCACGCCGTTTTTCACTGCATCGAGGGCGAAGTCGATTTTGGGGATCATCCCGCCGGAAATGGTGCCGTCGTCGACCAGTTGCCCGATCTTGGCGGGCGTGAGGTTGGTGAGGACGTTGCCTTCCTTGTCCAGCACACCCTTGGTATTGGTGAGGATCACGAGCTTTTCCGCTTGGAGCGCCACGGCCACCTTTCCGGCCACCACGTCGGCATTGATGTTGTAAGCCACGCCGTTGTCGTCTACACCCAGTGGTGCGATGACCGGTATGAAGTCCTGGGAATCGAGCAGGTCAATGATGGCGGTATCGATTTTCACGACTTCACCCACCAACCCAAGGTCGATTTTCTTTTTCTTGTCCTCTTTTGACACCAGGGTCATCTTGCGGGCATGGATGAAGTTGCCGTCTTTCCCGGTGAGCCCGACGGCCTTGCCCCCCGCCTTGTTGATGAGGGTGACAATTTCCTGATTGACCAGCCCGCCCAGGACCATTTCGACGACATCGAGCGTCTCATCGTCGGTCACGCGCATGCCCTGGATGAATTCGCCCTGCTTGCCGATGCGATCGAGCAGCGAGTTGATTTGCGGCCCTCCGCCGTGCACCACCACCGGGTTCATGCCGATGAGTTTGAGAAGCGTAATGTCCTCGGCGAAGTCTTCCTGGAGCGAGACCTCGGTCATCGCGTTGCCGCCGTACTTGATGACGATATTCTTGTCCCAGAACTTCTGGATGTAGGGGAGCGCCTCGATCAGCACATCGGCTTTCATGGCTGAAGTGGGCTTGGCGGCGGCAAATTCCTTCAGGGCGGCTTTTGTTTCGGGGGCGGCTTTCTTCTTGGGCATGGTCGCAGGCAGGGAAGAAGTTATCGGGATTCGGCTTTGGTCTCGCGCGCCAGCAGACGGGCCAGCGCATCGCGGGGCGGTGCTTGGTCAAACAACACGGCGTTGACGGCTTCGGTGATCGGCATATCCACGTTTAACGCGCGAGCCCGCTTCAGAGTGGTGGCCGCGCTGTTGACCCCTTCAGCCACATGGCCGAGGGATGCAAGAATGTCGTCGAGCGATTTGCCCTTGGCCAGCTCAACACCCACGGTGCGATTGCGTGACAGGTCTCCAGTCGCAGTCAACACCAAATCGCCCAATCCGGTCAGCCCCATGAAGGTTTCTGCGCGTCCGCCCATGGCCACTCCGAGGCGCACGATTTCGGCAAGGCCCCGCGTGATGAGCGCCGCCCGCGCATTCATGCCCAGGCCCATGCCATCGCTCAGCCCGGCGGCAATCGCCATGACGTTTTTCAATGCGCCACCCAATTCAACGCCGATCAAATCGTCGTGATGGTAGATGCGCAACGTAGAACTATTGAGGCTCTCGGCAGTCGATTTGGCGAATGCTGCGTCGCTGGCTGCCAAGGTCAGGGCGCATGGCAGTCCCTTGGCGACCTCTTGGGCAAAACTCGGGCCTGAAAGCGCCCCATAAGGCAGACCCGGCGGCAGGGCATTGGCAATCGTTTCGTGGGGCAACAGCCCGGTGGCCTTGTCGAACCCCTTGCAAAGCCAAACTACGGGGATGTCGAACTTCGCAACTGCACGAGCGGTGTCGGCCAATCCGCCGGTTGAGGTCCCGATAATGATCAAGTCCGCATTCCCGGCGGCACTCTCCATAGCGGCATCGATATTCAGGGCGTCCGGAAATTGTTGCCCGGGCAAATACCGTGCATTGGCGCGCGTCGTGCGCATGGTTGCCGACAATTGAGGGTCGCGCGCCCAAAGGGTGACCGCGTGCCGCGACGCAAACGAGATGGCCAGCGCGGTTCCCCAGGCACCAGCCCCAAGCACGGCGATCTTCATGCCGTCATTGGCCCCAGACCTGTGTGGTCCGCACGAAACCCGTCTGACCGTCCCGATGCGTCACTGGCAACCAGCCATCGGCCGCCGGTCCCGTGATTTCCAACAGGACACCGCGATCGGCTTCAAAAACGATGCCGGCCGTGATTTGCGCGGTACTGCGGATTTGCGCGGGGCCACCGTGAACGACAACAAACCGCCGCGTTCCCAGTGCAGTGTTTTCGATCCATCCCACGCCGCCCTCGGAGTCACGAACCTTGGTCCATCCGCTGACACGAACCAGCACCTCGAGAGGCTGGAGCCGCGAATAAATGAACTGCTTCACACCCCGCTGCGAGGGGGAGTCGTAAGAGACTGCCGGCTTGTCGCCCAACGAAACAAAACTCAGTGTTGGAGGCGTCGGCGTGGCGGGCGGCGCGCCCGGGCCTTGCGCAGCGGCAAATCCAAATGAAAACGCCGCTGCGATAGCAACGGCGTTTGTCACCAGCTTGAGGGCGGCATGAAGTGTTTTCATGCCGCTATTCTGCGGCAATTTCTTTAGTGCGTCACGGCGGGGGCGGCAGCTTGCGCGGTCGCGTTGGCGGCCGCTTGTGCCTGCTCCGCCATCTGCTGTTGCTGGGCCTGGAAAAGCGCTTCGAAATTGACCGGGTTCAGCAAGACAGGCGGGAAACCGGCACGGGTGATCGCATCGGAAATGGTCTCTCGGGCATAGGGGTAGAGCACGTTTGGATTGCCGATGCCCAACACCAAAGTCAATTCCTGGTCGGAAATTCCGCGAATGGCGAAAATGCCCGCTTGGTTGGCTTCCACCAGGAACATGGTCTTTTCGCCCACCTTGGCAGTGACCGTCAGCGTCAATTCGGTTTGAAAAATGCCGTCATCGACCTTGTTCGAGACGTGGTGGAGCTGCACGTCCACCTGTGGGGCCTCGCGCTCAAGAAAAATCTTCGGCGCATTCGGGACTTCCAAGGACAAATCCTTGACGTAAATTTTTTCGATGGAATATACGGCTTGGTTCTGGGTTGCGGCGTCGGTCATGGATGTTCCTTCGGGTGTAATCGAGACTTCGTGAAAATTCGTGGGACTACATAGATGATGTGGTGAATGGCGGTTCAGGCAGAAAGCAACTTCGCTAGGCCACCTGCCTTGTCGAGAGCGGAGAGGTCGTCAAAGCCGCCGACGTGCGTTTCGCCAATATAGATTTGCGGCACGGTACGGCGGCCGGTTTTTTCAACCATTTCGTCGCGTCGTGCGGGGTCCAGGTCAACGCGGATCTTCTCGATGTTGGCCACCCCCTTGGCTTGCAGGAGGCGCTCGGCCATCTGGCAATAGGGGCACACGCCGGTCGAATACATCTTGACGACAGTCATGCTTATTTCTCCACGGGCAGGCTGGCTTGTTGCCATGCGGAAAATCCGCCAGCGAGCAGGTAGACGTCGGTGAATCCGCGCTGCTTAAGGAGGCGCGCTGCAGAACCGGATCGCGAACTTGTGGCGCAAGCCACGATCACGGGCTTGTCCTTGAACTTGTTGATTTCGTCGAGGCGCTTGTCGATCTCAGCCAGCGGAATGTTTTTCGATTTTGGGATGCGGCCACCCGAGAACTCGCCGTTCGCGCGCACATCGAGCACCAGCGCATTGCCGGTGTTCATCAGGCGCGTGGCTTCGAGGGTGCCCACTTCCTTGGCGCCGGAGAGCTTGGCCGATCCCGGCCAGAACAACATGGTTCCGCTGACGACGAAAAGCGCCACCAGCATCCAGTTTTGCGATATGAACTCAGCCATGAAGAAACTAGAATGAATCTTGAAAGACCTGCGGCAGGGTTGCCGCTAGAATTTGGGTCGTCACGCTTGGTGCGTCGTACCACTTGGCACGCCAAACGTGAAAACCCGCTATTTTACCCTTTTCCAGAAGACCTGTCGGGTACACCGGTATCCAAACAGGTCGTGGCGATATCCCATTTCACAAGGGCGGATCTTCCGCGACGGGCATGAAAAAACTGGTTTTGATGCGCCACGGCGAAAGCGCGTGGAATCTCGAGAATCGATTTACCGGCTGGGTGGATGTAGATTTGACCGCCAAAGGAGAGGACGAGGCGCGCCGCGCCGGTCAGGCTCTCAAGCAGGAAGGGTTTGCGTTCGATCTGGCGTACACCTCCTTGCTGACGCGGGCGATCCGGACCTTGTGGATTGCGCAAGAGATTCTGGACCGGCGCTGGATCCCCGTGATCAAGCATTGGCGCCTCAACGAGCGGCACTATGGTGCCCTGCAAGGGCTCAACAAGGCGGAAACTGCGGCCAAATTTGGCGACGAACAAGTCTTGCTGTGGCGCCGCAGTTATGACGTCCCGCCGCCACCGATGGACACCCGCGATCCGGGATTTCCCGGGCTTGACCCGCGCTATGCCGGGTTGTTGAGTGAAGAACTGCCCCGCACGGAGTGCCTCAAGGATACGGTCGCGCGCGTGGTGCCCTACTGGCAGATGGAAATCGCCCCGCAGGTTCGCGCCGGCAAGTCAGTCATCATAGCGGCCCACGGCAACAGCCTTCGCGCTTTGGTGAAGCATCTGGATCATGTGTCCGACGCGGACATCGTGGGTCTCAACATTCCGACGGCAGTTCCCTTGGTGTATGAACTCGATGACGACTTGACGCCCATCCGCAACTACTATCTGGGGGATGCTGCGGAAATTGCGAAAGCGCAGGCGGCGGTGGCCGCACAGGGCAAAGCCAAGGCGTGATCGATCGATCGATCCACAGGTGGTGGGCTGGGGCGCTGGCCCTCTTGCTGCTTGCGATGCTGGGGACGTCTGGCGTTGTGTTTGCCCAAGGGAAAAAAGAGCCCGAGCGGCGCGAAGAGCTCCAGCGTCTGAAATCGCGCATCGACAAGCTTCAGCGCGACCTGGAAAAAAGTGAGGGTACCGCCACAGAGGCCACTGACGCCCTGCGCGAAATGGAAAAGTCCATCAGCGAGGTGAATCGGTCCCTCACCGACCTCGCGGCGGCTCGGCGAGAAATCGACCGGGAGCTCGCGGACATTGCCAAGGCGTTGGTGGCCAATCGGAACAATACGCGTGAACAGCAGGTGCTATTGGAAGGAATGTTGCGCCACCAGTATCAGCATGGCCAGGCCAGTGGGCTTCGGCTACTGTTGGAGGGCAAGGATTTGGGGGATGTCGAGCGCCAGATGCACTACCTCGGGTACGTAAGTCAATGGCGCTCCCAAGCGCTGACCAGACTCAAGCGCAATGCGGTTGAACTCGGCGAGCTCGAAGCGAACCAGAAGGCCAAGCAGCGCGAATTGGAGGAAAACGTCGCGTCACAGCGCAAATTGCGCACCGCGTTGCAGGCGGACAAAAGGAGTCGTCAACAATTGTTGACCAAAGTGCGCGCCGACATCGCGCGGAACAAGAAGGAAATCGGCCGGCTGAAACGGGATGAAGACCGCCTGACCAAGTTGATCGACCAATTGTCGAAGGCGATTGCCACGCACCGGAATGAGCGAAAGCGCGAATCCGTGTCAGAAAAAATTGATGAGGTGGCGGACAGTGCGTTGGCGGGGAGGGTATTCGAGTCGCTCCGAGGCCGGCTGAAATTGCCGGCCAAAGGGGAACTTCGTGGCCGGTTTGGCAGCCCTAGGGAAGCAGGCGGGGTGACTTGGAAAGGATTGTTCATCAAGACCGACCCAGGTCAAACCGTCAAGGCGGTTGCGGACGGGCAGGTCGTTTTTGCGGACTGGGTCCGTGGATTTGGCAACCTCCTCGTCATCGACCACGGCGGGGCCTACATGAGCGTGTATGGCAACAACGAAAGTCTGCTCAAGAATGTGGGTGATCGGGTGACGAGCGGCGAGAATGTGGCGACAGCCGGATCAACGGGGGGTGCGTCGGAAACGGGTGTATATTTTGAGCTCCGTCACGAGGGAAAACCGTTTGACCCGATGCAGTGGGTTGCGCGTTGAATGATGGAACCGTTGAAACATTTGCGAGGCAAAAAATGAGCAGCACTCAGGACAAACTCAAGGCCGCAGGATTGATCGGACTGGGCGGAGTCGCGGGGGTGCTGTTGAGCCTGAATTTCTCGGCCGTCGCAGAACGCCAGAGTTCGTCGCTGAATTTGCCGGTTGAAGAAGTGCGCATGTTGTCCGAAGTCTTCGGGCGCATCAAGAGCGATTACGTGGAGCCGGTGGAGGACAAGCGCCTGATCAAGGAGGCGATCAACGGCATGCTGACGGGCTTGGATCCTCACTCAGCGTTCTTGGACGAAGATGCCTACAAGGAGATGCAAACCACCACGTCCGGGAAATTCGGCGGGCTGGGCATCGAGGTGGGCGTCGAGGATGGCTTTGTCCGCGTCATTTCCCCCATTGACGACACACCCGCATACCGTGCGGGTATCAAAGCGGGCGACTACATCATCAAGGTGGACGACACGAGCCTGCGCGGCCTTTCACTGACGGAAGCCGTCAAGCGCATGCGCGGGGACCCGGGCACCGAGGCGCAGCTCACGGTGTTGCGGCGAGGCGAGGCGAAGGAATTGCTGTTCTCGGTCCGACGTGCGGAAATCCAGATCCAAAGCGTTCGGGCGCGACAACTCGAGCCCGGCTATGCGGTGATCCGCGTTACCCAGTTTGAAGATGCCACGGGCGACAAGCTGGTTCGGGCCTTCAATGAGGTTGTCAAACAAAATGGCAACCATCTCAAGGGCTTGGTGCTGGATTTGCGGAATGACCCAGGCGGTTTGCTGAATGCCGCGGTGGGCGTGTCGGCGGCATTCCTGCCCAAGGACGCGCTGGTCGTTTATACGGATGGCCGCGTGCCGGATGCGCGCATGCGTCTGAATGCCAAGAAGGAAAATTATTTGCGGTCCGGCAAGCGCGACGACTACCTTTCCGGGCTTTCGCCGCTGGCCAAGACCGTCCCGATCGTGGTGTTGGTGAATAACGGCACGGCATCCGCTTCGGAAATTGTCGCCGGTGCGTTGCAGGACCATAAACGCGCGACGGTAATGGGATCACAGACATTTGGAAAAGGTTCGGTCCAGACCATCTTGCCTTTGCCGGGAAACAAGTCCGCGATCAAGCTCACGACGGCGCGCTACTACACCCCCAATGGCCGGTCCATTCAGGCAAAAGGAATCGAGCCGGACATCGCCGTGGACGATGGTACCCAGCGTTTGGCCATGCGCGAGGCTGATCTTGAAAAGCATTTGACCGGGGACGAAGAAAAGAAGGCGGCCGAAAAGCTCAAGGCCAAGTTGGAAACCGAAAATCTGGAGAAGAAGATCAAGGAAACACCAGTATCCAGTGCGCCTGGTGCGGCGGGGACCGATGGCAAATCGGCCGGAGCAGGTATTGCCGTGATCAAACCGAGTGCGCCGGAGCAAAAGTTGGAAGTCGAATACAAGCCCTTGAATGCATTGGATGGCAAGCCGATCGATTTCATCCTTCAACAGGCACTGAATCAGTTGAAGGGATTACCCGTGGCGGCAAATCCGCGCGCCTTGTTGGCTGCTGCAGACCAGAAAAAAACCGCACTGCCTGGAGACGGAAAGAAATAGTTTCCAATCCCGCCGGAGGCGTCATGGACGATCGCGCGCTTCTCCGATACAGCCGGCATATTCTTCTCGAAGAGTTCGGAATTGAAGCCCAGCAAAAACTGCTGGATTCCCGAATGCTGGTGGTTGGCGCCGGCGGCCTCGGTGCCGCTGCGTCAATCTATCTCGCATCGGCCGGTGTTGGACGATTGACCATTGCAGATGGTGACGCGGTCGACCTGACCAACTTGCAGCGCCAGATCGTGCATGTCGAAAGTCGAGTCGGCACCAACAAAGCTGAATCGGCACAGCTTGCGCTGCGCCAGATCAACGGTGATATCACCATTGTCGCGATTCCCGAGCGACTTACAGAGCGGTTGTTTCCGCTGGTGGAGGGGGCGGATGTGGTCCTCGATTGCTCGGACAATTTTGCGACACGCCACGCCGTCAACCGAGCGTGTGTGCAAACGCGGACGCCCTTGGTCAGTGGTGCTGCCATCCGATTTGACGGGCAAGTCACGTCCTTTGATTTGCGCAAGGCTGACGCCCCCTGTTACCACTGCCTGTTTCCGGATCGCGCGGGGGCTCCGGAGGAACGTTGCGCCATCATGGGTGTTTTCGCGCCCTTGGTGGGCATTATCGGCACCATGCAGGCAGCCGAGGCGATCAAGATTGCCACCGGGGTGGGTATGCCGTTGGCGGGCCGGCTCGCCATGCTGGACGCCCGGACCATGCGGTGGGAGGAAGTCAGGTTTCGGCGCGATTCCGATTGTGATGTTTGTTCAGCGGTCCGTCCTTATGAGACCGGCAAGGAGAAAAACCATGAAAACGAGATGGCTTGAGCGAATGGCCCCGCTGGCGGGGACCGCAATCTTGTTGGCTTTCACGAGCGGCAGTGTCGATGCGCAGCAGTTGTGGAAATACATCGACAAGGATGGCAAGGTGATCTATTCGGACAAACCGCCCAAACCCGGCGAAAAGGCCGAAGAGGTCAAGTTTGACGCCAAGGCCAATGTCATCGAATCAAAGCGGGCTCCGGCCGCTGCAAAAGATGGAAATGCAAAGGCCGCCGGAATTGATGCGCGGATCGCAGCGAGAACCGCTGCGAGAGACGCTGCGGAACAAAGGGTCGAGCAAGCGCGCCTGGAATTGGAACGCGCAAAAAAGGCGCTCGAAACCGGGAAAGAGCCGTTGCAAAGTGAAATCTTGGTCGCAGTGGGCCGAGGGGATGTCAAGGGTACAAACAAAATCGTCTACAAGCCGGAGTATTTCGAGCGGTTGGCAGCACTGGAGAATGCCGTGAAGGCCGCAGAAAAGAAGCTGGAAGACGCAGAGACGGAATACGCGCGGGTGAAGTAGCGTTCGCTGGACGACACGCTGCCAATGCGGGAATTCTGCAGTTTCGCGGACTGAAAGAGCGAATCCGAACTCAGGGGCGGGTGCTCAACGGCCAGCGCGGCAACACGTTGAATGACTGATTTGCATAGTCGCCCTCAAAGAGCCCGGCGTTTAGGCGCAGGGCCGCTGCATGGGCGATCATCGCGCCATTGTCGGTGCAGAGGTCCACGGGCGGAAACAGGACACGCGCGTGGCGAATTCTGGCTGCCTCGGCGAGGGACGCGCGCAATCGCGCGTTTGCGCCGACGCCGCCGGCCACAATGAGTGTCTTGATCCCGGTTTGCTTCAAGGCAGTCATGCATTTCGCCGTGAGCACGTCAACGACTGCCGCCTCGAAGCCGGCCGCGAGGTGTTTGCAAGTTTCGGCATTGAGTGCCTTGGCAGCAGTCAGGGTTCGGACCTCGGTCAATACCGCTGTTTTGAGTCCGCTGAAACTAAAGTCGAGGTCACCGCTTTTCAACATGGGCCGCGGGAACGCAAAGCGAGCCGAGTCCCCTTGTTCAGCCAGCTGGCTAAGCGCCGCGCCACCAGGGTAGCCTAGCCCCAGTAGGGAGGCGGTCTTGTCAAACGCCTCACCCGCGGCGTCATCAACGGTTTCCCCCAGCAATTCATAGTCGCCTATCGCGCGAACCGCCATGAGCTGGGTGTGCCCCCCCGAGACCAACAGCGCTACAAACGGCAACTCCGGTACGTTTTCTCCCATGAGAGGCGAGAGAAGGTGCCCCTCCAAATGGTGGATCGGCCAGACGGGGAGGTTCAGGGACAGCCCAAGCCCGGCAGCGATGCTTGTACCCGTCAACAAGGCCCCCCCCAGCCCCGGTCCAGTCGTCACGGCGATGCCACATAGGTCGCTAAGTGAGCGCATGCTGTCATTCAAGAGGTTGTCTGTCAGGGCTATGACGCGCCGGATGTGGTCCCTGGAGGCCAATTCCGGGACGACCCCCCCATAAGCGCGGTGCATGTCGACTTGGGAATGCAGACGGTGGCCAATCAGTCCATATTCCCGGTCATAAAGCGCCACACCGGTCTCGTCACAAGATGACTCGATGCCCAAGATTAACTTGGACTGGCTCCTGGGCGAGCTTGGCAAATTATTCATAAGTTGTTATTATATTTGGCTATTTCCGTTCGGCCGTCGTCAGGGAAGTCCGTCGGGAATAAACTTCAGACCCTCGGCAAGGCAATGCGCCGGTTGGGCATAACGAGAAAGGAAAGTATTCAATGCCAGTCATTCGCGTCAAGGAAAACGAGCCGTTCGATGTTGCGCTGCGCCGCTTCAAGCGTGCAGTGGAAAAGACCGGGCTTCTCACCGAACTCCGTGCCCGAGAGTTCTATGAAAAGCCCACTGCAGAACGCAAGCGCAAGCATGCTGCCGCGGTCAAGCGCCGCTTCAAGCGCCTTCGCAGCCAGATGTTGCCGCCGAAGCTCTACTAACCGGCAAAAAGTTCTCTTGAAGGCGGTCGGCGCGAGCCCACCGCCTTTTTTTATTTCAGACCGCACGATACGGAACCTGCCATGACCCTCAAGGAACGAATCAACGAAGACATGAAGACTGCCATGAAAGCGCGGGAAACCGAGCGCCTGGCGGCGATCCGCCTGCTGATGGCGGCCATGAAGCAAAAGGAAGTCGATGAACGTGCCGAAATGACCGACTCGTTGGTGTTGTCCATCATCGACAAGATGGTGAAGCAGCGCAAGGACTCGATCGCACAATACCAGGCAGGCAATCGCGCGGACTTGGTGGCGAAGGAAGAATTCGAACTGAGCGTGCTCGCCCAATACATGCCGCAGCAGCTTTGCGCCGATGAGATAGACGCCATCATTGCCGGAGTGATTGCCGAGACCGGCGCCACCGGGGCAAAGGACATGGGCAAAGTCATGAACGCCTTGCGGCCGAAAGTGGCGGGTCGCGCGGATATGGGGGCGTTGTCGGGATTGGTGAAGGCGAAACTGGGCTGAACGTTCGCCGTAAAGCAGATGTTCGGCGTTGGGTTGATCAACGGCGGGTACGCAGCCTCAATACAACACTTCCTTCAACACACTGATGCACTGCGCACTGCCGGCCGGAATAACCGTCAGTGTCATGTTGCGATGAAGATCCAGTGTCAGCGCGCCGAAGCTGGTGCCGGGAGCCGGTTTGGCATTTGGTGCCATCTGCTGCTGGACCAACTCGCAGCGCAAGTCGTGATACTGCGTTTGTTCATAGGACACGCTGCATGACGCACTACCAACGCCGACGGCCGGCGTCACCGTGACATGCGTAAGGCTGCGCGTGAGCACGCCGCCGGTCACGCGCCGCGCGTCGATGATTGCCGACCATGGGCGTGCATTGGCATTTTTTTCTGCAACGAATGCGCGCACCGTGTAATCCGAGTTCGAAAACAAGTTGCGATCGACAAGGTCGATCTCTTTTTGGCACACAGTGAATCCGCTTCCGCGCGCAATTGCCGAAAGGCTGGCTGGCGGCGTCTGGGCATTCGCGTTGACGAACCCAAGCACCGGTGCGGCGATCGAGGCGGAAATGGCCCAAATGGCGCGCCGGTGTTTGGGTTTACCAATTAATCGAGGGAATTTCATGCCCTTCTCCTATCGCCAGCTAGCACGCGCATCGAATTGAAAACGCTGCGTCCGGCTGTTGTCACGATTCGGGTCCGCAAAAGAAAAGCGCACGAGTCCGAACGGCATCGGCACCGAAATGCCCAAGCCAAACGATGCCGCGCTTTCCTTGTCGATGGCGCTTCTTTCAGCGCGGTAAAACGAGCCGTGATCGCCGAACGCTGAAACAATGATCGGTGTGGGACCGAGATCGAATGCGTGCCATAGAAATTCCGCGCTGGCGGTCAGTTTTCTATCGGCGCCCATGCTGGCTCCGCTGGGGTCCACCGGGCCGAGTGAGCCGTTTTCATAGCCGCGCACCGAACCCACACCCCCACCGTAGAAACGTTTGCCAATCGGCGTCAGATGGCCTCCGGTTCCGCGTATCGCGCCCGCAGCAAGGCTGAACCCGGCGCTCATGCGCGGTGCGAACTGCCAATATGATTCGTGCATTGCATCGGCCTTGACGTACGTGGTGTTGCCCAATGGGCTCCCCCATTCCAAGGCGAGTTGATCGAAGTGCCCCACTGGCAAGGTGGAGTCGCCCTTGCGGCGGTCGTACGACCACAATGCGAGAAGTGGTATCGCATGACTGCTGCGTCCTTCGCGCGCAATGAAATCCGCAAGATACGGCGCCAAGGAGGAGGTCGAATCGATGCGCAACACCTCTGCGCCCCAGCCCAAGCCTAGCAGCCCCATTGCAGTTTGCCGAAGCCAAAAGCTGCGGAAGGCGGCCTGCGCGGTGGCGAGCTTCTTCTCGCTGGTGATGAACTGCCGATACTCGCCCATGCGAAGTTCGTGCGTGAATTGGTTGAAGCGCAACCACGACGTGGGCGATGCGTACTTGGCGGCGAACTCGCGGCGCAAGTCACTCACGCGCTGTGTCATGTCGAACTGATCGCCGGGCGTGAACAACTGCGTGCGCTGCAAACGGCCGACCACCGCAGCACGATTGCCTTGCTCAGTAGAGAGTTCCAGCGACAGGCTCAATGCCAACTCCGGTTCCCGCGGCGTTGGAGCCGGGGTGGGGGTTGGGGGCGCGGATACCTGCGTGGCCGGTTGTGCGGCCCCATGGGCCGTCAAGACGGCCATGGCCGCAAGCATGGCCATGCGCATCACGCGCACAGCGCCTCCAGCAAATCTCCGTGCTGGCGCTGCAACTTGGGGTTGTCGGGATTGACCGACCATAGCAACTCCCGGTTGGCTTCTTTGTATCGATCCAATGAATCGTCGTGCGTATTCAATGCCCGCTCCAAGGCGGCCGCGCCAGACGGCACGTTGAAGGAATCGAAATAGTACCCGACATCCTTCAAAAACTCCGAGTTGTGCACCAGTGGATAGCCGCCGTAGAGTACGTCGTAATAGAGGTAGTTGAGGCCGTTTTCCCAATGATGGGCGACGACCGTATCGACATACTGCCCCAGCAGCTCGTACACTGGGAAGCGCGTTTCTGCGGTGACTTTCTTTGCTGCCAGCAAATCGAGGCAGGCGAAGAACTCGGAAAAATGCAGGTTCTCCTTGAGGTGCATGGTGTTGGCTGCGTACACGTGTGCGATCGCTTCCGGGTTCTTGCGATATAGCGCCTCGCACACGAGCACCGGCAAGTGAAAGGTCTTCAACACATTCACGTTCGGCTCGAAAATCCCGACCGAGCAGCCCGCTTTCAACCGGCGCTTGTAAAAGAAATTGTGCTGCACGCGCGACACGCCATGGCGCAGGATGATTGGATCCCAGATCTGGCTGACCTGATGCACGGCGGAAGACTTGGTGAGCTTGGCGTATGAATGATTGGTGCGCCAATGTTGGGGCGTGATCCACACGGCATCGAAATCGAACGGCGGCAGGATTTCGGCACGCTCCTCCAGGTGGCTGGCGATGGCCTCCAGATTCATGACGAAACTGTTGCCCGCAACGTAGGAGACGATCTTTCCACCGCGTTTCTGAAAGGTCTCCACCGCCTCGTTGGGGACGCGCATGCCGACCTCGATCAGCACGTCGAGTTTGGCGATGGCATCGTCGAGCCGCATCTGCTTGAACCCGAACGTCACGCTCGGTTGATGCGGACGCGTGTCGTCGGGAATCGGGACCACGAAGGACTCGTCGACGTTGCGCACGCGTTGCAGCAACAACGCCAGGAACACCAGGTTCTGCGTCATGCCGTTGGTCCAAAAGGAGCCCACCACATCCTCCTGCACGGCCACGGCGGAAATGCCGACTTTGAGCCCCATGATCAGGCGGTCTCCATCAACAATTTCTCGTGTGCGGCAATGCTGGTTGGGGCGGTGGCCTCCACGCGTGCGAGCAGGGCGGCGGCGCGCTCGCGATAGATTGTCAGTGCGCTGTCGTGCGTGGTCAGTGCGCGAATGAGTGCCTCGCCACCCGCTTCGGCGTCGAAGCTTTCGTAGTAGTAACCGACGTCGGACAGAAATTCGGAGTTGTGCACCAGCGGATATCCGCCGTACAGCACGTCGTAGAAAAGGTAGTTGAGCCCGTTCTCCCAATGGTGCGTAACCACCGCATCCGCGTGGTGCGCCAGAAAGTCCGCTGTGACGAAGCGCGGCTCCACGGTCATCACTTTGTTCTTCACTGCCGAGAGCCGATTGGCAAAACTCGAAAAGTGCGGGTGGTTCATGAACTGCAGTGCATTGGTCACGTACACCGCTTCGAACAACTCGGGTCGCTGCCGGTATGCGGCCTCGCACACCAACATCGGCAGGTGGCTGGTTTTCATGACCGTGATGTTAGGGTCCATGATCCCGATGCGCTTCCGTGCGCGGCCCGGCTGGTATCCGAATGGTGTCTGCAAATGCTTCATGCGCAATTGCAGGAACAGCGGCTGCCAGATTTGCTGGATTTCGAGCACCGGGCATCGATACAGGGTCTCGCAATACGAGCGATAGGTCTTCAAGTGCTGCGGTGTCATCCAGATCGCATCGTAGAAATCTCGGTCGAAGTAGCGTTCCGCGTCGTTGCGCGGCGGCTGCGCAATGATCGCCTCCATCGAAATGACGATGCCGTTGCCGCCCTTGTAAGAAATGATTTTTGTGCCCGCCTCACGATAGCGTTGCGCGGCATTGGCGTCGATGGCCGCGCCCAGCACGATCACAAAGTCGAGTTTGTCTTCGATTGCATCGCTACGCAGCACTGATGCGGGATCCAGTGGGATATCCGGCGGAATGTCAGGAACTGCGCCGTCGCCGTGATTGAGCAGCACGGCGCGCTTGCAGTTGGGCGATGCGCGAAACAGGTTGTAAAGAAAGATCGCGTTCTGCCGCAGCCCATTCTCGTAAAGACCCATGTCCCCTTTGGCGTTGACCCATATGGTAATGCCGACCGTGTAAGGCTTCATTCTCGGACCTTTGCGCAATTCACTCGGCCGGGCGCTTTTCACCTTCTCCTTTGGGAGAGGGCCAAGGTGCGGGATGGTACGTCACGGGCGGAAATCGGCGGGAAGTGGATTTCCTGTCGCCGGTTTGAACTGGTGCCAGCATCTACTTTGCAGCGCTTTTCGGGGGTTCCTGTACGACTCCCGCGGGTGTTGATGGAGCAGGCGCATTGACTGCTGCAGGCACCTTGTCCTTGCCGAGCTTGATGCGGAAGCCGACACCCAGTCGCACCACGGCCGAGCCGCTGCCCGCGTAGCCTGCGCCCGCGCTCAGCACCACGCCGGAATCAGTCACATACGAAATATTCGTCGCCACCGCGCCTTGGCCCTTGTAGCCGGCGACGCCGATGTCGATGCCCATTTCGCCCGGCGCTTGCCCGCCCACGCTCACGCTGCCCATTGCCGCTATGGCCGCCACGCCGCGGCGGCTTTCGGTGCGCAGGCGATCCACATCGCCCGACAGCGTCGCCAATCCGGTATTGAGTTCGGTGATCTGTGCGGCCGCTTGCGTAATTGAAGACGACACAGCCGTCAGCGAGGAATCGATGCGGGTAATGGAGCTGTTCACCTGAACCATCGAGGCACTGACCGCCATTGACTGACTGATCTGCGTGCGGCTCACTGCACCAATCGAATCGCCCAAGACTGTCACGGCCGCCGCGTTGCTCGACGTAGCGACAGTGAGCGAACTGCTCACGTTGGCCAGGGACGAACTGAGGCCTGTGACCGACGAACCCAAGCTGATCAAGCTCGAGCTGACGTTGCCCAAGCTGATGTTGGTCGAAGATAGCGCGTTGCTCACGACGCTGACATTCGAATTGGTCGTGGACAGCGACGAGGACAGGCCCGCAGTGGACGTGCTCACGTTTCCCAGGCTGGTGCTCACGCCTCCGAGGGACGTGCTGACGCCGCCCAATGAGGTGCTGACATTGCCCAAGCTGGTGCTCACATTGCTCAAGCTCGTGCTGATCAGCGTTTGGCTGGTGCTGATATTGATGACACTGTTGGAAATGTTGATCACCGACGTGCTGACATTGATCACCGTGTTATTGATGATCGTCACCGACGAACTCACGTTGAAAAGGCTTGTACTGATGGCGACTTGGCTCGTAGACACATTTCCAAGACTGCCTGAGACATTACCCAGGCTGGTGCTGATGCCCGCTTGGCTGGTGCTGACGTTGCCGAGGCTGGTAGACACGTTGCCAAGACTGGTGCTGGTGTTGGACAACGTGGTCGAAACGACGGACAAGTTCGAATCGGTCGTCGAAAGCGACGTCGAGACGTTGGTGAGGCTCGTCGATACATTGCCCAGGCTGGTGCTGATGCCCACTTGGCTGGTGCTGACGTTGCCGAGGCTGGTCGACACGTTGCCAAGACTGGTGCTGGTGTTGGACAACGTGGTCGAAACGACGGACAAGTTCGAATCGGTCGTCGAAAGCGACGTCGAGACGTTGGTGAGGCTCGTCGATACATTGCCCAGGCTG
>JBGAUM010000018.1:0-36487 GCA_044228625.1 Usitatibacteraceae bacterium | reverse complement strand
TAGGCTTCGCCCGCGAAAGCTTCTGCGCTGTCAGCCCATAGCTCTTGAAGAACTCGTGCGCCGAGGGCAGCAAGGCACCGTTCATGCGCTCGTTCTGCAACCGCAGCATCATCACCACGTCGCATCCTTCAAGCCCGCGCGCCATGTCGTGGTGAACCGAGACCCCCATGCGGTGCACATCCGTGGGAATCAGAGTCTTCGGACCGATCACGCGCACATCGGGACAACCCAACGTGGTCAGCGCATGGATACCTGACCGCGCGACGCGTGAATGCAGGATGTCGCCAACGATCGCTACCGACAGGTTGTGGAACGCTTTCTTGTAGTGCCGGATGGTGTACATGTCCAGCAGCGCCTGCGTCGGATGTGCATGCCGCCCGTCGCCGGCATTGATGACGGCCACGCCGGACTGCGCATGCTGGGCAATCAGGAACGGGGCGCCGGACTCCGAATGACGCACCACAAACATGTCGGCATTCATCGCCACAAGATTCGCAAGCGTGTCGAGCAGCGACTCGCCTTTGCTCGTCGATGACGCGCCGATGTTCAGGTTGATCACGTCGGCGGACAGGCGCTTGGCCGCAATCTCGAACGTTGTGCGGGTCCGGGTGGAGTTCTCGAAGAACAGGTTGAACACCGATTTGCCGCGCAGGAGCGGCACTTTCTTGACCTCACGATCTCCGACCGAGACGAACTGGTCGGCTGTCTCGAGCAATCGCTCAATGTGCGTGCGCGACAACCCGTCGATCGAAAGAAGATGTTTGAGCTGTCCGTCTGCAGTGAGTTGGGGGTGATAGGCAGGCATCAGGAGTGCGATTCGAGGTCGAACACAAGTCGTCCGGACTGGTTTTTCAAGTGCAGGCGTTCGGTCGCTTGAAGATTCAGAGTGGTGGCGACGTAATCTGCCGCGAAGGGCAATTCGCGCCCGCCGCGGTCTGCAAGTACCGCCAGTTTCACAGACGCGGGCCTGCCAAAATCAAACAGCTCGTTGATCGCGGCGCGCAGGGTCCTTCCGGAATTGAGCACGTCATCGACCAGCAAGATGTGGCGGCCCTCCACGGCGAACGGAATGTCGGTCACTTTCTTTTGGGGATGCAGGCCGATCTTGCTGAAATCATCGCGGTGCAGCGTCACCGCCAGTTGCCCGAGCGCCTCGGTGCAATGCAGTTTGCCATGCAGGCGTTCGGCCACCCAGACGCCGCCGCTATGCACGCCCACCATGGCCACCCCTGGCGTCAAGGGGCCAATCTTTTGCGCAAGGGACTCGACCAGCGCGTCGGCATCAAGCTGCATGGGCGGCCCACCGATCAAAAAACCGTTGCAGGATGATTTGCGCAGCCACCGCATCGAGGCGGCCGCGGCGTTTCTCGCCAAACACCCCTTGCCGGTCCAACGCCTCCGCCGCAGCGACCGAACTCAACGTCTCATCCTCGAATTCCACCGGCAAGCGAAATTGCTCGCGCAAACGATTGCCAAACTTGCGGGCCAGGTGCGCCATTTCGTGGGGCCTTCCATCGCTGTGGCGCGGTTCGCCGATCACAAAACGTGATGGCTGCCATTCGGCGACCAATTCGGCCACTCTGGCGAGTCGATCCGCGTTGGACTCGACGTGCAGCGTCGCCACCGGCATCGCCGTGCGCGTCACGGAATTGCCTACGGCCACGCCAATGCGGCGCTCGCCGAAATCAAACGCCATCACGGTTTCGTCATGCATGGCCCGCCACATCCGAAAGATTGCCGAAATTCAAGCCCAGGAGATTCATGGCTGCAGAAAGGCGTTGCTCCGCGGGCACGTCAAAGATCAGGCTGGCGTCCGCCTTGACGGTCAACCAGCCATTTCGCTTGATTTCGTCCTCCAACTGGCCCGGCGCCCATCCGGCATACCCGAGGGTGATCAGGACGCGGCGCGGCCCCTTGCCTGCCGCCATCGCCTCGAGCACATCGCGCGAGGTCGTGAGACCGGTGTCGTCGTCAATCTTCAGCGTTGAATTCCAGTCGAGCAATGGCTGGTGCAGCACGAACCCGCGATCGACCAGGACCGGGCCGCCGAAATACACGCACTCACTGCGCAAGTCCTCATCCGGCAATTCGATGTCGACCTGTGAAAACAACTGGCCGTAGTTGACGTCGATGGGCTTGTTGACCACCAAACCGATGGCGCCCTTTTCGCTGTGCTCGCAGAGGAGCGTCAGCGTCTTGGAAAAATAGGGGTCGGCCATGCCCGGCATGGCGATCAGGAAGTGGTTGGTAAGATTGACGCTGTCCATCTATCCATCGCCCTTGTCAGGCGACATTCTAACCGACGCCATACTCGGAATCGCGCCTGATGAGCAAGACAACCTACGACCGTGCCCTTTTCTGGTTTCGGCGCGACTTGCGCACCGATGACAATGCCGGGATTTACCATGCGCTGAAACAGTCGCGCACGGTCTATTGCGCGTTCATTTTTGACCGGGAGATCCTCGATGCATTGGTCTCGAAAACCGATCGGCGCGTGGAGTTCATCTGGGAATCGATCGCCGAGCTGAGGGCAGCGGTCGATGACTTGGGTGGCTGCCTGATCGTGCTGCACGATACCGCGCGGGACGCCATCCCGAAACTCGCAAAGTCGCTGAATGCCGACGCCGTCTTTACCAATGAAGACTACGAACCCCGGGCCATTGCACGTGACCACGCCGTGGCCGCGAGCCTTGCGCGCGAAGGCATTTCATTCCATGCCTTCAAGGACACGGTCATCTTTGCGAAGGACGAAGTCCTCACCCAGTCCGGCACCCCGTTTTCCGTGTTTACGCCGTACAAGAACGCGTGGCTGAAACGATTGACCGACTTTCACTTGAAGGCCTACCCAGTCACAAAATACGCCGGGCACTTCGCCAAATCGCCGCTGGCCCGGCCCCTGCCGTCGCTGGAGAGCATGGGATTCGGGCGCACCAACCTCAAGTCATTGGCTTCCACCGGCATGAGCGGGGCAAGAGCGTTGCTGCGCGATTTTGTCACCCGTATCGATGACTATCGAGAGGCGCGCGATTACCCTGCCGTCAAAGGCGTGTCGTATTTGTCCGTGCACAATCGCTTCGGCACCCTCGTCGTATTTGTCCGTGCACAATCGCTTCGGCACCCTCTCGATTCGGTCACTCGCAGCGTTGGCGCATGCCGAGTCGTTGCGCAAGGCCAACGCCGGCGCAACGACCTGGCTCTCGGAGCTGATCTGGCGTGATTTCTATTTCCAGATTCTTTGGCATCATCCGCACGCCGCGACGAGGGCGTTCCGCCCGGAATACGACGCGCTCGTCTGGGAAAACGACCCGGCGCTTTTTGCCGCCTGGTGTGAAGCGCGCACCGGATTTCCAATCGTCGATGCCGCCATGCGGCAGTTGAACCAGACGGGGTACATGCACAACCGGCTGCGCATGATCGTAGCCAGTTTCCTGACCAAGGACTTGTTGATTGACTGGCGTTGGGGCGAAAAATACTTTGCTGAACAGCTCATCGATTTCGACCTCGCCGCCAACAACGGCGGATGGCAATGGGCCGCCTCCACCGGGTGCGATGCGCAACCGTATTTCCGCATCTTCAATCCGGTCAGCCAATCGGAACGGTTCGACCCGCGGGGAAAGTTCATCCGGCGGTACGTACCGGAACTTGCCGAGGTCCCGGACAAATTTATCCACGCCCCATGGACCATGCCGCCGCTCGAACAGCAATCAAGCGGTGCGATGATCGGGCAGATCTATCCAATGCCCATCGTCGACCACAGTGTGCAGCGCGCGAAAGCGCTGGCCCTGTACAAGGCCGCCAGGGAGGGGGGCTGAATGCCTCCTCGACACGCGATCTTCCCGCGTCGGGCTTAGTTGCGGCCGCGATCCAGGGTCCCGAATAGCCAGTCGGCGATCGGAAAAGTGATATTGAAGTTTTTCGTGCTCATCTTCGACGGATCGTGGTGCGCCACGTGCAGGCGGCGAAGGGCAACCAGAAGCGGCAGCCGGCCCCACCAGCTCTGCGGCGGAAGATGGTGCGAGAAATGAAGCCACTCGTAGGCCAGGTAGTAGGCGATGGCAACGGCGAAAAACAATCGTCCCGCATTGGCGGACCACAGAAAACCAAGCGGCAGCGCGAACAGCAGCGCGGTCGCCACAACAAGGCCCACCGCCCACCACGGGAAGAACACCCAGAAGTAGTCGCGCGCCGTGGCCACCGCCATATGACCCTGATCGAAATACACGTGGTGTTGGCGTACGTGGCGCTCGAACAGGATGTTCCAAGGTGGCGAAAGGTGGTGCATCGGCCCACGATGCACCCGGTGTTCAACCAGATTGGCGACGAGGAACGCGAGCGGGGCCACAAGCCACTCCAGTGGCGTCACTTGGGAAAGCACGCCGAGCGCTCCACCAATGGCGCCCATTGCCAAAAGATTGACCGCGCCGAAGTAGATCACCGGGTGATAGTTCGCGGGAATCTTCGCGCGCAACCGCGTCCGGCGTTCGGTGAGCGAAGCTGAATCGGCAAAGTCAACGTCGGGATTCATTCGCAGCGCCCTATCGGGCGGACCGACCCGGCGCTCACTCAGTTTGATTTGCGGCGCTTGATCACCGCAAATGCGGAGTGGTTGTGGATGGATTCGAAATTCTCGACCTCCACCGTAAACGCAGTGACACGCGCATCGGCCATCAAGGCCGCCGCCACATCGCGGGCCACGTCTTCGACAAACTTCGGATTTTCGTAGGCGCGTTCCGTCACGAATTTTTCGTCGGTGCGTTTCAGCACGCCGTAGAGTTCGCTGGAGGCCTGTTCTTCGGCGATCTTGATGATGGCCTCGATCGGCATTGGTTCCGCGCCCTCAACTTCGATGGCGATGTGGGCACGCTGGTTGTGCGCACCGTACACCGAAATCTCTTTTGAACACGGGCATAGGCTGGTCACGGGAATGACCACGCGCGTCATGACCGTGGCGCGGCCGTCTTTTATCCTGCCCGACAGGACCACTTCATAGTCGAGCGTGGATTTCACCCCGGAAATCGGCGCGTGTTTTTCCACGAAAAAAGGAAAGCGCGCATCGATGCGTCCCTCGCTCGCATTCAGCCGCGCGAGCATGTGTTCGAGCAGCGCAGGAAGGGTTTCCGCAGACAACGGTTCAGGGTGCGATTCAATCAGTTCGACAAAGCGCGACATGTGGGTGCCCTTGCTGGTTTCCGGCAGGCAGACCGTCATGTCGAAGATGGCCACGCTATGCATCAAGGCGCCACCCACGCAACGCACGCGCACCGGGTGCCGTAGCGATTTCACGCCCACGCGGTCGATGGCAATGCGCCGGTGGTCCGGTTGCGATTGCACGTCGGGAATAGGAAGGTGGGGGTCGCGCTGGTTCATGGGCGGTGCATGGGAAACGGCCTGACAGTATAGCGCCGCAGTCGATCCCGCACAAAGTTGCCATTCGAGGCGAACCCGAAAGTCCAGCATTGGCGCACCTTCCGGAGGCAAATCGTCCGAAACTCCTCGCCAGGCGTGGACTTCAAAAAAACGGGCACCGCGAGGGTGCCCGTTGCAAACCCGGAAGGAGAATCCGGGGGAGGCGCGATGAAATCGTTGGCGGCTAGTTGTACGCCTTCTCGCCGTGAGAGGTGACGTCCAGGCCTTCGCGTTCTTCGTCTTCAGGAACGCGTAGTCCGACGACGGCCTTGACGATGAACAGCGAAATCGTAGCCACGACCGCCGACAACAATACCGAGATGCCAACAGCCTTGGCCTGGATCCAGACCTGTTCACCAATCGATGTAAAGCCGGTCTTGGCCGTCACCCAGTCGGTGACGAAACCCGGGCCGCCCAGATCGGGCGAGACGAACACGCCGGTGAGGAGCGCACCGAGGATGCCACCGACGGCATGCACGCCGAACACGTCGAGCGCGTCGTCCGCCTTGAGCAGGCGCTTCAGCCCGGTGACGCCCCAGAGACATACGAGGCCGGCCGCCGTGCCGATGACGAAGGCGCCGGGAATGCCCACATTGCCTGCGGCGGGCGTGATGGCGACGAGTCCCGCCACGGCACCGGAGGCGGCACCGAGCATCGAGGGCTTGCCCTTGTGCAGCCATTCAGCAAACGTCCAAGCCATCACCGCACATGCTGTCGCCAGGAACGTGTTCATGAACGCCAGCACGGCAGCATTGCCAGATTCAAGCGCGGAGCCTGCATTGAAGCCGAACCAGCCGAACCACAGCAGCGATGCGCCGATCATGGTCATGGTGAGGCTGTGCGGGGTCATCGCTTCCTTGCCGTAACCAACACGCTTGCCCAGCATGTACGCTGCGACCAGACCTGCGACGCCGGCATTGATGTGCACGACCGTTCCGCCGGCAAAGTCGAGCGCGCCCCACTGCCAGATCAAACCGGCCTTGGCATTGGTGGCATCCACCACATTGGCTGCGGTGTAGGCATCGGGACCGGCCCAGAACCAGACCATGTGCGCGATCGGCAGGTAGCTGAATGTGAACCACAACACCATGAACAGGAGCACGGCCGAAAATTTCATGCGTTCTGCCACGGAGCCCAGCACCAGGCAGCAGGTGATCGCAGCAAACGTGGCCTGGAATGCCGCGAACAACATTTCTGGGATCACCACACCTTTGCTGAACGTGGCCGCCATGGCGAACTCGCCCTTGGCCAGATCTGCAATCCCCTTGAAGAACAGCCGATCCGTTCCGCCAATGAACGCATTGCCCTCCGTGAACGCGAAGCTGTAGCCGTACACCACCCACAGGACGCTGATCAGTGAGAATGTGACGAACACCTGCATCAAGACGGACAACATGTTCTTGGACCGGACCAGGCCACCATAGAACAACGCCAGTGCCGGAACACTCATCAGCAACACCAGCGCCGTGGACGTCAGCATCCACGCCACATCGCCTTTGTTGGGCGTGGGTGCTGGAGCAGCCGCTGGCGCGGCGGGCGCGGCAGCGGGTGCCACTGCAGGCGCCGCTGTCGCAGGTGTTGGCGCGGCGGTCGCTGCCGGCGCAGCCGCGGGTGCGGCGGCAGCCGGTGCTGCGTCAGCTTTCTTGTCTTCCGCATGCGCGCTCTGCGAACTGATGATGGTGCCCATCAGGGCGGCCGCGACGGCCAGGGTAACAAAATACTTTTTCATGTCGATCTCCCCGATCTCAAAGTGCGTCAGCGCCGGTTTCACCGGTGCGGATGCGAATGACTTGCTCGAGATCGAAGACGAAGATCTTTCCGTCGCCGATCTTGCCGGTGTTGGCAGACTTTTCGATCGCCTCGATGACACGCTCGAGCAAATCGTCCTTCACCGCCGCTTCAATCTTGACTTTTGGCAGGAAGTCCACGACATACTCCGCGCCGCGGTAAAGCTCCGTATGGCCCTTCTGGCGGCCAAATCCCTTGACTTCAGTGACGGTAATTCCCTGCACGCCAATCGCCGACAGCGATTCGCGCACTTCGTCAAGCTTGAACGGCTTGATGATGGCGGTGACCAGTTTCATGCGGGTTCTCCTTCTGGTTCTCAGAATGATTTGGAAATGAAGGCCACCAGGCGTGCCTTGCCGAGGTCCTTGCCGTTGACGGTATAGAACGCGGTCTTGGCGTTGGTGTCCTTGACGTATCCGCCGAGTGCCCAGCCATCGCCGAGATCATAGCTGGCACCCAATTTGTATACGGTGTAGCTGAAGTCCCCGTTGTTCTTCACGGTCTGGCGTGCGATCTGCGCATTGGCGGTGAGCTTGGGCATCACTTCCTGCGACCAATTGAATTCGAGGAAGCCGGAACCCTTGCTGTCCGCAAAACCGAACAGGTTGCTGGTGGAATGCGAGTACTTGGCACTGAATGCACCCGACGCCACGCCAATGTAAATTTCGTCGGTGTTTGGCGACGGATTGAACGCCTTGCTCGACGGGTATTCGTAGCGCAGGTACCCCACATCCAAGGTGATGTCCTTGGCGATCTCAAACTTGTAGCCGCCAAACAGATCCCACTCGATGTTTGCATTGGTGGAGAAGCCACCGACCTTGGCGGCTTCCTTGAGCCACTTGATGTTGGTGACAAACGTGCCCAGATAGAAGCCGCTCGGGTGCGAGTAATCAAGATTGAACTGAAGGGCGGGCTTCTCGGCCGTTTGCGCAATGCCGCGATATTCGTATTCGCTGTAGAGCGAGACTTTGGGCACCAGGGTGGACTCCGGCGCTGCAGGTGCGGGTGCAGCCGCCGCAGGAGCCTGCTGCGCGTGGACATGGCCAATAAAGGTCAGGGCCAGCGTGGCGGGGAGAAGTGCGAGTGTCTTTTTCATCATTCGACCTGTTCGGTGAGTTGAATAAATGCTGCCATGCAACAAATAGCAGGTTGCGTGCCAAGCACTCAGTACCTCCTAAGTGATTGATTTTTATGTCGCTTCAAAATTGCGGGGCTAAGACCGCACCAAAACTCAGCGCTCAAAGCCACCGATGCACCGAAATGGGGCGCGGCATCCGGTGCTTGGGCGGCGGGGAGCGGATGAGCGTGTCCGATACAATGATCGATACACGACTGGTGTTTCCAATTGCACAGAACATGACCGGCCCTGCCTCCGCCCTGACCCTCCTTGCCGATCTCGCCGCCAAGCTGGATGAAGCTGTAAAGAACTCACCTTTGGCTGACGTAGAAAAGAACGTGCGTGCGCAGTTCATTGCCGAGCTCGCGAATCGCGGGCTGGTCAGCCGCGAGGAATTCGACGCCCAAATGGCACTCCTGGAAAAGCTGCGCGCCAAGCAGGCGGAACTTGAAACAAAAATTGCACGGCTTGAGCAGGTGCGCGCGGCGGAACCGCGCTGATGTCGCTGGCCGTGTTGCACTCGCGGGCGCTGGCCGGCATGGAGGCGCCGCCCGTGACCGTTGAAGTGCACCTTGCCAACGGGCTGCCCGCCTTCACGATCGTCGGGCTGCCCGAGATCGAAGTGAAAGAAAGCAAGGACCGGGTCCGCGCGGCCTTGCTGAACGCGCGCTTCGAATTTCCGCAGAGGCGCATCACGGTGAATTTGGCACCCGCCGATTTGCCGAAAGAATCGGGCCGCTTCGATTTGCCGATCGCCATTGGCATCCTGGTCGCCAGTGGGCAAATCCCGGGGGACAAGCTCAAGGACTTGGAATTCGCCGGCGAATTGGCGTTGACCGGCGAACTGCGCGCGATTCGTGGTGCCTTGGCGATGACCTTCAAGGCGCATGGCGACAAGCGCGCTTTCGTCCTGCCCGCACCTTCGGCGGCTGAAGCCGCGCTGGTGGTGGATGCGAGCGTGTATCCGGTGAAGAACCTCTTGCAGGTCTGCGCGTTTCTGGCTGGCCGCGAAGCCTTGCAGCCGCTCGACACACGCGCGGCTGCACCGTCTGCCACTCCACGCTATGCGGATTTCTCCGAGGTCAAGGGTCAGGCGCATGCCAAACGCGCACTGGAAATTGCCGCAGCGGGCGGGCACAGCGCACTGATGATGGGCCCGCCCGGCACAGGCAAAACCATGCTCGCCGCGCGCTTCCCCGGCATCTTGCCGCCGATGACCGATGCCGAGGCGCTGGAAGCGGCGGCGGTGCAAAGCCTCAATGGAAGCTTCAAAGTGGAGAGGTGGAAATCGCGTCCGTATCGCGCGCCGCATCACACCGCGTCGGGCGTTGCGTTGGTGGGCGGTGGCGGCAATCCACGACCTGGCGAAATTTCGCTCGCGCATCACGGCGTGTTGTTCTTGGATGAGCTGCCGGAGTTCGATCGCAGCGTGTTGGAGGTGTTGCGCGAGCCCTTGGAAAGCGGGCGCATCACGATTTCAAGAGCTGCACGCCAGGCAGATTTTCCAGCAGAGTTCCAGCTGATTGCGGCGATGAATCCGTGTCCATGTGGATTCCTGGGCCACTACTCCAACAAGTGCCGCTGCACGCCGGACCAGATTTCACGCTATCGCGGAAAAATTTCCGGGCCGCTGCTCGATCGCATTGACTTGCAAATCGAAGTGCCCGCCGTGCCGCAACTGGAGTTGGTGAAAGCGGCCGCCGGCGAGTCGAGCGAATCCATCAGCGCACGCGTGACGCGTGCCCGCGACGTTCAAGTTTCAAGGCAAGGCAAGCCCAACGCGAAGTTGGGGCCGAAAGAAATCGACACGTTGTGCAAGCCCGATGCTGCGGGCGAAGAACTCCTGAAGAACGCCATCTCGCGCCTGGGTCTTTCGGCGCGGGCCTATCATCGCGTGCTGAAAGTGGCGCGTACCATCGCCGACGTGGCTGGCCAATCGGCGATCACCAGCGCGCAGATAGCGGAGGCGATTCAGTATCGGAAGATGGACAAGGCGGGGGCGTGACGGCACCAGAGAATAGCGATGGTGCTGAAAATGGGACGGAAAGAGCGTGTGAAATCGTGGCGGTGATGGTGTCGCCGGTAAGGACTTTTATTATCCGGTCTTCGGCTGTTAATAAGTCTAGGGTGCAATTGGTAGCTCTAGATCTATGCCCATTAACCGCAATATGAACCAAGCGACAATCGCGACAATGAAAATGGCCAATTTGAACAGGCCGGTAATTCCAGGCTTCTTCGTCGAAAAGAGGTCGTTCTGAACTCCCTTTTCTTTATCAGTTTGCTTTTCGTTCACTTCGTCGTTTTCCTTTGTTGGCCATAGCATGGCATTTTCGTACATCCTTCGCGCTCACATCGTGTCATCAGCAGCGCAAAGGCAAATCGCGGAAGCGATCCAGTGTCGGGAGATGGACAAGGCCGGCACGCAACACAGTCAAACCCTAGCACTAGCGCGCCTTTCAGCGCATTTTTGGCCCGGGAGCCTTGCCGCTATTGGACTTTGATGTCGCCACGCTTTGCGCGTTGTGAACCAACCATCACGATCACAATGAGTATCAGCACCGGCCAATCGCGCCACATCGAATAGGGCGTCGTTCCCGCGCGTGGTTCGGCCTGAATTTGAAGTGCTCCGCGCGTGAACTGCGGGAGCGCGCTGACGATGCGGCCGGTGTGATCAATCGCAGCGGTGACACCGGTGTTCGTGGCGCGTAGCATCCAGCGCGACGTTTCCATCGCGCGCATCTGCGACATCTGCGCATGCTGGTCCGCCGCAAGCGATTGGCCGTACCACGCCATGTTGGAAACATTCACCAGCAGATTCGCCTCCGGCAATTGGCGCGCGATCTCGCCGCCGAAGGCATCTTCGTAGCAGATGTTCACTGCGACTTTTGTGCCGGCCACGTTCATCGGCTGCGGGGACGTGGTGCCTTGGGTGAAACCGGCGAGCGGAATATCCAGCCAGCGGTACACCCAGGAGAACAGCGGTGGGATGAATTCGCCGAATGCGACCAGGTGCGATTTGTCGTAGCGTTGCTGAGACGATGCGCCCAGCGAAATGGCGCTGTTGAAATAGCGGTACGGTGCGCGCGAGGTGGCGGGTTCGCCCGGCGTACGCTCTGCAATCGGTGCGCCAATGATGAGATCGGCACCGCGCGCAGCGGCCTGTATGCGCAGGCGATCGAGATAATCCTGCGGCACCGCATCGAGGAATGTGGGCAACGCAGTCTCCGGCATCACCACTAGTTTGGCGCCGCTTTGTTCGGCCAGTTCGAGATAGTTGGTCAGCGTGGGCGCGCGTTGGTCCTCGCGCCACTTGAGGCTTTGTTCGATGTTGCCTTGCAGGAGCGAGACCGTAATTCCTGCACTGGCCGGGACGCTCCACGGCATCGCGTGCAATACGACGCCCAACGCACACAGGGCCAGCGCGCTTCCCGCAATCGCCCGCATTCCGCGCCGCGAGAGTTCCGTGCGGGACAGGCGCGGCACCAGCAGCACGGCCATCGCCGCCAACACCGCCATCAACCAGGAAATGCCGAATGCCCCCACCAGCGGCGCAAAGCCCGCCAGCGGCGCGCTCACCCAACCCGCCGGCGTTTGCGAGTAGCCCATCGTAAGCCAGGGAAAGCCTGACAGGAACCAGCCGCGCAACATTTCGCACGCCACGAAAATGGCGGGCATTGCCAGCAAGAGGAAGCGGGCCGTCGATGCGGATGCCGCGCGGTTGCGCATCCACTGCACGACCACGCCGCCCATTGCAGGAAACAGCGACAGGTACGCGCAGAACAACAGCGTGGCGAGGGCCGCAAGAATCGCGGGCATGTTGCCGTACACATGCAAGCTCACGTAAATCCAAGAAACGCCCGCGAGGAACAACCCCAGGCCCCAGAGGAACCCGATGGCGAACACTCCGCGTTTGCGCGAAGGGCGCAGCCACAGCGCGAACAGCACCGCAATTGAAGCGATGGCTGCAGGCCAGAAGTGGAATGGCGCAAAACCCAGCACGCCCAGCGCCCCGCCCGTGAATGCGGCGAGGCACGACTTCACGTGCGTCATGCGGCCCTTTGCGCAGGAGGCGCAGGCGGCGCGTCTCCTCCGGGAGCATCCGGCGATTCAGGCACCAGACGCTCTACCATCAACGCGTGAATCTTGCGGCTGTCGGAGCGCAACACCACGAACTTGAACCCTTCGATGCTCACGCTCTCGCCGCGCTTCGGGAGCTTGCCGAATTTGTTCAACACCAAACCACCGACCGTATCGAAATCATCGTCAGAAAATCTCGTGCCAAACGTCTCATTGAAATCTTCGATTTCCGTCACGGCCTTGACGCGAAATTTTCCCGCCTTGTCCGGAAGGATGTTGTCCTCGGTCTCGTCGAAGTCGTATTCGTCCTCGATGTCGCCAACGATTTGCTCAAGAACATCCTCAATCGTCACGAGTCCCGCGACACCGCCATATTCGTCCACGACGATGGCGATGTGATTGCGGTTCGCACGGAAATCCCGCAGCAGGACATTGAGGCGCTTGCTTTCCGGCACGAATACGGCGGGGCGCAACATGTCGCGCACATCGAACTCATCGGCATTGGCGTAGTACCGCAACAGGTCCTTGGCCAACAGGATGCCGATGACGTTGTCCTTGGAGTTCTCATAAACGGGGAAGCGCGAGTGCGCCGTCTCGATTACAAACGGGATGAACGAATCAGGCTCCTCGGCCACGTCGATCATGTCCATTTGCGAACGCGGGATCATCACGTCGCGCGCCTGCGTTTCAGACACCTGCATGACGCCTTCGATCATCGACAAGGCATCGGCGTCGAGCAGGTTCTTCTCAAAGGCGGCGTGCAGCAGTTCGACCAGCTGGTCTCGGTCTTCAGGCTCCCGCAGGAGCATCGAAGACAGGCGCTCGAGCAGCGAGCGCTTGGGGGCATCGTCCATGGAGGGAGATGGGGAATGACGAGGCGGCCAATGTATCACAAACCGCTTTCGCGGCTGTGACCGTCAGGCGTATGGATTGCCGATGCCAAACCGCGCGAGCAACTCGATTTCCCGCGCCTCCATCCTCTTGGCCTCGCGCGGTTTCTCGTGATCCAGGCCGGCCAGATGGAGCGCGCCGTGGATGGTGAGATGCGCGTAGTGATGCAGTAGCACCTTTTCCTGCTCCCGCGCCTCTCTTGCAACCACCGGGGCACACAGCACCAGGTCTCCCAAAAGTTCCGCAGCGCCAGCCTCGTGATAAACAAAGGTCAGCACATTCGTCGCATAGTCCTTGCCGCGAAACGCCGAATTGAGGTTGCGCCCCTCTGCGGCGTTGACCACGCGGAGGGCCAACGTGGCCGGTGCGTCCAGCGCGGCGCGTATCCAACGCGTGAATTGCGCTGGCGACGGAATGCCGGCCAGACGACTCACGATCTGCACATCCACACGTGTGCGAGACGCCATGTCAGCGATCGCCGCCCATCCGGGTGAACGCCAACAGCTTGCCGAATGCGGACATTACCTCCTCGTCCGAAAGGGCCATCATCCCCTCACCCACGTAGATCTCGACTTCCGTCTTAGACGCATCCTTGGGGTTCCGTGCCTTGCCCATCCAAATGCGTTCGCCTGCGGCCAGATGATCGCGGGCGGCCTCCCAACGATGGGCGGGCATGTCGAAATGGAGGTGCACGAGGTTGACCTGCGGCGAGTCCGGCAACACGCGCACTCCCGGAAACGACTTCACAGCATCCACGAAGGCGCGGGTTCGCGCAAAATAGGCCGGCATCCGCTCCAATCGCTGGTCAAACCGCATCGCGGCGCTCGCCACGGTCGGATACTGCTGATAGAGGGTACCCCCGTGCCGGGTCAGCCACACCCGTGCCTCTGCAATGAAATTTTCGTCGCCGAGCAGCATGGCCCCGGCAAGCGCGCCGATGCCCTTGTAGAACGACACATAGACAGAATCGAACATCGCTGCAATTTCTGCATAGCTTTGGTCCCGGTAATAGGCTCGTGATTCCCAAAGGCGCGCACCATCCAAGTGCAACTTGGTCGATCGGCTTTTGGCGATGTCGCGCTGCTTGAGAAGATCCTCCCAAGGTGGCAACTGTCCACCAATTTCCCGCATCGGCAGTTCCAGCACGATGGCCGACAGCGGAATTTCACAAGTTTGAATATCTACCGCAAGAATGGGTCGATCAGGCTTGCCCAGAAACCGACCGCGCAAGCCATGCAGCTTTCGATAGGCCAGTTCTTCATGCAGCTCCAGATGCGCTGTTGAGTGCATGCCAAAGTCGGCGTTGTGCGCCCGGTCCGTCCAGATGCGCAAGGCAATCAGCGACGCCATTTTTCCAGATGGCATGAATGCGGCTGCAGGCTTCCCCAACAGCTTGGCGACCTTGGCCTCAAAGTCCGCGATCAACTGCCCGGTGCCATACACGTCTGGCGCATAGTTGTTCTTGGCCATCCAATCGGCGATGGCGAACATTTCATTTTGGGGCAGCGGGGTGGGATGCCCGGTGATGCCACGGTTGCAGTGCTGCTTCAGGGCGGCACGCGCTGCATCCGATGGCGAACTCCCGATCGGCGTCATCAGCGGATCTTCCGATGGTGCGCTTCATAGGCCGTGACAATGGACTGCACCAAAGGGTGCCGAACGACATCGTCTGCCTGGAAAATCGTGAAGCCGATTCCGCGCAGGCCATTCAACACGTTGCGCGCATCGATGAGCCCGCTCACCTGCCCGTGCTTCAAGTCGACCTGCGTCACGTCGCCGGTCACCACCGCCTTGGTGCCGAAGCCGATCCGGGTCAGGAACATCTTCATCTGCTCGGGCGTGGTGTTTTGCGCCTCGTCGAGAATGATGAACGAATGATTCAAGGTGCGGCCGCGCATGAATGCCAAAGGCGCAACTTCGATCTGTGCGCGCTCGAACATGCGGTTGACCTTGTCGAACCCCAGCAAGTCGTACAGCGCGTCGTACAACGGCCGCAGGTATGGATCGACCTTCTGCGACAGATCGCCCGGCAAGAATCCAAGCTTCTCGCCCGCCTCCACCGCGGGGCGCGTCAGCACAATGCGTTTGACCAGGTCGCGCTCGAACGCATCCACGGCACAGGCAACGGCCAAATAGGTCTTGCCGGTTCCCGCAGGGCCAACACCGAACGTGATGTCGTGCGTTTGGATTTGTCGTACATACTGCCCTTGGCGCTCGGTACGCGGCTTCAGGTCCGGGCGCTTGGTATGCAATGCGAACTCTGCGTCGCCGAAAGGCTCCGGCTCGCGCCGCTTCTCCGCCGGCCCTCGGTCCCTCCGCATTTCGATGATGCCAAGTTGCACCGCTTCGACGCTCAGGTCATCGGCTGCGCGGCCATAAAAACGGTTCAGGACTTTTGCCGCGAGCTCGATGCGATCCTTCTCGCCTGACACCGAGAATTTTTCACCGCGCCGTGCAATCGAAACATCGAGCGCAGCCTCGATCTGGCGCAAGTTGGCGTCCATGGCGCCGCACAGGTTCATCAGCCGACGGTTGTCGACGGGTTGCAGCGCGAATTCGAGTGAGTGGGTTTTCACGGAGGGATTATGCCGCGACTGTTTCACCTGTGACCACTTCGCCGCGCAACGTGAAGCGACTCACGGCGGTGATGTGGAGATTGATGAACTGGCCGATGAGACGCTCGCCGTGCGGCCCGCCCGGAAAATTCACCACGCGGTTGTTGTCGGTGCGCCCCATGAGGTCTTTCGCATCGCGCTTGGCCTTTCCCTCGACGAGAACCCGCTGGGTCGTGCCAACCATCGCCTGCGAATGCGCGAGCAGCTGCTTTTCCAACAGCGCCTGCATGCGGGACAGCCTTGCAAGCTTGATCTCCTGAGGCGTGTCATCGGCCAAATTTGCGGCGGGGGTGCCGGGGCGGCGCGAATACACGAACGAAAAGCTGCCATCGAAGTGGATGTCCTCGATCAACTTCATCGACTTTTCAAAATCCTCCTCGGTTTCACCCGGAAAGCCGACAATGAAGTCGCTCGTGAGCGAGATGTCCGGTCGCACCGAACGCAAGCGCCGCACGATGGACTTGTACTCCATCACGGTGTAGTTGCGCTTCATGGCGGCCAGCACGCGGTCCGATCCGGCTTGCACCGGCAAATGCAATTGAGATACCAGTTTCGGAAGCTTGGCATACGCGTCGATCAGGCGCTGCGTGAATTCGAGCGGATGCGAAGTCGTGTAACGAATGCGGCCGATTTCTGGAATGGCATGGACCGCGGCGAGCAGAAGTGCGAAATCAGCCCGTTCGCCATCTTCCATTTCACCCGCATACGCATTGACGTTCTGGCCGAGCAACGTCACTTCCTTGACCCCCTTCGCGGCCAGAGCGCGGATCTCGGCCATCACATCATTCAGGGGCCGCGACACCTCCTCGCCACGTGTGTAGGGCACCACACAGAAGGAGCAATACTTGGAGCAGCCTTCCATGATGGACACAAAGGCAGTCACACCGTCGATCCTCGCAGGCGGCATGGCATCGAACTTCTCGATCTCCGGGAAGGAAATATCGACCTGCGGCAAGGCCGACGCGCGTTGTGCGCGAATCATGTCCGGCAGGCGGTGCAAGGTTTGGGGCCCGAAAACCATGTCCACGTAGGGTGCGCGCTGAACGATGGCTTCGCCTTCCTGCGAAGCCACGCATCCGCCGACGCCGATCAGCAGGCCAGGCTTCCCGGCCTTGAGTTCCTTGAGGCGCCCCAGGTCGCTGAACAGTTTTTCGGAGGCTTTCTCGCGCACCGAGCAGGAGTTGTAGAGCACCAGATCGGCCTCAGCCGGATCCGTGGTTTTTTCATACCCTTCGAATGCATGAAGGACATCGGCCATCTTGTCCGAGTCGTACTCGTTCATCTGACAGCCAAAAGTCTTGATAAAGACCTTTTTGGCGGGCGTGGCATCTTTGGGCATGGCGATCTCCTGGGAACGGGGAATAACCCGGGCAGGGGTCAAAAAAGACAAGGGCCGGAATTCCGGCCCTTGCGCACATAAAACTGGTGGCCAATCCCTGATTCGAACAGGGGACCTGCGGATTATGATTCCGTCGCTCTAACCGGCTGAGCTAATTGGCCAATTCAAGCCGTCCACAGAGCAGACAACCGAAGGGCGCGAATTATGGCGTGCTGCGGCGGGGGCGTCAAGCATTGCGCTGCACAAAAAACCAAAACTTCAAGACTGGCGCGGCTTTCCGGTCACAATCACCCCAAGACGCCCGCTGGTTCTAGGGTTTGCCGTTGCCATTCTTGACGTACTTGTCCAGCCAACGCGTGGATTCCCACAAACGGTGCAAGACCGATTCGCGCGCCCGGTAGCCATGGTCTTCGTGGGGGAGCATGACCAAGCGGGCTATGCCGCCCAAACCCCGGATCGCCTGATAGAAGCGCTCGCTTTGCAACGGAAATGTACCGCTGTTCGAATCGTTCTCCCCATGAATCAACAATAGCGGAGCCTTGATCTGGTCCGCATAATTGAACGGCGACATGGCGTTGTAAACCTCTTTGGCCTTCCAGAATGTTCGATCCTCGGCCTGAAAACCGAACGGCGTCAGCGTCCGGTTGTAGGCACCGGACTCCGCAATCCCCGCCGCAAACAACTTGGTGTGCGCCAGGAGATTCGCCACCATGAACGCCCCATACGAATGCCCACCCACGGCAATCCGGCCACGCTCCGTGATGCCGCGCTTGACGACTTCATCGACGGCAGCTTCAGCGCTTGCGATCAATTGCGGCAAGTATGAATCGTTGGGTTCCACGCGGCCCTCACCCACGATGGGCATGGTGGGATTGTCCAGCACCGCATAGCCCTGCGTCAGAAAGGGCAGCGGCCCGTTGAATGCCGGTCGCACGAAGCGGTAGGGCGACCCACTGACCTGCCCCGCCGCTTCGGCAGAGCGAAACTCCCGCGGGTAGGCCCACATGACCAGGGGTAGGGGTTCGTCGCCCTTCTTGTAACCCGGCGGCAGGTACAGCGTGGCCGACAGTTCGACGCCGTCTTTTCGCTTGTACTTGATCAGTTCCTTGGTGGCATTGGCAATGGGGTTCTTCGGCGTCGCGTATTTGGTGACCGGCAGCATCGCGCCAGTCGCAAGATCGCGCAGGAACACATTGGGCGCTTCGGTCACCGATTCACGCTGCATCAGAAGCTTGGGCTGTGCGGTGGCATCAAACAATGCCATCGGCTGGTCATAAAACGGCGCTTCAGATCGGTACAGCCGCTTGGATTCCCGTGCCTCGATATCAAAACGATCAATGAAAGGCCGCTCTCCTTCGGGAGACGCGCCACGACCCATCAGGTAGAGGGCGGCACCATCCGGCGTAAAGTTGATGGTGCGCGCGCCAAACCGGTTGGTTTCCAGCAGCGGCGTTCCGGGATCTCCATACCGATCCTCGCTCGAGCGGTCGAACAGTTTGACGGGTGAACGCGCCGGGTCTCCCGGAAAGATACGCCAGGCAATTGTGCGCCGGGTACGCTGTTGCGCTTCGACCAACCAGGCAAAATCGTCGCGACCCCAAAACACGGCGGTAAGACGCAAATCCACTTTCGCGAGCAGGACCGCTTCGGCGTCGAAAGGGGCCGCTTGCGCAAACAGTTGATCCCCCAGGTTGTTGCGACGACCTTCGATCGCCTGCATCCAGGTCACAGTGGCCGGTTGGTCTGCGCGCCAGCCAAAATTGCGTGGGCCTTTGCGCGCCTGGTCCGGCTCCACTTCCTCTTCCTCGGCAGCCAGGGTTTCGGCCAAGACTTTGACCACGCGCCCGGCCTCCGGATCCCTTGCATCGCGAATCTCGGTACGCGAAGGGAATCGTGAAACCGGCAACGCATAAGAGTACGGTCGCTTCACAAAGGTCACCAGGACAAATTCCCCATTCGGCGACGGCTGCGCAGCCCGAAAGATCCCGGTCGCGATCGGCCTGATTGTTCCGTCGAGTTTTACCTGTGCCAATTCGCCGGTGGCGTAGTACTCGAACAAGGCCTCGTCATGCGGAGACTTGAGCAAATCCTGAAAAGTGCGGACGGCGTTTTTTCGTCCCAAATTTTCCTGCACGTTGGGGCCGGCGGGCACGCCGCCGGTGCGCGGGGGCGCGCCGCGTTGCGCAGGAACAAAGTTGACCAGCAGGCTTGCGGAATCATTCGCCCAGGTAAATGGGCGCGCCAGCATGCCGTTCAGCGCGCGGTCCGTGAGGCGCTTGGCCATTCCGCCATTGGCCACGTCGGCAATCATCAATTCGACCTGCGTGTCCCGCGCCAGCGTGAACGCAATCCGCTTGCCGTCGGGCGACCATTGAATGTCGCCGATGCGGCTTCCCGCCGGGATTCCCCCAATTACCTTTTCGGCGCGATCCGCGATTCTGACCAGACGGATTGCCGTTGCCGCGCTTGCTCGATTGCCATCGTTGTTGCGGGGATTCACGCGGACACCGGCCAATCCCAACAAGGGTTGTGCGACCTCAGCGATCGGCGGCAAGGCCGGTCGTTCGAGCATCATCAACCATTCATTGGTGGGAGACAGCACGGTCTGCGGGATTGCCGGCGAATCCACCATGTCGACGATGGGTTGCGGCGGGATCTGGTAACGCGTGCCCTCGGCCCAGCCGGCCGAAATGCCGGCCAACGCAAAAAACGCGACAGCCGCGCGTACCCATCCCGAAATGCTGCGTTTCATACCTATCCTGAAGAAAATCAAAAATGATACGCGGGATACGGTTGATTTGTCGGGCGTCAATCCGCACCGCGCGCCGAACCTTAAAATGCCGGCTTGACCTTCATAATGAATGCCATGTTCGATTACGACGTCCTGATGCAGAAGGCGGAGTTGGCCAAAGGCGCCTATGCGGCTTCAGCGCCGTTTCCGCACACTCATATCGACAACTTCCTGCCGTCTGCCACGGCGGAAGAAGTGGCCGGGGCTCTGCCTCATCCCGACGCTGGGGGGAAGTTTGATTTCTTTTATGCCAAAGGCTACGAAGAAAAGTGGGCGGTCTCCGACGACGGTGCCATGGCGGCACCTGTCCGGGCGTTGGTCCGTGAGTTCAATTCGGGCCGATACATCCGGTTCCTCGAAGAATTGACAGGCATTTCGCATCTGCTTCCGGATCCGCACTTGTTTGGCGGCGGCGTGCACCTGGTCAAGCGCGGCGGTGTATTGCAGATTCATTCGGATTTCAACTGGGCCGAACATCTCAAAGCCCACCGGCGCGTGAACATGTTTGTGTACCTCACGCCCGACTGGCAGCCCGAATGGGGCGGTGCACTGGAGTTGTGGGACCGGACCGGGCAGGAAAAAGTTTGTGAGTATTCGCCGAACTTCAATCGGCTCGTCGTGTTCAGTTCTAGTTCCGATACATTTCACGGTCATCCCCACCCGTTGAATTGTCCTGACGGCGTCCTGCGCCGCTCGATCGCGATGTACTACTACACGACGGAGCGTCCCGAAGAGGAAATTCGCGCACCGCACAATACGTTGTACAAGGGCTACCACTTTTGAGGCTCATGGCAGCGCCCGAAGCTCGCAACCTCGAAATCGAGGCGCTGCGGGCTGTGGCGATTGCACTCACGTTGCTGCAGCACGTGCCTTTATTTTTTCCGTCCACAGGCGCGCCATCGTGGTTGCGCTGGATCTATGAGCACCTCGCCTTCTGGAGCGGCGTCGATCTGTTCTTTGCAATCTCAGGTTACGTCGTGGCGGCGTCGCTACTGCGCGGGTTCGACAGTGCCGCCTCTTCGGGCCGGACGCGATGGAATGAGGTCAAGCGATTCTGGGTTCGCCGGTTGTTCCGTCTACTGCCGGCCGCCTGGTTTTGGCTGGCACTGGTTCTGGTTGCGACTGTGACCTTCAATCGCACTGGGGTGTACGGCGAGTGGGGCGCCAACGTCAAACAGGCTTGGTGGATCCTGGGATACGCATACAACTGGGTCGCGCAACCGATGGCAATGTCCGGCATCAATATTGCGCCCTTGAGCGTGTATTGGAGCCTGTCGCTGGAGGAGCAGTTCTACCTGATCGTTCCGCTCCTCTTGTTGATCTCGAACCGCCGAGTGATGGCTGGCATATTGGTGTTGGTCATCGCAGTTCAGTTTTTTGTGTGGCGGCCGGCGCCGCTGGTGGAGTATTGGTGGACGATGCGCAGCGACGCATTGGCATGGGGCGTCCTGTTGGCTTTCGTGGGCCCAGGGCACATGGCGGCGCGGTTTGCGCTCAACGCGAACCTGGCCTGGCTCGCCAACCTGGCGCTGCTCGCGGCACTTCTCGTTCTGCCTTGGGGGTGGTTTCACGTCCCGGTGACGGCGGGCGTTTTGGCGATGGTCTGTGCATCGTGGGTGGCATTGGCCGCTTTCGAACGCGGGTGGGTATTGCCTGGATGCGCAAATTTGCGATCAACGAGATGGTTCGCGTCACGATCCTATGCCCTGTATCTGGCACACGTACCTTGCTACATGTTCATCAAAGAAATATCGCTTCGGATGGGCATCGCCGGTTGGGATTTCGTACCCTGGATGATTTTGGCTGGCCTTGGCTTGGCATGCATTGCAGCGGAGTTCTCCTATCGACTGATTGAAACGCCGCTTCGCGAAGCCGGCCGCAGCATTGCTACAAGATTGGTGTGAGCAATTGCAAACTCCGCTTTCGTTGCAGTGCAGCAAAAATAGGATTAAGCTTCCCCCCCTTTCCGCCCTATCGTACGTGGACCAAGACGTCCACCTTTCAAGGCCAATGAAATCGCCGGCATTGAGCGGCCCGCTGAATCGCCAGTTCTTTCCGCGGTAAACGAATCCATGGATTCCTCCAACAAGAAACTCGGCGCGCTGACAGTTGGCGCGATCGGCGTTGTGTTTGGCGACATCGGCACCAGCCCGCTGTACGCACTAAAAGAATCGTTTTCTGGCGAGCACGCCCTGCCCATCACGCCGGAAACCGTAATGGGTATCTTGTCGATCATGTTCTGGGCCATGACAGCCCTGGTGGCCGTGAAATACCTGGTGTTCATGATGCGCGCGGACAACAAGGGAGAAGGTGGCATCCTGGCGCTCACCGCGCTTGCCCAACGCTGCTTCCGGTTTGGCACGCGAAGCCGCTGGTGGGTGGTGGCGCTGGGCATGTTTGGTGCGTCCATGTTCTATGGGGACGCCATCATCACGCCGGCGATGACCGTGCTGTCCGCGGTTGAAGGGCTCAACGTCGCCACGCCTGCGTTTGAAAAATTTGTGGTCCCCATTTCCGTGGGGATTCTCATCGGGTTGTTCTTTATCCAGAAACACGGCACGGGCACCGTTGGCAAGGTTTTCGGTCCGGCCATGGTGGTGTGGTTTCTCGTGCTTGCTGTCTTGGGCCTTGGTCAAATCGCCGAGAATCCGTCGATCCTGAAAGCGTTGAATCCTTGGTATAGCTGGCAATTCCTGATCAATCACAAGGTGCAAGGTTGGCTGGTGCTGGGTGCTGTCGTGTTGTGCGTCACGGGCGGCGAAGCCCTGTATGCCGATATGGGGCATTTCGGGAAAACCCCGATTCGTGCGGGCTGGTTTACTTTGGTTTGGCCCGCGTTGCTTCTCAATTACTTTGGCCAGGGGGCCCTGGTGCTGGCACAACCGGCCGCCATCAAGAATCCGTTCTTTCTCATGGCGCCCCCGTGGGCGCTGATTCCGCTGGTGGTGCTTGCAACGGCGGCGGCGATCATTGCGTCGCAAGCCGTGATCTCCGGCGCGTTCAGCCTGACCAAGGAGGCCATCTCTCTCGGTTACCTACCCCGCTTCAAGGTCAATATCACCTCTGAACGGGACATCGGGCAGATCTACGTACCGTTCGTGAACTGGGCACTCCTCGCCGGCATCCTCGTGCTGGTGTTCCTGTTCAAGACCTCGAGCAATCTGGCCTCGGCATATGGCATCGCGGTCATGCTCACCATGTCGATCGACACGCTGCTGCTGTTCGTGGTCATGACACGCATCTGGAACTGGAGTCGTCCACTCTCCGTCGTCCTGATCCTTGGCATCTTGGCCAACGATTTCATGTTCCTCTCCGCGACCTTGGTGAAGCTTCCGGACGGCGGATGGTTCCCCCTGGTGATTGGCGGCGTGATGTTCACGTTGATGAGCACCTGGTGGCGTGGCCGGCACATCCTGCGCCGCAAATCCAATGAGGGCGCCCTTCCGCTCAAGGCATTTGTCGATTCCGTGGTCGACTCCGATATTCCTCGGGTCGAGGGAACCGGCGTCTTCATGACGACCAGCCCCGATGGCGTTCCCAATGCGCTGCTGCACAACCTCAAGCACAACAAGGTCTTGCACGGACGCGTCGTGGTCCTTTCCGTGCAGGTACAGGACATTCCACGCGTGCCCAAGGAAGACTACGTCTGGATCGAGAACCTCCAGCACGGCTTCTACCGTATCACTGCGCATTATGGTTTCAAGGAAACCCCGGACATCCCTGCAATGCTGGCTGACTGCAAACTCCAGCACATGGAATTTGACATGATGGAAACCAGCTTCTTCGTTAACCGTGAGACGCTGATCGCGACGCCCAAGGGTGGCATGGCGTTGTGGCGTGAACACCTGTTCGTCTGGATGTCCCACCTTGCCGCAAAGGCGTCGGATTATTTCCGGATTCCGTCCAACCGCGTCGTTGAGCTCGGTGCACAAGTAGAGATCTAGCGCATCTGCGGTACTGCCATGAAAAAAGCGGCGAACCGCTTGCGCGATTCGCCGCTTTTGTATCGACCGAGCTTGATGTTTCTGCTATGCGCCGTCAAAAACTCGGGCGCATCCGGTCACATCGAACTCTTTACCCCAAGATTGTGCGTCCCTGTTCAGGCCAGGCGATTGATGCGGGGAGCTGTCACCACAATGGTGTCGAACTTGACGTCCGCGCCGCGTTTCGCGGTGACGACGATGGGTTCCATGTGCACGACTTCGGTCTTGGTGACGGCAGGAGCATGGTTTGCAAGCACGCCGCTGGCAACGGTCAGCATCGTCGCGGCGAGCAGTGCGGTGATCAGTGAGTTGTCTTTGTTCAGCGGTGTGGAACGGGTATTCATGCGTTTCTCCTTGGGGTGTCCGGTCGGGTTTGATCGATGACCGCACTTTAGGCAATGCGCCAAGGGGCTTCAAACGCCGCGCGACGAAATGCGGAAAACGGCGGTCCAAAGCCTCGCCGAATCGACGAGTCGCGTTCCAGCCCGGCGAAGTGGACCGAACCAATACGACGAAACTTGCGGGATTTGCTCTAAGATGCGGCGCAACGCCAATCTGCCCATCCCGCTCCATGCTCAAGAAAGCAATCTCCGCCTTGCTGGTGTCCGTTTCCTGTTCGGTGGGTGCTCAAACGGCACCGATACCGAGCCAAGGCACCGATGCAATGCCGGTCTACGCACTCCTTTCACTGATCGGTGACAAGCTCAACATTGTCATCAGACGGTATCAGACCGGTTCAAACCTGAACCAGAATCTCCAGCAGACCATCCCGATTGATAGTCCGGTATTCGACAACACGGCTGCAGCGGCCGCGGGCCGAAGCGTACAACGCGCACAACCCCATGCTGAACTGGCGATTCTCAATGCGCGCAGTGCGGTGCTGTTTGAGAAACAGCGCCAGTTGTTTGAAGATCGCGGGGCATCCATCGGCATTCCCGAAGCGATTGTCGCGGCAGCCAAGCAACAAGGGGCCAACCGAATCGTAATGGTCCTGCGACACCGTGCCGAAGCCGACTTCCTCTTTGTGCGCGCCGGAACCTTTGCCGATGGGGGGAAGCTTGAAGGCCTCGGCTTTTATCTGGACGGCAACATGAAAGTCGATTCGTTCGACGATGCGTCCGGCAAGCGGGTTGCCAGCGGAACAGGGTTCATCGCGCCCTACGCCTACATCGAAGTCATTATTGCCGACATCGCTAGCCTGCGGGTGATGGGCCGGCGTGCGATCACCGCCTCGCGGGTCGTCGGCTCGGGTCAGCCCGGCCAGGAAATCGATCAGCCCTGGAATGCTCTGTCCTCGGCAGACAAAGTCCGCCACGTCAATCAAATCATCGAACGAGAAGTCGGAAAAGCGACACTCGAGCTTGTGACTGCGCTGAAGTAGCGCCTTCAATCCCAAGCGCGGCTACCGACACAACCCCAACGCGCGCTGCTCCGCATTGCAGGCTTTCTCGCTTCGCGACGTGGGCTTTCCCTGGCGCGCAAGGCAGGCCTTGATCTCGTTCGCTGCCGGCGTGAAATAACGCCAGCCCTCAGGCAATTGCGGCAACGCCAGATCGGCGACCTTCCATTTGGGATGACCCTTGGCTTGCAAGGTTGCAAAGTTCTGGCATAACGACCGGGCAAACCGCCCCAATGATTCCGAGGTGTCCTTTTGCGGGTAATCATAGGTCGCCAGCAGGGTGCCCACGGCCAGCGCATCGATATCTGCAGTCAGCAGATTGGGATAACTCGACATGGTGAGCTTCGCAGGCACATAGGAACCACCAACGGCCGCGAGAACGGCTTTTGATGCTGGATGTGTGGGATCAAACTTCAGCAACTTCACGAATTTCTGGGCTTCGTGCTTCATATTGGCGATCAATGGCGCAGGTTGCGCGCTGACAACCGCGACCACGTCGACACTCTTGTCCGTCAACAATTTCACCAAGGCTTCCTCCGTCGAGGCAAAGACCGCATTTGCTTCCGGAATCGGCGCGCCAAAGAGCTGCCGGTACAGCGCGTGGGTCGTCAGGGCAGCACCGCTTCCGACGGCTCCCCCGCTGATTTTTGCCTCGCGGATGTCGTGCAGGAAATTCATGGGCGAATCGGCGCGCGCAATGAAATGAATTTCGTTGTCGAACAGCGGCGTCACAATGCGTAGGGACTGCGTCAGGTCTGCCGCTTCTGCATTGCCGGCCTTGGCCTGCTCGGTCAGCGCTGTCAGCACGTCACCCTGGATGATCGCCAACTTGACCGTGCTGTCGTAGCGAAGCAGCTTGATATTGGCGGCCGCCCCCGGTGTTTGCAGGACGTTCAGGCGAATATTGGCTGCGGGCGCCACAATACGTGCCAGATCGCTGCCAATGACATATTGCGTACTCCTTTCGGAGTCCGTGGCGATCTTCCAATCGACCGCCGCGGCGAATGTCAACGCCCCGGGGATGCAAACCGATACACCCATTGCGATCACCAGGGATTGCAGTGATTTCAAGGACATGTCCGGCGCCGCTTATTTGGATTCAAGCTTGCACAGCCCCAACGCTGCCAATGCTTCCGTGCAGGGGGTGGGCGGTGCTGCAGGCTTGGCCGGTGTTTCCGTCGTTGCCGGTTTGGCCACTGTTTTTGCTGCAGGTGCGGGCTTGGCAGGCTCTTGTTGGATCTTGACGCTTTCGACCGGCGGCGCGGCAACTGGTGCCAAAGGCGCTGCCGGCGGCGCACTCGGCGCAACCGTCTGCGTGACCGGGGGCGTCGGGCTGCCAGCCTTGGACGACTCCTCCTTTGTCCCGCTGCCACGATGGCGCGCCGCATAGAGTCCCGCAAACACAAACGAGCAGATGATGATGAACATCACCGCCAGCGATGGCCGGCCGCCCTGGGCGTCGGATTCCCGAACGAGGACCGTTGGCGGTACACCGCTGACCACCGCCGGGCTCGTCTCCATTGCTGTCACATTGGCAACGGTCGGCTGCACATCCCCCTTCCCATCGGAAGACGGTTCTGAGGAGGCCGGGGCCGGCGCCGCTTCCGGCTCTCCCTCGAGGATTTCCTGCTTCGGAAGGTCACCCCCGCATCGGTAGCACTTTTCGACATTGATGTGATTGATCGATCCGCAGTGCGGGCAAGGCGCCAAATGCATTGCGGCGCCACACGCGACGCAAAACTTCGCATCTGTGGCGTTCGAGTGCGCACAATAAGGGCAATTGCGTTTGGACATGGTTCTTTGACGAAAAACCGCGCAAATCTGGCGCGTCTTGGCGCCATTCTAATTCGCGGCCGTGACAATGCAGCACCCTGCTGCGGGAAAAACATCAAAACCTGGGTCTGGCGCGGCGTTTGGGGCATTTTTGCCCCAAGGCGCGCGCCAGTGTTGGCTTGCCGCCTCCCTGTGCGCGGATTGTCTCGCGAACTGGCCCAGCAGATGCCCATAGCCGATCGCAGCCGAAAGTCTTGAGGTCCCGGCCCGTTGGATGCATCGACACACGGCAATCAAGTCGATTCGATACCGCCCAGAATCATCGATACCACGCCGCTTCGAGCAAACTTGCGCTGGGCCTGTATGAAATCGGCTGCCAACGACACGAGCGTGAAGTCCCAATGGAGGCTCCGGTCCCGCGCTTCGACGCTGACATGCGTCAAGTCGAAAATTGGGCGGCGCGCTATGATCATCACATTGAAATTGCAAGGAGCAATCACTTGAAAATCCTGGTTCCCATCGACGGCTCTCCGGCAAGCTTGCGTGCCTTGGCCTACGTTACTTCTCACACGGCAATGTTCGCGCCCGACATCAGCCTGATCCATGTCCACTTGCCCCTGCCATCCGGCAAGGCCGTGTCTTGGGTGGGCAAGGAGGCGGTGCAGGCGTACTACGACGAGGAGGCCGATGCGGCGCTCAAGCCCGCCATCGATCAACTGGCGAAGGCCGGCGTCAAGGCGGCGGTGATCAAGCAGGTCGGAGACCCCGGTGCGGAGATTGCCAGCATGGCGGCGTCAGGATTCGACCTGATCGTCATGGGCAACAAAGGCCGCACGGCGTTGGGCAACATGGTGATGGGTTCCGTCGCCACGCGGACCATCGCGGAGGCGAGCGTGCCGGTGCTGCTGGTCAAATAGGATGTGCGATCGACTTAACCGTCGATCGTTTTTGGCCAACTCGATTTGAGCAATCGAGAGAGCGCGCGATCGGCCAGCAATTTCCCGCCGGTCTGGCATCGCGCGCAGTAATTGCTTTCGTTTTCCGCGTAAACAATCCGCTGCACGGGCGCGCCACAGTCAGGACAAGGTGCACCGAACTTCCCGTGAACGGCGAATTCCGGGCGAAAGGCCGTGACCTTTTCCGGGAAGCGTCCTCGAGCCTCATTGCGGAGCATTTGCGTCCATTCGCGGAGCACGTCCTGCATTGCCGCAAAGAGGCGCGGCAATTCACCATCGTTCAAGCTTTGCGTCAGTTTGAGCGGCGATAACTTCGCGCGGTGAAGAATTTCATCGGAGTAGGCATTCCCGATCCCACTGATGAATGCAGGATTGGTCAACGCCCGCTTGAGCGTATGGTTTTCCGCAAGCAGCAATTTTGAAAACTGGTTGAGACTCATTCCCAAGGGCTCCAGTCCGCCAGGATCGAGAGCCGCGAGCGCGGCAGAACCCTTAACAAGGTGCAGCGACGCCCTGCGCTTGCTGCCCGCCTCTGTCAACCCAAGGCTGCCGGTCTCAAACTCGAACCGGGCCAGCAAATTCTTGGCAAATACACCCTTTGTGCCCTTTTCAATCCACTTGAAGCGGCCTGCGACCATCAAATGAATCACCGCGAAATGCTGGTCCTCAAATTCAAGGACAATCCGCTTCCCGATTCGAAAGACAGCCTGCAACTGCCGGCCGGTGAAGTCGGCCGGACCGGGGGCGACGGTGCGCAACAAAAACGGGTTGGCGATTGAAAGGCCATCAAGGCGCCTTTGCACAGCGCGTTGCGCAATGGACTCTGCGTAGATTTCGAGGTCAGGCAGCTCGGGCACGCAGCGTAGGCGGATCAGCTACCGCCAATTTGCACGGCAGATTCCTGGCGCAAATGCGCCAGATCCTTCGGGTTTACTCAGTTCGACTTGCCACCGACGGTGTTGGCAATGCCCTTGTGCTCGTTGTATTGCGAATACTCGTCGTTGCCAACCGACTTTACCAGGTGTGGCGTCGTGGGCCTGGCGAGCCGTGATCCGGTGGCAAATTCCTTGCTGGTGCGAAATGCGCTGTTGGACTTCTGCAATGGGTCATCGCCGTCCATGCTGGCGCAGGAAGCCAAGGCAAACAGGGCGAGGGCGGAAAGGCAAACGATCGGCTTTTTCATCTCAGTCTCCAATGTGGGCGCGTGCACGCACCCCGGCTTTCACCCCATTCTAGGACAAATGCCGCGCTCGCGCATGTGCTGGGACTTCGCCCGCAATTGACCCCAGCGCTTCTGCATTCCGTCGAATCAGGCTCGCCGTCTGCGGGAGGTGCCGCTAAGGTGTCACTCAGAACAAATTTAGACCCGAATGCGGATCCAAAATGAACCTCTTACATCGTCGTTTTACAGCACATATGTCAGCGCTTGCTCTGGTAATTGCCACGGCCTGTTCGGCCCCGGCGTTTTCCGGCGAGTTCAATGCGAGCGTCAATATCTCCGACAAGGCGGTCGCCGAGGAAACCGGCCTTCCCGTCTATCCTGGTGCCCAGACGATTCCCGGAAAAAGGAGTGACGCCGACGCCGCGAACGTCCAGTTTTCCATTGGCGAGTACGGTCTGAAGGTCGTCGCCGTCAAACTAATGAGCAGCGACAGCCGTGAAAAGGTTGCGGCTTTTTATCAGGACGCATTGACGCGGTTCGGCAAAGTTCTGGATTGCACGAATGCCGTGCCTGAGGAGCGCAGACAAAGAAGCAAGAAATCTCGTGAAATCACCTGCGAGGGCGAACGGGCCGGACGCAATGGATACCTTTTCAAGGCCGGCCTGCGAAGCAATCAGCGCGTGGTGGCGATCGAACAGAAAGGTGATTCCACCATGATTTCCTTAGTCCACGTCGAGGTCCGCGGCCTCGACTGATCGCAAGACACGCCGCAGTCCCATTTTGCCAAGTGCAACCTGCCGGCGAAATCGCGGGGGTAAACGGATTCCCGGCTTTGCGTTCGTGCGCAACCCAATTTGGCTTCGCCCAGCGCCGTGATTTGATCCTGACTTACGCTCAGTCGGCAAAACTTGTGCAAATTCTCGGCCGCTAGAAAGCCCTCGTTGGCTGGTCCCATTGATCCAAGGGCAACCGAAAGCGCCGTTTGCTGAAGCCCCCTTGGGGGTACCGACTAATCAAACTCGCCGGCCCGCCCTGCATATTGCCTGCCAGTCACGCCGCTCCAACGCGCTTCACCCCGCGATTCGGGGGTTTTGTCCCTCACGCATGGCGGGACCCAAGCTTCCGGCGCAAAATTTGTGCTTTGAAGAGGGCAGCCGAAAGCCTACAAGGGGCAGCCCGACAAATTGACGACCTTTTCGTGAATGGAAACCCCATGAGCCGCCGTTTGATTCTGCCTTTGCTGATCTCCGCCACCCTAATCGCCTGCGGCAAGCCGCCCGGTGGCGACGCTTCAAAGGATGCCCCCGCCAAGGAAGCCAAAACGGGCGCAGCGGCTTCGGCGCCCGCTGCTCCTGGCGCCATCCAAGTGTCCCCGGAGGATGTGCACACCATTCGCAGCGCCGCTTTGGCGTCCGGCCCTTCCGTCACCGGATCAGTTCAACCGGAGCGACGCGCGGATCTGCGGGCGGAAATTTCTTCCATCGTCATGCAGGTTGCGCGTGAAAACGGCGACTATGTCAAGCGTGGCGACTTGTTGGTCCGCCTGGACGACACCGCCATTCGCGAAAGCCTGGCCTCGGCAGAGGCGGGAATCCGCGCCGCCAACCAAGCGTTTGATCAGGCGGTTCGCCAATTGGAGCGTGCCACAACGCTGCGCAACTCCGGAATGGTCTCTGCAGCCGCGCTCGACGACGCTGAAACCCGGCGCAACAACGCGCAGAGTGACCTGGAATCCGCCCGCACCCGTGCCGCCCAAGCCCGCCAGCAACTGACGCGCACGGAAGTGCGCGCGCCGTTCGACGGGCTGGTCACCGACCGCAAAGTCTCCGCAGGAGACACCGCGCAAATCGGCAAGGAATTGGTCAAAGTCATCGACCCGTCCAGCATGAGATTCGAAGGGTTGATTTCGGCCGATCATGCAGGACGCGTCAAAGCAGCCCAAGTCGTCCGCTTTCGCGTCAATGGCTACGGCGACCAGGAGTTCGAGGGTCGCGTCAGACGCGTCAACCCCGCCGCCAATCCGACCACGCGGCAGATCGAAGTCCTGATTGATTTCGTGGACCGCAAACAGCCCAAGCTGGCCGGTCTCTATGCAGAAGGCCGTATTGAGACCGACACTGAAGACGCCCTGACCGTCCCCGCGTCGGCATTGGTTCGCGAAGGCGACAAGTCCGATGTCTGGCAGGTTGCCGGCGCCACCCTGAAACGCGCGTCGGTACTGTTGGGCGAACGTGATGCGCGCACGGGGGACTACGCCATCAAGGGCGGCGTGAAAAATGGCGACCAAATCCTCCGTTATCCCTCGGGAACGCTGAAAGATGGCCTGAAGGTGGAGTTGGCATCGGCCAAATCCGCGCCGGTCGCATCCTCCGGCACGACCGCCGCCAAATAGCGCCTCCATAAAAAGCAAGGGAGACAGACCATGTTCCTGTCCGATTTCAGTATCCGCCGGCCCGTTGCCACGGTCGTCGTCATTATCATGCTGATGGCGCTCGGTCTTCTGGCCCTTTCAAAACTGCGAGTCAACCAGATCCCCGATGTCGACATGCCCGTGATGGTGGTGTCCATCCCGTACCCGGGTGCATCACCCGACACCGTGGAGCGGGAGATCATCAACCGCATTGAGAAATCCCTGCAAAGCATTCCGCAGGTGTACCAATTGCAGGCCACGGCACGCGAATCCAGCGCACAGTTCGTCGTCATCTTCAATTTCAAGAAGAACATGGCGGAGGCGTCGGAGGAAATCCGCAACGCCATTGCCTCGGTGCGGCACAAGCTGCCGGTGGAAATGCGCGAGCCCATCCTGCAGCGCATCGACCCGGCCGCGCAACCGATCATGCAGATCGCGCTGTCTTCAACTTCGCAGTCGCACGCAGAGATTTCCCGCCTGGCAGAAGACTCGATTGCCGACAAGTTTCGCGGCGTGGATGGTGTGGCGACGGTCAACGTCGGCGGGGCGCTGAAACGGGAACTTTCCGTGCTGTTGCGCGCCGAAAAGCTGCGGGAGTACAACATCTCTGTGCCCGAGGTGGTGGCGGCATTGCGCGCGCAGAACACCACGGCCCCCGTGGGTCGCATCAAGGGCCCCTTGGACGAGCAAAGCATCCGGCTGGTCGGCCGCATCGAATCGCCGGCCGAGTTTGAACAAATCGTCCTGAAGCGGCGCGGCAATGAAATTGTGCGGTTGGGTCAGGTTGCGGTGGTCAAGGACAGCTTTGCGGAGCTCTCCGGATTCAGCCTGCGCAACAGCAATCCCAATGTTGGGTTGTCGATCACGCGCTCGCGCGACGCATCAACGGTCAGTGTGGCCGACAAGATCCGCACCGAGATGGAGGCGATCAACAAGACCCTGCCGGCGGGCACAAAAATGGAAGTCACGCGGGACGGTGGCAAGGATGCACAAAGCAGCCTGCGCAACGTCATCGAGGCCCTGATCTTTGGCGCCATCCTGACCATTTTCGTGGTCTATGTGTTCCTGAATTCCTGGCGGTCGACACTGATCACGGCGCTGTCCCTGCCCACTTCCGTGATCGCCGCATTCATTGCCGTCTGGGCTTGCGGCTTCACCCTCAATTTCATGACTTTGCTAGGACTGTCGCTGGCTATCGGCGTGCTCATCGACGATGCCATCGTGGTTCGCGAGAACATCGTGCGTCATATGGAAAACGGCGAGGACCGCATGACCGCGGCACGCAACGGCACCGCGGAAATCGGACTGGCCGTGGCTGCCACCACGTTTTCCATCGTGTCGGTATTCCTGCCCGTCGCCTTCATGGGCGGGGGCGCCGGCGAATGGTTCCGGCCATTTGCGCTGACAGTGGCCGTATCGGTGCTGGTCAGCCTCTATATTTCGTTTACCCTCGACCCGATGCTGTCCGCATACTGGGGCGACCCGGTCGGGTATCAGCATCAGACCAAAAAAGGCGTGCGCCTGTGGCTTTCACGCTTCAACGATTGGTTTGACCACCAGGCCAACCGCTACGGGAACGTCATTGCGTGGGCACTTCACCATCGCAAATGGATGACGGCGATCGCGTTTACGACGTTTGTCGGAGCGATTGTGTTCCAGGCCGTGTTTGGCGGATCAAGCTTTTTGCCGGCCAGCGACGTGGGCAACATCGCAGTGGACGTTCGTACACCGTCGTCGTCGAGTCTCGAGTACACCAAGCTCAAGGTTGAGAAAGCCGCGGAATTCGCGCGTGCCATTCCCGAGACCAAAGCCACCAACAGCACGGTCAATCCGGGGGGCGGTCGCATTTACGTGGACATCGGCAAGAGCACGGAACGCAAGCGCTCCGCGGCCGAGATCGCAAAGGAACTGCGCGAGTCGTTGAAGAAATTGGTGGGCGCCGAGTATGTCGTTCTGGACGACATCAACAACGGCGTGCGCAAGCCTGTTCAAATCCTGTTCTCCGGCCCCGACGCCCGCAAGCTCAACGCGATTGCCGCGGACTTCATGGAAAAGCTCAAGAAGGTGCCTGGCGCAGTCGACGTCGGCCTGTCCGAACAGGAGCCAAAGGATGAACTCAAGATTGAACTCAATCGTGGATTGGCCAACGCCATGGGCATCTCTGTCGGCGACGCCGCGCAAACGCTGAGGGTCGCATTCGCCGGCGTCGAGGTGGGTGACTGGGTGGATCCGACCGGCGAAACCCGCGACGTCGCCGTTCGGCTTCATCCGGATGATCGCGTCAACGCCAGCAATATCGAGCACCTGCCGATCGCCGTCACCGGGACCGGAATGTCGGTGCCCTTGGAGCAAATTGCCGATATCACGATGGGCAAAGGCCCGGCGCAAATCCAGCACCAGGACGGCAAGCGGATGATCGCGGTGTCGGCCAACGCGCAAGGTCGCTCAGCAGGCGAGGTCACCTCCGATGCCCTCAAGATTGCCAAGGCCATTCAATTTCCGGCCGGCTATGGACTGGAACTCGGCGGTGCAGCACGCGATCAAAAGGAGCTGTTCACCGAAATGCTGATCGCACTGGTCATGGGTATTGGCCTCATGTACCTGACGCTGGTGATCCAGTTTGGCTCGTTCACGGCACCCGTGGCCATCATGCTGTCCCTGCCACTGTCGCTGATCGGCGTGGTGCTGGCGTTGAAAGTGACCGGGGGAACGCTCAACCTGATGAGCTTCATCGGGGTCATCATGCTCATGGGTTTGGTGGCGAAGAATGCGATCCTGCTGCTCGATTGCGCCCGCAAGGAGGAAGCGCAAGGCGTGGACCGCGAAGAGGCGTTGATGCATGCGGGTCGCGTTCGCCTGCGCCCGATTCTGATGACCACTTTCGCGCTCATTGCAGGCATGCTGCCGGTCGCAATCGGGATGGGCGAGGGAGGCGAGTTCTATCGCCCGATGGCCGTGGCCATCATCGGCGGCACGATTACCTCCACATTGCTCACGCTGTTGGTGGTCCCGACGTTCTATGACTCGATCGAGATCTTCAAGGACAACATGGTTGCGCGTTACCATCGGATCATGGCGCGCTTCGACAAAGGCCATCGCACAAACACGGCGGAACCCGCTGCCGGAGAGTGATCGTGCCAAGACGCTTTCGGGTCTTGGCACGATCTGACGGACTTCAACTTTCGTGCCGTCAGATCGTGTGGCGGCCCCTCGCTGGGGAGTCCGTTTTTCAACCGCGTTGACGCCCGGAAAGTACGCCGGGCGACCCAGAACACGGTTGAGCAAGTTCCGTCGCCCGCGACCAACGTACAAACAAAAAGGGCGCCCCCTTGGAGCGCCCTTTCGCGATGCGAGTCCTCGAACGTGCGAATTACTTTGCCGGCTTGACGAATTTCAGCGTCATGCGATCCGACTCGCCGATCGCAAGATACTTTTCCTTGTCCTGGTCCTTCAATGTGAGCACCGGGGGCAATGTCCACACGCCCTTCACCGGGGGCAATGTCCACACGCCCTTGGCGTAGTCCTTGGTGTCCTTGGGGTTGTTGTTGACGTCGCTCTTGCCCGCCAGTTTGAAGCCTGCCGCTTCGACGCGCGCGATCACCCACGCCTCATCCATGTAGCCGCTGTCCATGGATTCCTTCGGCGTGGTACCTGGCTTGGCACGATGTTCGACGACCCCGAACACGCCACCAGGCTTCAATGCCTCAAACGCGGCCTTGAAAATCTTGTCCTGAAAGTCATCCTTCAACCAGTTGTGGACATTGCGAAATGTCAACACGAAATCCGCGCCACCTTCCGGGCGGAACTCAACCTTGTCAGGCTTGATGACCAAAACCCCGGCTTTGTCGTACAGGGCCGGATTCTTGGCCGCCAGATCCTTGACCACTTGAACGCCACGTTCACCAGCAACACCGAAATAGCGGCCCTTGTCCCGCAAATACGGCGCCAGTATTTCTGTGTACCAGCCTCCGCCGGGCGCCAACTCTACGACTGTGGAATCAGCCTTGACACCAAAGAAGGCCAGCGTTTCGGCAGGGTGCCGGTACTTGTCACGCGCCTTGTTGGCGTCCGACCGGTGGGCACCGGCAAGCACCTTGTCCAGCGGTGCATCGGCAAACGCGGGCAAAGCGGAAAAACTCAGGGCGAAACTCGTGAAGAGCAAAGTAATCGAGCGGCGAAGCGAGAGCGTCATGGGGAGTCCTTTGGGAAATGATCACGCAGGTGAATGTTGTCGACGTCGTGCAAAGGCGCGTATTCTTGCACGCGCTCCCGAACCACGCGTACCGGAATGTGACCATCCGATCCGGCGGCGCGAGATGCCTTTTGAGGCCAAGCCGGGCGATTGGTTGCGGTAGCGTGTGCGAAATGCCGGCTGGTCCCACACCAATGAACTCCACGACTGGCGTGCCTTTCAAGCCATTTCCCCATGAAACAGCGCGCCAGACTTAGACTTTAGACTTCGATGCCTGCATCACCCCTCACGCCGGTCACCGTGTTGACCGGTTTCCTCGGCAGCGGAAAGACCACGTTGCTGAATCGCATGTTGCGCGACCCGGCCTGGGCAAACACCGCCGTCCTCATCAACGAATACGGCGAAATTTCTCTCGACCACTTGCTGGTTCGAACGTCCAGCGAACGCATTGCGGTCTTGTCGAACGGCTGCATTTGCTGCTCGGTGGCCGGCGATATGGTGAAGGCGCTCCGTGAACTTTACTTTGAGCGCGCCAACGGGACTGTTCCCGCCTTTGAACGGGTGGTCATCGAGACCACGGGGCTGGCC
>JBGAUM010000153.1:0-5322 GCA_044228625.1 Usitatibacteraceae bacterium | reverse complement strand
ACTACCTCATTACCAACAACAAGGTGGACATGGAGTTCGTAAAGAAGCATGTGAATTTCAAGAAGGGGGCAGACGACATCGGCTATGGCTTGCGCCCCGCCCACGCACTGGAGAAGGATGCCAAGAGCAACGGCTATCCGGGTGCAGACGGAAAGCCGAAAGGCAACCCGAACGACTCCACGCCGATCAACTTTGAGGAATTTGCCAAATTCGTTTCGACGTACACCGCCGAATACACCAGCAAACTTTCCGGCGTTCCGGCCAAACAGCTGGAAGACCTGGCCAAGATCTATGCAGACCCGAAAGTCAAGGTCATGTCGTTCTGGACCATGGGTTTCAACCAGCACACGCGCGGCACCTGGGCCAACAACCTGATCTACAACATCCACTTGCTGACGGGCAAGATCAGCACGCCGGGCAACAGTCCTTTCTCGTTGACCGGCCAGCCCAGCGCCTGTGGCACTGCACGCGAGGTGGGGACCTTCTCACATCGCCTGCCCGCAGACATGGTGGTGACCAACCCGGAACATCGGAAGCATACGGAACACATCTGGCAATTGCCGGACGGCACGCTCAACGACAAGATCGGCCTGCACGCTGTCGCGCAAAGCCGCGCACTCAAGGACGGCAAGCTCAAGTGCTACTGGACGTCCACCACCAACAACATGCAGGCAGGACCGAACATCAATGGAGAGATCCTTCCGGGATGGCGCAATCCGGAAACGTTTGTGGTGGTGAGTGATGCCTACCCGACGGTCAGCGCCATGGCTGCGGACCTCATCCTGCCGTCCGCGATGTGGGTTGAGAAAGAGGGTGCGTTCGGGAATGCCGAGCGCCGGACCCAATTCTGGCGCCAACAGGTGAAGGCGCCGGGGGAATCCCGGTCGGACCTTTGGCAGTACATCGAGTTCTCCAAGCGCTTCAAGATGGAGGACGTGTGGACGCCGGAGTTGCTGGCCAAGAAGCCGGAATACAAGGGAAAGACCTTGTTCGACGTGTTGTACCGCAATGGCAAGGTCAACAAATTTCCGCTCGGCGACCTCAGCAAGGTCAATGGCAAGTACATCAAGAATTATTCGAATGACGAATCCGAGAAACTTGGGTTCTACCTGCAAAAGGGCTTGTTCGAGGAATACGCGGAGTTCGGGCGCGGGCATGGACACGACCTCGCCACCTTTGACACCTACCACGAGGTCCGCGGACTGCGCTGGCCCGTCGTCGACGGCAAGGAAACGCTATGGCGCTTCCGCGAAGGATCCGACCCCTACGTGAAAAAAGGGGAAGGACTCAAGTTTTACGGCCACAAGGATGGCAAGGCCGTAGTATTCGCCCTTCCGTACCAACCCGCCGCAGAAGCACCGGACAAGGAGTTTGACCTGTGGCTTTGTACCGGTCGCGTGCTGGAGCATTGGCACACCGGCACCATGACCCGTCGCGTCGGTGAATTGCATCGGGCGGTGCCCGAGGCGGTGTTGTACATGAACCCGGATGATGCCAAGTCGCGCGGCATGCAGCGCGGAATGGAAATCAAGGTGCAATCGCGGCGCGGCGAGATCCTTTGCCAGTTGGAGACCAAGGGACGGAACAAACCTCCCAAGGGTCTGGTGTTTGTGCCGTTCTTTGATGAGGGCCGGCTGATCAACAAGCTCACCCTCGATGCGACCTGCCCGATTTCCAAGGAAACCGATTTCAAGAAATGTGCAGTGCGCGTTGTGCGCGCCTGAACGCCCCCATGACCCCAAGAGCGGAACCCGACATGAAACTCCAACATATTCCCCGGCAGGCGCTCCTGGTGCTGGCCCTGTCATTGGTCACGGTGATGGGCGCAACCATGGCCACCGCATCCGAGCCCGTGAAACTGCAAAGCCTGCGCAAAGGCACGCCGCTCAATCAAGACAATCCCCCGACGGCATCGCACCAGGAACGCGACCACGCAGTGGGCGATCGCGATTTCGTGCAGCAGCCGCCGTTGATTCCCCATACGACATCGGGCTACCAAATCACCAAAAACTTCAATAAGTGCATGGACTGCCACGCCTGGCAGAAGACCAAGATGAGTGGTGCCACCAAGGTCAGCGTGACACACTTTCGGAATCGCGAGGGACAGGAACTCGACAACGTCAGCCCCCGACGCTATTTCTGCACGCAATGCCATGTAGCGCAAACGGATGCCAAGCCGCTGGTTGAAAACACCTTCAAGCGCGCCCGCGGATTGCAATAAGGCCAGCCATGAACGACAACCAAAGCAATTCCGCCAAGGATAAAGCGCGACGCATGGTGAAGTGGGCGTGGGGCATTGCCACGGGCGTGATCGGCATTTCGTTTATCGCAGGCATCATCTTCTGGGGCGGTTTCCATACCGTGATGGAATGGACGAATACGGAAACGTTTTGCATCTCATGCCATGAGATGGAGAAAAACGTTTACGTTGAATACCGCAATACCATTCACTACCAGAACCGTACGGGCGTGCGCGCCACCTGTCCAGACTGCCACGTCCCAAAAGACTGGGGACCGAAAATGGTGCGCAAAATCCAGGCAAGCAACGAGCTGTTGCACAAAATGCTCGGCTCAATCAACACGCCGGAGAAGTTCAACGCCAAGCGCGCAGAGTTAGCGCAGCACGAGTGGGACCGCATGAAGAAGAACGACAGCCGGGAATGCCGGAACTGCCACAACTTCACCTACATGGATTACGCCGAGCAGAATCGGCGGTCTGCACGCACCCATCAGGCTGCGTTTGAGGCGGGGGCAACCTGCATCGACTGCCACAAGGGCATTGCGCACACCTTGCCTGCGATCGAGCAAAACATCGGCGCGCCCAAAGTCACGGCCGTGGAGTCCTCGGTCACAGTCGCCACAAAATAGCGCGTCGAAGCAGACGGGATGCCACCCGACGATTCATGGGCAGCCGCGCGCGACTTTGGCAAGTTGCAGGCCAAACGAATCCGCTACGTTGATGAAAACGCGCGGCTACGAACTGGTGGAGCGCGATCCAAAAGGTGGTGGGCCGTGAAGGATTCGAACCTTCGACCTACGGAGTGAGGCCGGGAATTCGCGGAGCACTGCTCCGCGCCGGCCGAACGAGTCCGCTGCGACTGAAAACAAGAAAAAAAACGCCGCCCGTTGGGGGCAGCGCTTCCTTGGAGACTTGGTGGGCCGTGAAGGATTCGAACCTTCGACCTACGGATTAAGAGTCCGCTGCTCTACCAACTGAGCTAACGACCCAAGCTTTCGGCGATTGATCGACAACAATCACCATTTTACGACGTGTCCGCGCCGCCCTTCCGCGGCAAGCCCTGCTGGGCTTGCCCGTTCGTCAGGCGCGAAGCAGTGCTTCGTGAAACCCTGGCCTCACCCAACTGAGCTAACGACCCTTTTGGGACTTCGGACAATCCCGCCAACTCTTGCGTTTGGCGGCAAAACTGGTAGGCCGTGCTGGATTCGAACCAAAGGACCAACGGATTAAAAGTCCGCTGCTCTACCGACTGAGCTAACGACCCACTCTGACAAACTCTGTTTGAAGATGCAGCTTCTGGACTCCATCCGCTGCTCAGTCACCGAAATCCCTGCACGGCTTTCCGGTTCATCGGGCGTAACGCACGCGTTGCGAAAATTTCCCGATTCCCTGACTGAGCTAACCACTCACGGAGCCAAATATTATAGCGTATTGAACAACTTACGGTCAAACCTGAATTGGCGTTCAGGCCTCCTGCATCAATCGCCAATACTGATACTTGAGCGTGGCCCAGCAGGCCGCAATCATCGCCCCCAGCGCCAGCACAGAACCCAGGGCCAGCGTGGACAGGCCCGTGACCCCCTGCCCGATCGTGCATCCCATGGCAGTCACGCCGCCGGCCCCCATGAGGATGGCGCCAATGATGTGGTTGCGGGTGTCGGCAACGCCCGCAAATCCCTCCCACCTGAATCGCTTGAAAGCCAGCGAGTACACCAGGGACCCCACGATCATGCCGACCGTCGAGGCCACGCCGAAGGTCACGATGAGCGATTTGTCGCTCCAGAGCATCAACAATTCCAGGCTATACGCAATGGGGGCCACAAAGGTGAGGGACTCCGGGGCCTTGCTGTTGGTGCCGAAATAGGTGTTCTCCAAGGTATCGGGGTTTTCCGCAAACCCCAAGTTGGCGCTCAGATACCAGCCGGCCACCACGGCAAGCCCATAGCCCAGCCCGCCAAGCCAGCCATCGAGGCTCGATCGAAACTCGCGCCCGGCAAGCACAAAAGCCAGCAACGCGAAACCGATCACCATTCCACAGATCAACTGAGCATTTTTGGCAGATGCGCCAAAGAATACAGCGCCCATTTCCTGCGTGGCGATGCCGCGCGCGGCGAAATCGACATTCACCGTGTCGAGGGTGCTGACACGCCAAACACCGAACAACCCCTTCATGGTCATGTAGGCCGCGATGCCCATGAACACGAACACCACCACTGATTTCACGTTGCCGCCGCCGATGCGCACCAGCGTGCGGCTTCCACAGCCACTCGCAAGGGTCATGCCCACGCCAAACATCGCTCCACCCAACAAATAGGAAATCCAGGTGAAGGCAGGCCGAACATAGAACGCCTTGGACAGATCGATCAGTCCCGCGGCATACAGGCCTTGCGCGCCGAGGATCGCGACCGCCATTGCGAGGACCCACATGCGCATGCGGGTCCATTCGCCCATGTTGACGATGTCGGAGACGGCTCCAAGGGTACAAAAATGCGTCCGCGCGGAAATCGCGCCGAGCACAAATGCAATCAGGAATGCACCCCACGCGACAGTGGCGGAAATCGAAGCGGCGGTACTCACGAAAATTCCAGCGAATGAAGGGAGCCGGTATTCTACGGGGCACGCAGGGCGTGCGGGCCGGACCTATTTTCCGCCGCGTAAATTCCAGGCATCCACAGCAAGGCATCGCGACCACAGGCTGACCGCCTCGATCTGCGTCGCCAATCGGTGCTTCTTGCGAAATCGCTCCAGCATCTGGATTTGCTGCTCGGACAATCCGGGGCGACCGTCCGGGCCGACACCCAGCCGCGGCATTTCCTGCACCATTTGCGCGCCGCAAGGGCATTCCACCACGCCGATCAACCCGTCACGTACATAGGATGACACTTCGTTGTCCCCGCAAAACGGGCATGGCTTGAGCTCAACGGTCTTGAGGTTGTCCTGATCGAAAACGCTGTTCATGGGGTATCAAAGCACGGGAATGTAAACCAGTCTAACGCGCCAACGTATGGGGTTCGTTACTTATTGAAAACTCCAGAAAAGACGCGGTATCCCAGACAAAAATGGCCGGAAAGGCCCGCCAGCCT
>JBGAUM010000152.1:0-5345 GCA_044228625.1 Usitatibacteraceae bacterium | reverse complement strand
GTCCCTCGATCCCGCCATGCGCGGCTGGATGAACGACGCCCGGTCTTACATTGCGCCGGTCGGCATTGGCGAGGTCATGCGCGCCGGGGGCGTGGGCGAGGTGATCGCCTCGAATAATCCGCGCTTCGCGATCGGCGATTACGTTTCCGGCATGACCAACGTGCAGACCTACTGCCTCTCGGATGGCCGCGGATTTACCCGGGTTGACCCTGCACTGGCACCGTTGACCACCTATCTCAACGTCCTCGGCATGCCCGGGATGACCGCGTATTTCGGCCTCCTGGAGGCCGGCCAGCCCAAGGAAGGGGAAACCGTCGTCGTGTCCGGTGCGACGGGCGCCGTAGGCGCTACGGTGGGTCAGGTGGCCAAGATAAAGGGCTGTCGTGTCGTCGGCATCGCCGGCGGCAAGGAGAAGTGTGAATACGCGATCCGGGAACTCGGGTTTGACGCCTGCGTGGACTACAAGAACCAGGACATCAAGCGAGGATTGAAGGAAGCCTGCCCGAACGGTGTCGATGTCTACTTCGATAACGTTGGCGGCGAGATCCTCGATGCAGTTTTGACAAGGATCAATTTGAAGGCGCGAATTGTCATCTGCGGCGCCATTTCCCAATACAACAATACGACTCCGGTGAAAGGACCTGCCAACTATCTTGCGTTGTTGGTGAATCGGGCGCGGATGGAAGGCATCGTCGTGTTCGACTATGCGCCGCGGTTCAAGGAAGGCGCGGCGCAGCTGGGGCAATGGCTGAAGCAAGGCAAGCTGGTGTCGAAGGAACACGTGGAGGAGGGGATCGATCGCTTTCCGGAGGTGCTGGGGATGTTGTTCAAGGGGGGGAATTTTGGGAAGTTGGTGTTGAAGGTGGGTTGAATTTCAAATGGCATACGCAACCAAGGTTGTGCTCCACCTACTGTCGACGCAGCGTCAGGGTCTGGAAGAACTCATTGAAGGCTTCATGCGCGATGGCGTCCGGTATGTCGGTGTCGTAGGGCCTGAATGCAAACTCGTTGAAGATGTTATTGATTGGATGTGCCTTGGACCATGTGATGGCACGAGGGAATCGTATGACATGCTCACCGCCTGGCATGAAAACGAGACATTGAGTGACGCCGTGGAATTTGCCGAAAACTTGAATGGTGACTATGAAGGTCACGTTCTTGGCGATCGCGTTCAAGTGGTTGTACTTGGCTAGCCTCATCCAGTGGATTCGCATGTCGCTTCAAAGTGGCAGTATTGATTTGCGAGTTGGCCGGGGGTAGCCCGGCGGCTAGTCACTTTTCTTGCTTCGCCAAGAAAAGTAACCAAAAGAAGGCGACCCCAGAGTCGGCGTTCCGACGATGAGGCTGTCGGAATCCCTTGCGCTACTCGCGAGCGAAGGCGGCTCCGGAACTCGCGGCTCGAGGACGCGTTTTCGCCAAGGGTTGCGATCGGCGCTCGCCGCTCAGACAGTCCTCGCCGAAACCCCTTCACTCACTCCGTCTTTGGGAATCCGCTGCATCGGATTCCCGCTCGGTGGGCGTTGATGTCCGCAGGGACATCAACGAAATCCCCTCCTCCCTTGCGCGTCCTATGGGGACCCCGGTCGAAATATTGCCCACCTTCCCCGGCGAAGGCCGGGGCCTAAGTTGACTCACTTTTTCCCAAGTTGCCGCTCGCGGAATTCTGCCGATTGAACGGTGGCTGATGCACCGCCTTGTGTCCCCAACTGAGTCGCCGGGCTACCCCCGGCTTCGTTGCGCGCTGGCACTGTCCCTCAGAAGCCACCATCGTAAATCCCTCCCAACCTCCCTTTTCCAAAGGGAGGGGTGGCATAACTTCGCGCGCCCCAAACTGCCAAACTCAAGCACCCACGCGCCTCCCAGGCGAAAATGCCGCCAGAACCCGCGCCAGTGCTTGAGTTTGGCCTTTTCCTCGTCTGAAGCGCGCTCCTGTAATATTCGCCCATTCCAAGCGGAGGAGCTAAAACAATATGTCCGACATCGGTCGCAGTCTTCTGGGAGTGGCCTTGCTGATCGGCATCGGCTGGTTGTTGTCGATGGGGCGCAAGAACGTGAACTGGCGAACGGTACTGGCGGCCCTGGCGGTGCAGATGGGCATTGGCGCCATCGTGCTGTTCAGTGAACCCGGCAAATTCGCGCTGACCAAGGTCGCGCTGGGCGTGACGCACATCCTCGATTTCGGCTTCAAGGGAACCGAGTTCCTGTTCGGCGGCCTCGTCAGCCAGAAGATGTTCGAAGTGTTCGGCGGCACCGGCTTTGTGTTTGCCTTCCGCGTGTTGCCTTCGATCATCTTCGTGACTTCGCTGATCGCCGTGCTGTATCACCTCGGCATCATGCGCTGGATCATCACCATTCTCGGCACGCTGTTCCAGAAGCTGCTGGGAGTATCCAAGATCGAATCGTTTGCAGCCGTGACCACCATTTTCCTGGGGCAAAACGAGATGGGCGCGGCGGTGAAGCCATTCGTTGGCCAGCTCAAGGGGCCGACGATTTTCGTCATCATGACCTCGGGCATGGCCAGCATCGCGGGAGCAGCGCTGGCGGGCTATGCGGGTCTCGGCGTGAAAATGGAGTACCTGATTGCGGCCAGCTTCATGGCGATTCCGGGCGGGTTGCTGTTCGGCAAGCTGCTGTGCCCGTCCACCGAGCCCGATAACGTGCGTTTCGACAATATTCACTTCGATGAGAAACGTCCGGCCAATGTGATCGAGGCTGCGGCCAGCGGCGCGGCACTGGGGTTCCAGATCGCCTGTGCGGTGGGTGCCATGCTGATTGCTTTCATCGGCCTCATCGCCTTGCTTAACGGTGCAGTCGGCGGTGTGGCCGGCTGGATGGGTTATCCGGACGTGAGCATGGAAACACTGCTGGGCAAGGTATTCGGCCCGCTGGCATACATGCTGGGCGTTGCCCCCGAGCACACCACGTTTGCCGGAAACCTCATCGGCCAGAAGCTGATCCTCAACGAGTTTGTGGCCTATGTCGGGCTGCAGCCCTATCTGGCCGAACCGGCCAAGGTGGCGGCGGCGGGGCTCACGGTGATCGATGCGAAGTCGCTGGCGATCCTCTCCTTCGCGCTCTGCGGCTTTGCCAACATTTCGTCGATCGCCATACTTGCCGGCTCATTCGGCAGTGTCGCACCGCACCTGCGCGGCATCGTTGCGCAATACGGCCTGCGCGTGGTCGCCGCGGCCACACTGTCCAACCTGATGAGCGCGACCATTGCCGGCATCTTCCTGAGCATGAAATAGGCCGCATGTTCATCCCGCAGGAAATTATTCGCAGGAAACGCGACGGCGAGGCGCTCGGTTCGGCCGAGATCGCGGCGTTTGTGCGCGGCATCACCGACCAGAGCGTGACCGAGGGACAAATCGCGGCCTTCGCCATGGCCACCTACTTCCAGGGCATGACGCGCGACGAGGCTGTGGCATTGACCACGGCCATGCGCGATTCGGGTCGTGTGCTGGAGTGGAAATCGATGGATCTGCCCGGTCCGGTCGTGGACAAGCACTCCACGGGAGGCGTGGGCGATGTGGTCTCGCTGATGTTGGGGCCGATGGTGGCGGCCTGCGGTGGCTTCGTACCCATGATTTCCGGGCGCGGCCTCGGACACACCGGCGGCACGCTCGACAAGTTTGACGCCATCCCCGGTTACCAGACGACGATTCCCATCGAGAAATTCCAGCAGGTTGTGAAAGAGGTTGGCGTGGCCATCATCGGCCAGACGGCTGATCTTGCCCCAGCTGACAAACGTGTTTATGCCACGCGCGATGTGACCGCGACCGTGGAATCGATTCCGCTGATCACGGCGTCGATTCTCTCGAAGAAGCTCGCCGCGGGCCTTGACACGCTGGTCATGGACGTCAAGGCCGGCTCGGGTGCCTTCATGCCCACTCTGGAGAAATCACGCGAACTCGCGAAAAGCATTGTTGCCGTGGGCGGTGGGGCAGGTGTGAAGACGACTGCACTGCTTACCGAGATGAGCCAGCCACTGGCGCCGTGTGCGGGCAACGCCGTTGAAGTTCGCTGTGCAATCGACTACCTCACCGGGGCATCGCGACCGGCGCGCCTGCATGAAATCACCATGGCGCTTTGTTCGGAGATTCTGGTCCAGTCCGGCCTGCAGCCAAACGACACGGCCGCGCGCGTTGCCCTGCAGTCGGCGCTCGACAGCGGCCGCGCGGCGGAGGTATTCATGCGCATGGTGGTGTCACTCGGTGGTCCGTCCGATCTCCTTGAAAAGCAGGATCAGCATCTTTCGCTGATGCCACCCACCGAAGCGGCGAAGGCATCGCGCGACGGCTTCGTCATCGCCATGGATACGCGCGCCATCGGCATGGCCGTGGTTGGTCTGGGGGGCGGACGCATGCGCGCCGCCGACGCGATCGACTTTGCCGTCGGCCTCAGCGAATTTGTCGAACTGGGGGCGCCGGTGAAAGCCGGCCAGCCGCTGGCGTGTGTGCATGCGCGTTCCGCCGATGCGGCTCGCTTTGCCGTGCAGGCAATCCAGCAGGCGATTACCATAGGCGACGTTTCGCCGGCGCTGCCGCCGGCAATCTACGAGGCGGTTCGCAGCTGATTTGACTCCCGGCGTACGGCCCGCTCCACACGAAAGGAGAACCGCATGGCAAAGAAACCGTCCCGCACCACCGTATTGGTCGGCACCCGCAAAGGATTGTTCGTACTGTCCTCGGACCAGAAGCGCGAAAAGTGGAAAGTCGATGGCGCGATGCCGCACTTCTTCGGCCAGGTGGTTAACCACGCGGTGCTCAATCCCGCAACCGGCACGATTCTGGTCGCATCCAAAGCCGGACACCTCGGCCCGACGGTGTTTCGCTCCACCGACATGGGGAAGAACTGGAAGGAGGCCGCCTCGCCGCCCGCATTTCCGAAACGCGAGGATGCCGGCTACGGCTGGTCGGTGAACCACGTGTTCTGGGTGACCTGCGGGCATTCGTCCGAACCAGGCGTCTGGTACGCCGGCACCTCGCCGCACGGCCTGTTCCGTTCGGAGGACGACGGCGTCACGTGGGACGGGGTGGACGGATTGAACCTGCACCCGGATCGACTCAAATGGCTGGGTGGGCCGCAGGAGGCGCCACCCGACGGCGCGATCCTGCACTCGATCAATGTCGATCCGTTCGACGCACGCCATCTCATGGTCGGTATGTCGTCCGGCGGCGTGTTCGAAAGCGACGACCGTGGCGCCACCTGGAAACCGATCAACCGCGGCTGCGCGGCCGATTTCCTGCCGGATCCGAATGCCGAGACCGGCCACGACCCGCATTGCGTGCGCATGCACCCGACTGTTGAGGGGCTGGTATACCAGCAGAACCATTGCGGTATCT
>JBGAUM010000151.1:0-5471 GCA_044228625.1 Usitatibacteraceae bacterium | reverse complement strand
AGTTCATCACGCGCAAGTTGATGCGCGAGTTCGTGACTGCCCAGCCCGTTGAGGCGGATGTCAAGCGCTTTGCAGCGCGCTTTCGGGATTCCGGCTACGACATCGGCAAGCTGATGCGGGCTCTCCTGGCATCTGACGCTTTCTATGCCATGGAAAATCGCGGTGCGCTGATCAAATCCCCGGTCGAATTCGTGGTGGGCACGATGAAGCAGTTCGACATCGAGGCGCACAACCTGCGGCCGTTTGTGCTTGCCAGCGCACTATTGGGCCAGAACGTCTTTTCGCCACCCAACGTCAAGGGCTGGCCCGGCGGCGAACATTGGATCAATTCCGCGTCCTTGTTGGGCCGCAAACAATTCCTCGATCGTCTGTTCCGCAATGAAGATCGCATGGAAGCCACCATGCGATCCATGGACGAGGCTGCTGCACTTTCTGGCGGGACGCCTTTGCCCGGCCGCGAGGCGCGCATGCAGCGCCAAATGGAGCGGCAGATGGGCGGAATCCGCTGGAACCTGGACAAATGGGCCGAATCGGCCGCGGGCACCAAAGGCAGCGCCGGCGCGGAGCGCATGACACGACTGCTGCTCGCGATTGCCCCGCAAAGCGAATTGCCGGCCCAGGCCAAGCCCGCAGATTGGGCGCGCCAATTGGTGCTGGACCCCGCCTATCAGTTGAAGTGAACTCCCGGAACCCCATGAGGCTGACCATGAATCGCCGCGACTTTTTGCATACCGCTGCCGCTGTTTCCGGAATTGGGTTGATTCCCGGGGCGTGGGGGCAGGCAACACCTTCTTCATACCGGAAACTGCTGGTCCTCATTGAACTCAAGGGCGCCAACGACGGCTTGAACACTGTGGTCCCGTTCACCCATCCCCGGTACACGGAATTGCGACCCAGGCTGGCCATTGCGCGAGACAAGTTGCTGCAGGTCAGCGACCGAGAGGCGCTGCATCCGTCGCTGGAGCCCTTGATGGCCCTTTGGCAGAACAAGGAGCTGGCCATCGTGCAAGGGCTGGGTTATCCGTCTCCAAACCTGTCGCATTTTCGGTCGATCGAGATCTGGGAGACCGCGTCAAAAAGTGACGAGTATCTTGAAAATGGCTGGCTCGCACGCGCTTTTGCCACTGTGCCCACGCCGCGCGAATTCGCTGCCGATGGGGTGGTGGTCGGCTCCAATGAAATGGGGCCGCTGTCGGGCGCCGGCGCGCGCGTCATCGCGCTGGCCAATACAGAGCAATTCCTGCGCAATGCCCGATTGGCGCAACCCAACAGCGACCCCCGCAATGCAGCGCTCAAACACTTGCTGTCCGTAGAGCAGGAAATCATTCATGCGGCGGCAAAGCTGAACACGAACACTACGCATTCAAGACGGAATTTTCTGTGAGCGCATTCGGTAACCAGATCCGCACTGCTGCACAATTGGCGGCCAATAAATCGGGCGTCGCGGCCATCCGCGTCACGCTTGGCGGCTTTGACACGCATGCGAACCAGCTGGGAACCCAAGCCAACCTGCTCAAGGAACTGGCTGAAGGTATCGCCGCGTTGAAGTCTGCACTCATCGAACTCAATCGCTGGAACGAAACCCTGGTGATGACCTATGCGGAGTTCGGACGCCGACCCAAGGAAAACCAGAGCGGCGGCACCGACCATGGCACGGCCAGCGCCCATTTCGTGACCGGTGGCCGGGTGTCCGGGGGCATTTATGGCGAGCCACCCGCACTCGACAGACTGGATGGCAACGGCAACCTCCCGTTTGCGGTGGATTTCCGTTCGATGTACGCCACGGTTCTGGACAAATGGTGGGGGCTCGACGCCACCAAGGTACTCTCAGGAAGATTTGCGCCATTGGACGTGCTCAAAGCCTGACCCCGAACGCTATTTCTTCCGCCCGACCGGCACCTCGACCTGAACCGGTTCGCCGGTCAGGCTGCGTTCAAACACCATGTCGTTTTCCATCGGCCTTTCCAAGCGGAGCAGGATGTCTGCGTAGTTTCGAACGTTTTCGACAAACTGAACGGCCTCGTCGCCTCGCGCAAAACCGTGCTTCAGCGATTCGTGGGTTTCCGGATCGCGCAACTTGGGGTACGCCTTTCGCACGTCAATCCATGAATCGGCATTGAGTTTCAGGCGCTGCGTGACGATGCGGGCGTCCTCCAAGTGGCCATATCCCTGGTTGTACGCCGCCAACGCAAGCCAGGTGCGATCCGGTTCCGGCACTCGTGCGGGGACCGTATCGCGCAACATCCCCAAATACTTCGCGCCGCCGAGAATCGATTCACGGGGGTCGAGTCGGTTTTTCACATTCATGCGATCTGCCGTGTCTTCCGTCAACATCATCAGTCCACGTACGCCGGTGGGCGAGGTGGCATTGGCGTCCCAATGGGATTCCTGATAGCCGATGGCCGCGATGACGCGCCAGTCAATGCCGCTGACACGCTCAGCTTCCTGGAAGTACGATTTGAGCTTTGGCAGGACGCTGCGGATCTTTTCCAGGAACGCTTCGGAATCAACCGGCTGAATGCGATTGACATGGCCGTAGTACCGGTCCGTAAGTCGTACCAGCGTGCCATTGTTGCGAATCTTGTCAAAGAACTGCACCGTGCTTTGCATCAGGTCGTAGTCCGTGGTGGGGCCGAATGCCCAGGCCACTTTGACCTCCCGCCCGACGTTGAAGCCATTCGCTACGTCAGGATGCAGGCGCTTGGTCACGGAGAGCGCTGTCGCATCCGCCAGCGCAAAGTCGCTTGCTTTTAATTCCACCCGGCGCAGCAATTCATCGGGATCGGTGTCGTGGGGCAGCACATCCAGCATGAGCCCCGGAAAATCTCCGGTCATCTCGCGCAGCAAGTCGTGCGCGGGGGTCTCGGCCACCACGGCGATGCGTTTGCCGACCACGTCATTGAGAGTCCGTGGGCGAGGATTTGCCGTGTGATAGGCCAACTGGTGCTGGATCAAACGATAGTGAGGGCCGAAGGCAAACTCGCGCTTGAGGTCGATGGTGGGCACCAGACCGGCGGCGGCGATGTGGGCACGTCCCTCCCGCAGTGACTTGAGGAGCGACGCGTAGCTGGGCGCCACGATGAACCGTGTCCGTACGCCAAGCTCTTTCGCAAACAGCGTCGCCAGATCGTGCTCAAACCCAGTCTGTGCCTCTTCAGGATGCTTTCCCGCCCCGGGCAAGCTTTGAGTGGTGGTCGGGCCACGCAGCGTCAACACCACCAGTTCGCCGGACACGCGCGGAGCCTGGAGCGGTCCCGTCAGCCACAGCGGGCCGATGCCGGTCTGCTTCAGGCTGAGCCACCCGGCCAACGCGGCGCCAAGCAAGGCAGTGACGGCAAAGAGGATGACGGTGCGCTTCATCCGCGATGGGGATCGGTTCGGAATTGCGAATTGAGATTACCGAGTTTACGCGACCCGATTTGATCTCCACAGCGCGATGCGATAATCGCCCGCCATGCCTTCGAAAAACATCATTGCCATCCTCCCTGCGGCCGGTACGGGTACACGGCTTGGTGACGCGCGGCCCAAGCAATACCTGGAGGTAGCCGGACGGCCCATGATCGCGCATGCCATCGACGTGCTGTCCCAGGTCAGCCGTATCTCCCGCATTGTTGTCGTGCTGTCGGCGGAAGACGCGCATTGGCAATCATTGATGGCCGGGCAGCGCCGGGCCGAGACACTCCCCTTGGGCGGCGCCACGCGTGGCGAAACTGTCCGCAATGCGTTGCGCGAACTTGCAGGGCAATGTACGCCGGACACCTGGATGCTGGTCCACGATGCCGCGCGCCCCTGCATCCGCGTGTCGTTGATCGAGCAGTTCCTGGATGAACTTGAGCATGATCCGGTCGGTGGGCTGTTGGCCCTGCCGTCTGCGGACACGCTCAAATCGGCCGACGCGTCGCAACGCGTTGCAAGGACCTTGCCCAGAGAGCATGTCTGGCGTGCACAGACGCCGCAAATGTTTCGATTGCGCGATTTGCTGCCTGCCCTCGAGTCGATGCCGGACGCCACCGACGAGGCACAAGCCATCGAGGCGCGCGGCCTGCAACCGAAACTTGTGTTGGGCGACAGCGTCAATATCAAGGTGACGTATGCGCCGGATCTGGCGCTCGCTGAAATGCTATTGCTTCGAAAGGGGGCTCCATGAGTGTCGTTCCACAATTCCGCATCGGACATGGGTTCGATGTCCATGCACTGGTGGTCGGCCGGCCGTTGATCGTCGGCGGCGTGCACATTCCGTATGAGCGTGGGCTGCTGGGCCATTCGGATGCCGATGTATTGCTGCATGCGATTTGCGATGCGCTCCTGGGCGCCGCGGGACAGGGTGACATCGGCAAGCATTTTCCGGACACCAGCGAGGCGTACCGCGGCGCCGATAGCCGCGTGTTGTTGCGGAGCGTTATGGAAAAGCTTCGCGACGTGGGTTACCGAGTGGGAAATGTCGACGCCACCATCATCGCCCAGGCACCCAAGATGGCGCCGCACATTCCCGCCATGCGTGCGAACATTGCAAAGGATTTGGCGGTCCCCGAGAGTCAGGTCAACATCAAGGCCACGACCACGGAGAGGTTGGGGTTCACGGGGCGTGGAGAGGGGATTGCGGCCGAGGCGGTGGCCTTGCTCGTTGCCTCAACGGAAGCGCACCCATAAGTCACGGGCTGCCGAGTGGGCGTGCGCGGGCTTCGCAAGCGTCGACGACATCTGTTTGGCCGGAACCAGGAATTAGTGCCGCATGAAATCCTCCTCGCTCGTTGCTCACATTCGTCAACTCGCAGGGCTTGAGCTTCCGGGCGCGACGATCATGCCTGCGATGTTGCGGGCCGTACGCGAATTCGTGGATGCCGGGTCGGCCGGCTTCTTCTGGGTCGATGAGAACGGCGAAATGACCAATTTGTATGCGGAGCGGACGCTTCCCCCACACATCATGAAGGCCTATTTTGCGAAGCACTATGCAGATCAGGTGCACGCGTTTCGGGAAAAGTTTCTCGAACGTGCGGGCGCGGCGGACCCGGTGACGTCGTCATCGCCCAGTGCAGAATTCATGCGGACACCTTATTACCAGGAAATTCTCGCGTTGCTGGAGGCACACCACGTGTTGTACGCCGTGGTTCGCGACGGAACGCGACCGATCGGGCAGTTGTCGCTCTATCGCCCGCGCGACGGCAAGCCGTTCTCGGCCATGGACCGCGCCGCGATCCGTGACATCTGTCATTACATCGCACAGGCTGCCGCGCGAATGCCAACACCGGGAGCCGACGCGCAGTTTGTCGAAGCGGGTGAAGAGGGGCTGGTCGTCACCGATGGGGAGGGGACGCTGGTGCAAGGCAATGCGAGTTCACTGCACCTGCTGACCCGCTCCATGCAGCGCAGTTTCAACGCGCGCACACCACCTCTGGTGCTGGGTGATGCGGTCAAGGGTGCTGCGCTGGGGGTCGTGCAGCGCGCCGTGTCGCGGAGCAGGGCCGGTGACG
>JBGAUM010000150.1:0-5479 GCA_044228625.1 Usitatibacteraceae bacterium | reverse complement strand
ATGTCTTTCCTCGCCGCCCGCCTCGCGCTCGTCAAGCCCTCCGCCACCATCGCCGTCTCCGCCAAAGCCGCCGCACTCAAGGCGCAAGGCCGCAGCGTCATTGCCTTGTCGTTTGGCGAACCGGATTTCGACACGCCGGAAAACATCAAGGAAGCGGCCATCCGGGCCATCCGGGCCGGTGACACCAAGTACACCGCTGTGGACGGTACGCCGAAGCTGAAGGAAGCCATCGTCGCCAAATTCAAGCGCGAGAATGGCCTGACCTACACCACCAAGCAGGTCACGGTCGGCACCGGCGGCAAGCAGGTGCTGTTCAATGCGTTCATGGCCACCTTGTCGCCGGGCGACGAGGTCATCATCCCGGCGCCCTACTGGGTGTCGTATCCCGAAATGGTGTTGCTGGCCGAAGGCACGCCGGTTTGCATCCCCTGCCCGCAATCCAACGGCTTCAAGCTGCGCCCGGCAGACCTCGAGAACGCGATCACGCCGAAAACCAAGTGGGTCATCCTCAATTCCCCGTCCAATCCGACCGGCGCGGCCTACACGCACGCGGAACTGAAGGCACTCACCGACGTGCTGATGCGCCACCCGCACGTCTGGGTGTTGACCGACGACATGTACGAACACCTGGTGTACGACGAGTTCAAGTTCGTCACCGCCGCGCAGATCGAGCCGCGCTTGTACGACCGTACCCTGACCATGAACGGTGTCTCCAAGGCCTACTCCATGACCGGCTGGCGCATCGGCTACGCCGGCGGGCCCGAGCAGCTCATCAAGGCGATGGGCGACGTGCAATCACAGAGCACCTCCAACCCGTCTTCCATCAGCCAGGCAGCCGCCGTCGAAGCGCTCAACGGCACGCAAGACTTCATCCCGAAGAACAACGCCGTGTTCAAACAGCGCCGCGACCTGGTGGTGAGCATGCTGAACAAAGCGCAAGGGCTCTCGTGCCACACGCCGGAAGGCGCGTTCTACGTCTACCCCAGCTGCGCCGGACTGATCGGGGCGACCACGCCAACGGGCAGCGTGCTCAAGAGCGACGAGGACGTCATCAACTATCTGCTGGAATCGCAGGGCATCGCGGTGGTGCATGGCGCGGCCTTCGGCCTGTCACCGCACTTTCGCGTGTCGTATGCGGCCTCGACCGAACTGCTGGAACAGGCTTGTGCGCGGATCCAGAAAGCGTGTTCAGAATTGACGTTGAAGCAGGCGGTGGCGGCGTAAGCTGGTCGCTGCCTGGTGGTCACAAAAAAGCCCGCGGAATGCGGGCTTTTTTCATTCAGTCCCGAGCCTGGTCACGATCCGCTCATTGCCTCACCGTCGCGTCTGAAAGGCGGTAGCGCTGGGCTATCGCGGTGCCTGTCGGGCCATTCTCGCAAACGCGCCCGGTTGTGCCCTCGCCTTCCACGCGGCAATCAACGCGTCCACATTGCCCGCCAGTGGTGCGGTGGAATCGACTTCGAAGTCATAGGCCCCGAACGCATGCATTGTTTCAAAGTCCGCACGAGCGTCGCCGATCCGGCGGTCGCCGCGTGTGCGCTCGCGGCGCTCCAGTTCTGCCAGCGGGCAATGCACGCCCACGAAAAAGACATCGAACCGCTCCAGCAGCATCAACAGCCTTTGCATCCAGTCTGCGGTCTCGACGATGTGTTCCACGATCAGGTTATTACCGGCCAGCGCCAGCGCGGGGATGCAGCGATGAAAGCCTTCGAAAAACGGCTCGCGCATTTGTTGCCACGAAAACTCACCCGTATCAATGCGCGGCTGCGGCAGCACGCCGGCGGCAATCAGGTGATCGATCGATATATGCCAGAAAGGCTCGTCCAACTTGGCCTGCAGTGCCTCGGCAAGCGTGGACTTGCCCGCGCTGGAGGCACCATTGAGCAGAATGATTTTGCCCTTCACTCGCATCCCGATGACCAAGCAAGCATTTGAACATGAAGTATTGCCACGACTTGAATGCCCTTCGCCCCCAACTATTTCACCGCACGTGTGCCCCACAATCCTTTGAACGCGACACCGCCGCCATAAAGCGCGATGGCCAGAAGGATCAGCGGCGTCGCCAACGAAGTAACACCGAAGAACGTACTGCTCGCCAGCAACACCGAACTCAGCATGATCGCGACGGCAAATCGCCGGCGCTCAGTCGACGCGGGCAAGAGCAACGCATTTGCGATCAGCAATCCCAGCAGCAATGCCGCGGCGCCGGTTCGCCAATGATCAAAGGGTTCGTTGGCCATGACCATCCTGACCTGCGCCTCGGGGGGAATTGGCGGCGCAATTTCCTGGTTGGAAAAATCAAATGGCGTCTTCAGTGTTGTCAACGCAAAGTAGCCCGCGAACAGGAGCAGTGCGGCGGCACGCGCCAGGTTGCGAATGAGTGCGTCAAGGCTTGATTTGTTCATGGCTGCGCTCCTGTCCCCGGAAGAATATGGATCACCGTGCTCAACTATTTGTGGCCAACCCAAATACCTGCGACCTACTCCTCAAACCGCCCCGTGTGGTCACGATTGCGGGCGTAGTGCTTTGCGAGCGGAAACGCCGGCAGCCACGACTCGCGACGAACCGTCCAGAGTTCGTAGGTGGGCTGCAACAGGTCCGGGGCATCCAGGGATCCAAGGTTTACTTCGATCTCATCTGCGCTGCGTGAGAAAACAGGCGAACCGCAGCGGGGACAGAAAAATCGCCCCGCGAAGTCGCACGTTTCGCCTTCGATCGTCACCGCATCCTGCGGGAATATCGCGGAGGCGTGAAACAGGGCGCCGTGATGCTTGCGGCAGTCGAGGCAGTGACAAATGCCAACCCGGTACGGGCGTCCCGACGCCACAATCCGCACGTTGCCGCAGAGGCAACCGCCGGTGAATTGGTCCATGCTGATTCCCCTCTTTGCGCAACCGTCGGCATGGTTGCATCAAGCCAGTCGGTCGTCAATGAATTGCCAGTATTGAGCAGTCGCTACGCCGGCATTCAGCCGCGCAGCGCTTGAATGCAAATCGCTACACAGTGTTTCCTTGAAACGCTGCAGAATCGATGCACTGCCTCAATCCGTGAGCCGCCATGATGATCAACCCGAACCGCACATGCCTGCCTGCCCGCGTCGCGTCGTTGCTCTGCACTGTCCTCGTCCTCGCGCACGCCGCAGCAGTTAACGCCAGCACGCCCGATGCCGACGCGCTCTCCGAGAAAATGCTTAATGCAATCGGCGGCCGAGCCAACTGGGCGCGCGTGAAGAACACCGTGCATGACGCCCAGCAATTCCGCGCCGAAGCACCGCTGGAGGTCAGGGGCGTCATCTCCATGGATTTCGAACGACCGCGCTTTCGCATCGACACCACCACGCCAGACTTCAAGGTGGTGCGCGTGATCGACGGCGAGCGCGACTGGCGGCTGACCCGCGACGGTAAGGTGGCCGAGGTGCCCGCCGCGACGCGTGCCGAGGATCTGCGCTGGTACGCGGCGCACGTCTATCGCACCATCGCCCGCATCGCCAGGCGCGACCCGGCGATAAGCCTTTCTGTGGCCGCCGATGGTCGCCTGCAAGTGCTGGAGGGCGGCAAGCGCATCGCGTGGTATCGGCTCAATAGTGCCGGCGAACCCTACGCCTACGGCGCACACGACGATGAGAAAGGCGCGCTCTGCGGCCCGTGGAAATACGAAGAGGACGGCATCCGCCACCCCGTATGGACCTCAAGCAGCGACGGTACGTTTCGCGCCGCGATCAATTCACTGCAGGTGAACGCGCCGTTACCTGACGCACTGTTCGCGCGGCCCGCAGGTGGAAAACTTGAATGAACGGCTGGTGTCTTCGCCGACCGTCCTTCTCAATTCGTCCTTTGGTGAAGCATGATGCCTGTCGACGGTATCCGCTGGCGCGTACAATCGGGACATGACCGGCCAGCTTCCTAGTCGCCGGATTTCCGTGGCGTGAAATCACGCGCGTATACCAGCGGCTTCCCTTCCTGCCAGGGATGATAAGTGTTGAAAAAGTTGATGCGCGTGGCATGGGAGGGATGGGACGCGCGAAACAACCTGAAGAATGTACTCCATTCAGTCACCCGGTTCTTGTCGCTGGCCCAGCTGGCGAGAAATTGCGCTGGAGCCACATTATCCCGGGTCAATTCCAGGGCAAAGCGATCCGCTTCAAGCTCGACATGCTGGCGAAAGGCGTTGACCGGCGGCAGAACCACCAGGTGAAACGCGCTGAGCAAAAGAACCGCCAGCGGCAGGGAAGTCGGGTGCGCAAGTGCGGAGAGTCCGGCCCGGCCGGACCACCGCGGAGAGATTGCGCCTGCCGCAAGGTGCACCAACCACAGCGCCGCCACGGCCAGACCGGACAAAAGCAGGAAGGCCTTGATGTTGTCGTCCTTGGCAAAGTGTTTGGCCTCGTGCGCCACCGTTTGCAGCGTCCACGACTCGGGGCTCTGCGCGAGTTGCGTGTCATTGAGCAGCATCAGGCGAGTCGGTCCCATGCCTATCACTCGGCCCGGCGCGCACGCCGCTGCCGGCTCACAATGTTCGATAACGATGGCACTTTGAGGAACGCCGGTTCGAGCAGCCAGTTCGGTAATTCGTTGCTCCAACGGCGAGCTGCCAAGCGGCTTGTAGCTTTGCGTGAATGGCTCCACCAGCAAAAAGGTGAGCACCACGATCGATGCCGCTGCCGATGCCCACAGCCACCACCGGCGTGGACTCTTCGCGATCAGCCAGTACGCAAGCATGGCGACCAGCGTCAATCCGGCAATCGGCACCACCCATCCGCTAACCTGGTCTGCAAGCCAGGGGATCACTGCTTGGCTGGCCGCACCGGACACGCGCTCGTAGGCGCGATCCCACAGGTAGCGGATTGGCAGCCGAAACAACCGGTCCAACAGGAAGTAGCTTGCAGCGAAGGATGCGATTGTGACGACCCTGCGTTGCCCGGAGATGCGTGCCGCGAAGTGGTACAGATTAGCGCCCCAGCCCGTGGCGAGCAACAGCAGTGGCAGGACAAGGCCGGCAGCCTGGTTCAGGCCCCAGAACCAGTTGCTCGCGCTGTGGTACTCAAGCGCTTTCGCGGAGGATGCGGGGATTTCCACCAGCGCCGCCGCGCTTGTCGAGACGAGCATCAGGCAGCTCGCGCTCGCCATGAAGGTGATTGATGCGAAACGTGCAGTGTTTCTCATGCTGGGTGCCCTGGCGACCCGCCAACGGGCTGCGCGTCACAGCAACGTCGAGCGGCCGAAGGAGGCAATGTGAATGACAAGTATTTCGTCGTCACCCGGGCTTGCCCCTTACACTGCCGCCGCGTGAAAGGCGCTCAAGCAGTTCGAATTTGTTCGGACTCGCGATGATGGCGGTGAATGGCAGGCAACACTCCAGCACGTGTTTGAGCATGGATGATCCCATCAAAAAATGATGCGTGTTCTACCGCCAGGTGGCCCGACCGGGTTTGGGGCGAGATTGGTGTCTGCCCCTGATCGTTGCCCTCAGCCATGCTCCT
>JBGAUM010000017.1:19637-39323 GCA_044228625.1 Usitatibacteraceae bacterium | reverse complement strand
AGGGCGATGCGGCGGTGTTGTCGACCACGAAGGGAATGCCGGCCTCCTTGGCGATGGCGCCAACCGACTCCAGGTCGACCATGTTGATCGCAGGATTGCCCAGCGTCTCGGAAAAAATTGCCTTCGTGTTGGGACGGACGGCTTTCCGGAAATTCTCCGGGTCATCCGGGTCCACCAGCGTGGCTTCAATCCCGAACTTCTTGAAATTCACGTTGAGCATCGTGTGCGTGCCGCCGTACAACTTCGATGACGACACCAAGTGGTCTCCTGCCTGCAGGACGTTCAACAGCGCCACCATTTCGGCGGCCTGCCCGCTGGCCGTCGCCACAGCCGCACGGCCATTTTCCAGCGCCGCGCACCGCTCCTCAAAGGCCGCCGTAGTCGGATTCGACAGGCGCGTATAGACGTTGCCAAACGTCTGCAAGTTGAACAGCGATGCCGCGTGATCCGCGGAATCGAACACATACGACGTGGTCTGGTAAATCGGCAATGCGCGCGAGCCAGTGGCGGCGTCAGGAATCTGGCCGGCATGCAGGGCCAGGGTTTCAAATCCGAATTGGCGGTCAGGCATGGGATGACTCAGGAAAGATGCAATCGATGACGGGCACGCATTGTTCCGCGTTCGTACTAGGTTTGTCGAGAGGCCGTGCCGATCAACGTGCGCCGTGTGAAACGCCTCGGATCATCATCAATCGCAGGTGGACCGGTGCGCGATTAGACAAGTCAGGGCTTCCCCTTCTCTGCGACCTGATAAAACACTTCATCCGGCTTGACCATGCCCAGTTCCACGCGGGCACGCTCTTCCACCGCATCGCCGCCCGCCTTCAAATCACGCACTTCGGCATCCAGTCCGGCATTGCGTGAAGCCAGCTCCTTGTTCTTGGTCTTTTGTTGCTCCACCTGCTTCTCCACCTCCCACACGCGCAACCAACCGCCTTTGCCAAACCAGAGTGGGTACTGGATGGCGACGATGAGGACGACGAGGGTATGGGGGAGGAATTTCATTATATGAACAAACCTTCGCCGTTAAGCCTACTCATTCTCTGCATGTTTAGCTTGAATAGCAACGAGTTCGCGCAATTTCGCCAACTGCGCCGAGTCACGCCTTTCCATTAAATATATTGGTGCGCACGGCATGTACTGAACCGGACCATCCATCGCTGCGTAGACCAAATATCTAGGTCCTACCAGCAAACCCTGTGGACCGAAATCCGCGCTCGCGCCCTGCGAATCGTATCGCTTCGGGTCAAGACTGACCCAAATCACGGGGACCTTCGAAGCATCCCCCTTAACCACCTCCTCGATGACAAGTTCTGCCTCGACTCGCGTTTCGTCTCGGGACAACGCTGCAGCGCGAACGCGCGCCACGAAAATGTGCTTCGCCTCGGAAACTTGAACTTCGCGCGGCCGTGGCGGTGCACACGACAATGCGTTTGCCAAATCGTAGGCAGCCCAGCCAAGGATTGCGACGATAACGCGGAACCCAACGTGCATCGCCTATCCCAAGTTGTAAAACGCCCCCCGCCCCGCATACGACGCCGCATCGCCCAACTCCTCTTCGATGCGAAGAAGTTGGTTGTACTTCGCCATGCGGTCGGAGCGTGAGGCGGAGCCAGTCTTGATCTGGCAGGCGTTGGTCGCCACCGCGATGTCGGCAATCGTCGTGTCTTCGGTCTCACCCGAGCGGTGCGAGATGACCGCCGTGTAATTGGCGCGCTTGGCCATTTCGATGGCGGCGAAGGTTTCGGAGAGCGTGCCGATCTGGTTGACCTTGATGAGGATCGAATTGGCGATGTGTTTCTTGATGCCTTCTTGCAGAATTTTTGTATTGGTCACGAATAAATCATCGCCAACCAACTGGATCTTCTTGCCGAGCTTTTCGGTCAATACCGCCCAGCCATCCCAGTCGTCCTCTGCCATGCCGTCTTCGATGGAGACGATCGGGTACTTGTCGCACCAGGTGGCGAGCACGTCGGTCATCGCCTTGGAGTCGAAGGACAGTTTCTCAGCTTCAAAGTGGTACTTGCCGTCCTTGCGGTATTCGCTGGCCGCGCAATCCAAACCGATGAGGATGTCCTGCCCGGCGGTGTAACCGGCCTCGGAAATGGCCTTCATGATGTACTGCAAGGCCGCTTCGTTGTTCGCCAAGTTCGGCGCGAAGCCGCCCTCATCGCCGACGTTGGTGTTGTGGCCTTCCTTGTGCAGGATCTTTTTGAGCGTATGGAACACTTCCACACCGGCACGCAGCGCTTCGCGGAAAGTCGGCAAACCTGCGGGAATGATCATGAATTCCTGCATGTCGAGCACGTTGTCTGCGTGCGCGCCGCCGTTGATGATGTTCATCATCGGTACAGGTAGCTGCATCGGTGCCGCACCGCCCAGATAGCGATACAACGAGAGGCCTGATTCATCCGCCGCCGCCTTCGCGCACGCCATCGAGACAGCAAGGATCGCGTTGGCGCCCAGGCGCGATTTTGATTCGGTACCGTCCAGTTCGATCATCGTGCGATCGATAAAGGCTTGCTCGGATGCATCCAGCCCCACCACGGCTTCACAGATCTCGGTGTTGATGTTTTCCACTGCTTTCAAGACGCCCTTGCCCAGGAAGCGGGATGCGTCCTTGTCGCGGAGTTCGATGGCTTCACGCGTGCCGGTCGACGCGCCAGAGGGCACGGCCGCACGGCCAATCACGCCGGACTCCAGAAGTACGTCGGCTTCAACGGTGGGATTGCCGCGCGAATCCAGAATTTCGCGGGCGACGATATCAACGATGGCGGTCATGGGATCAAGAGGTCCAAAAGTCTAGTTGTAAGAATTTGCCTGCTTTTGGCCGGCGCGTGACCGCATGTGGATGGCGACACCACAAGAGATATGCGGTCGGAAAACCGGCCCCAAACTACATCAGCTCCGCTTCCGCGAAGCCGTTTATCTTCACCAACCCGTCAATCGCCTTGAGCGTGACGAGCAGGTCTTTCATCTTGTCGAGCGGCCATGCATTGGGGCCATCGGACCACGCTTTGGCGGGATCGGGGTGGGTTTCCATGAAGAGACCCGAAATCCCAGTCGCCACCGCGGCACGCGCCAGCACCGGCACGAATTCGCGCTGCCCGCCGGTGGACGTCCCTTGCGCCCCGGGCAATTGCACTGAGTGGGTGGCATCGAACACCACCGGGCACTGGGTCTCGCGCATGATCGCCAACGCGCGCATGTCCGATACCAGATTGCCATAGCCAAACGAAACGCCGCGCTCACATACCATGATGTTGTCGGTGCCGCTCGCATCGCGGGCCTTGGCCACAACGTTCTTCATGTCGCCGGGCGCCAGGAACTGGCCCTTCTTGATGTTGACGGGCTTGCCGGTCGATGCCACGGCGTGGATGAAATCGGTTTGACGGCAAAGGAACGCCGGGGTCTGCAACACATCAACGACGCTTGCCGCGACGGGCGCCTCTTCGGCGGTGTGCACATCCGTCAACACGGGAACCCCGATTTTCTTTTTCACTTCGGCCAGGACATTCAGGCCTTCGTCGATGCCCGGCCCGCGCGGCGACTTTCCAGAACTGCGATTGGCCTTGTCATAACTCGACTTGAAAATGAAGGGAATTCCCAACTCGCCTGTGATTTCCTTCAACTGACCGGCCACGTCCATCTGCAGTTGCATGGACTCGATGACGCAAGGCCCGGCGATGAGGAAAAATGGCTGATCCAGCCCCACATTGAAGCCGCACAGTCTCACGCGCTCACCTTTGTTCCCTGCAGCACGCGCAGACCCGCTTCGCCATGCACCTTCTTGTGCTGCTCGAGTGCCGCCTTGATGAACGACGTGAACAGCGGATGCCCGTCGCGTGGGGTCGACGTAAATTCCGGGTGGAATTGGCAGCCATAGAACCACGGATGCGGATGTTTCACCGAGTCGAGTTCGGCCATCTCGGGCAGCGACTCGGCATTGGTGCGCGCCGAGATGATCATCCCGGACGCTTCCAGCCGCGGCACGTAGTGGTTGTTGACTTCGTACCGGTGGCGATGCCGCTCGCTTACGGTGTCGGACTGATAGATCCGGTGAGACAACGTGTCGGGGCGCACCGTGCAAGGCTGCGCGCCCAAACGCATCGTGCCGCCCAGGTTGGAATTGGCATCGCGCTTTTCGACCTTGCCATCCTTGTTCTGCCACTCGGTAATCAACGCGACGACAGGGTGCGGTGTCTCGGGGTCGAACTCGGTCGAGTTGGCGTTGGCCAGCCCCACCACGTTCCGGGCAAATTCGATGACGGCGATTTGCATGCCCAAGCAAATGCCCAGGTAGGGAATTTTGTTCTCACGCGCAAACTTCACGGCAGCAATCTTGCCCTCCGTGCCGCGCTTTCCGAACCCTCCGGGCACCAGGATGGCATCCATGTTGGCCAGGATGCCGACACCGGTCTTTTCCATTTCCTCGGAATCGAGGTAGTGGATCTTGACCCTGGTGCGTGTCTTGATGCCCGCATGGATAAGCGCCTCGGAAAGTGATTTGTACGAATCGGTGAGGTCGACATACTTGCCGACCATGGCGAGCTCGATCTCGTGTTCAGGGTTCTCGAGCGCATCGACGATGCCATCCCACACGGCAAGGTCCGCCGGCTTCGGCGTCAGGTGCAACTTGCGGCAAACGATTTCATCCAGGCCCTGCTTGTGCAGCACCTTGGGGATCTTGTAGATGGAGTTCACGTCGTAGCAGGAGATCACGGCGCCGGCATCGACATTGGTGAACAAGGCAATCTTGCGACGGTCCTCGTCGGGAATCGGCTTCTCCGACCGGCACATGACGATGTCCGGCTGAATACCGATTTCGCGAAGTTCCTTGACGCTGTGCTGCGTCGGCTTGGTCTTGATTTCACCGACAGCCGGCAAGTAGGGCACCAGGGTCAGGTGGATGTAACAGGCGTTGTCGCGCCCGTGTTCAATCCCCATCTGGCGAATGGCTTCAAGGAATGGCAAGGATTCGATGTCACCCACCGTGCCGCCAATCTCGATGATGCCGACCTCCGCATCCTGCGTGCCCGCGCGGATCGAAGATTTGATCTCGTCGGTGATGTGCGGGATGACTTGCACGGTTCCGCCGAGATAGTCGCCGCGGCGCTCCTTGTTGATCACCCGCTCGTAGATCTGGCCGGTCGTGAAATTGTTGGCCTTCTTCATCTTCATGGAGACGAAGCGCTCGTAGTGGCCCAGATCCAGATCGGTTTCAGCGCCGTCATCCGTGACGAACACTTCGCCATGCTGGAACGGCGACATGGTGCCCGGATCGACGTTGATGTAAGGGTCCAGTTTCATCATGGACACCTTGATGCCGCGCGATTCAAGGATGGCGGCGAGCGAGGCTGCCGCGATGCCCTTGCCGAGGGAAGAAACCACGCCCCCGGTCACAAAAATGTACTTGGTCATGCTGACCCCCAAACCCTTTCGGTTGGAAATTCCTATTTTAACCGATGGGGTCCGGCCCTCCGTGGGCGCGCTAAACTCGGGCTTGACAAATGCTTTCCAGGGCGCCATGAAGGTTGGGCAGACACACTATCGCAGCATCTGGACGGATGAGGTCCGCCGGAGCGTGTGCATCGTGGACCAAACCTGCCTGCCACATGCATTTGCGACGCTGCGGCTCGAATCGCGTGACGCCGTGGCGCACGCCATCCGGACCATGCAGGTCCGTGGCGCCCCGCTGATTGGAGTGGCCGCTGCGTATGGCTTGGCTCTGGCGATGGATGCGGATTCTTCCAACGCCGCACTGGAGGAGTCTGCGTCGCTGCTCAATGCCACCCGGCCCACGGCAGTGAACCTGGCCTGGGCCCTGAAGCGGATGACCAGCCATTTGCGCAATTTGCCGCACCAATCTCGTGCTTCCGCGGCGTGGGCACTGGCCCACAAAATGGCGGACGAGGACGTCGCGACCAATGCCGCCATCGGCGAATACGGGGCCACATTGATCCGGTCCATCCATGAAGCCAAGCACGACACCGTCAACATCCTGACCCATTGCAATGCCGGCTGGGTTGCCACCGTCGACTGGGGGACCGCGCTGGCCGCTGTTTACAAAGCGCACGATAGTGGCGTTCCCGTGCATGTTTGGGTGGATGAGACGCGGCCCCGCAATCAGGGACTCCTGACCGCGTGGGAGCTACGGCAGCACGGCGTGCCGCACACCTACATTGTCGACAATGCCGGTGGTCACTTGATGCAGCACGGACAGGTGGACGTGGTGATGGTCGGCGCCGACCGGGTGTCGATGCACGGCGACGTCGCCAACAAGATCGGCACCTACCTCAAGGCGCTGGCAGCACAGGACAATGACGTGCCGTTTTACGCGGCGTTGCCGATCTCCACCATCGACTTTTCGCTCGATGACGCGTTGGAGGAAATCGAGATTGAAGAGCGACCCGCAGACGAGGTGCGATTGATTGGGGGGAAGGACTTGAAGGACAAACCCAAGCACCAGCGCGCCCCACAGGCCGAAAATGGCCTGGAAACCGCATCCACGCTTGATATCGCCCGTTTGCGCCTCCTCGACGACCGCAGCCCGGCGGCAAATCCAGCCTTCGATGTGACGCCCGCGCGCCTCATCACGGGCATCATCACCGAACGCGGCATCATGAAACCTCACGAGATCGCAGCGTTGGAGCATGCGACATGACGTTTACCCATCTTTCGTCCGACGGCAACATGGAACTGCGTGACGCCATCATCGCGACGGCGCTGAAAATGAATCGCGTGGGGATCAATCAGGGGAAATCCGGGAACGTCAGCGCGCGAACCAAAGATGGTTTTCTGATCACGCCGACCGGCATTCCCTATGAGGACACCAAACGCGAGCACATTGTGCCGATGTCACTCGACGGCACGCATTCAGGAACCGTGCTGCCCTCTTCCGAATGGAGATTCCACCGCGACATCTACGCCGCGCGTCCCGAAGTCAATGCCATCGTGCACACGCACGCCATTCACTGCACCGCGCTGGCAGTGCACGGGCTCGGGATTCCACCGTTTCATTACATGGTGGCGATCGCCGGGGGCACGGACATCCGCTGCGCCCCCTATGCCACGTTCGGCACACAGGAACTTTCCAACAACGCCCTCAAGGCGTTGGAAAATCGCCAGGCCTGCCTGCTCGCACATCACGGCATGATTGCCATCGGCCGCGATCTTGATCAAGCACTGGCAATTGCCGTCGAAGTTGAAACCTTGGCCACCACTTATCTGGCGGCCAGGATTTCCGGCGAGCCGCCCTTGCTGGCAGCTGAAGAGATGGTTCGCGTGATTGCCAAGTTTGCCGAATACGGCCAGCAACCCGGCAAGGCTCAAGCTGAATAGGAATCAGGTATCGAAGAAGTTCGACAAGTCATCGCCACCGGTGCCCGGCTTTGACTCGACCGCCGCAGGCGCCGCAGTGGCCGCGGCAGGTGCTGGTGTCGGCGCAGCAGCCGACGCCCCGCCCATCGCCTCGTTGAGCAATCGCTCGATGCCTGCCACGTCCATGGGCACGCGACCCTGTGATCGCAACAGCACCCGGGAGGGCACATCCTGCAGGCGCGGCACTGCAAGGCGCATGTTGGCCGCCGTGTTGAGCTTGGGCAGCAGATGGGTATTTTTCCAGCCTCCGCTTTCCGACTCGATGGCATCGATGATGGCTTGCTGGCCCCGCACGATACCGGCCAGGATTTCCGCGACTTGTTGAGTGGTGAAACTCATGGTCTTCCTCAATTCAGATCGAGTGCGTTGGTCAGGTCGCCGACTTTCTCGCGCACGCCCGGCAATGGCGCAAGACCAAATCGGCGGTTGATGAATTTGTGGATCGAAGTCGTATCGTATACCGTCTTGTCGATGAATCCTTTTTTCGCGAACGGCGAAACAATGATCGCCGGCACGCGCGAGCCCGGTCCCCAGCGGTCGCTCCAGCCGGGGCCTGCGGGCGGCGCCACATGATCCCAGTAGCCGCCGAATTCGTCGTAGGTCACGATGACCACCATGTTCGGCCACTGGGGACTCGCGCGAAGCTTTTGGAGGATGGTGTCGAGATGCTCATCTCCCGCGGCAATGGTGGAATAGCGCGAATGCTGGGCCCGCTTCCCGACCGGTTTGAAAAACGACACCTGGGGCAAGGAACCGGCGTCGATCGCCGCGAAGAAATCGCGCCCGTCCTTCAAGTGCGCACCGCGCTTGCCGGTGCCCGGCGCGTAGGCGGCAAAATAGTTGTAGGGGCTGTGCGTGGGCTGGAAGAACAGGGAACCCGGAAGCGTGCGTGGATCGATCACGACCCGCGGGGCGTCGTGAGGCTGGCGGCCATCTTGCAGCGCCTCATTCCAGCCTTCCGAATACCACGCCCAGGTCACCCCCCGGTCCGTCAGCACATCGCCCAAAGTCTTCGCCGTTTGCGGAGGAAGCGGATGCTTCGCCGGGTCGGCAAACTCGGCATTGCCCTGCGGCGCCGTCGGGATCTTGGACGGCTGGAACGCCGGGTCGCTGTCGTTGACCGCAAAGCCGTCGGGGGTAACCGCCCCATCCATCAACTCGACCAGACCCGTCATGACCGATGCTGGTGAACTTGGACGACGCTTGAGACGGCCATCCACATCGAGCTGGGCACGAAATCTCGCAGGGGCATTTGCAAATACCGGCGTGCATGCACAGGCCAGCCACTGATGATTCAGAAACGAACCCCCAAAAGCTGCCTGAAAAAAATGATCCGCAAGCGCAAATTCGCGGGCCCATTTCCAGATCTTGAGTCCGCTGCCGTCGTAATGCGCCATCGTCCAGGCGCCGGTGTTGCTCAAGGCCACGAACTTGTTGTTTTTTCCACCATTGATCTGCTCGATGTGCTGGTAGTAGCGGTGCAACGGATTGGGGGTCTTGTCGGCGTAGGTGACCCCGACGGGCGGCCGATCGGCCCTGAAGGGCGCATTCGGCATTGACTTGGGCAGATGTTCGTCGACCTTGCCGCCGTGATAGACCGGGGGCAAGGTTGCCAGCGGCGTACCATCATGGTCGATTTGCGTCATCTGTGCGGGGGACGCATCGCCAATGCCCCGGGCCCCGGGGAACATGCCGAACAAATGATCGAAACTGCGATTTTCCGCATACAGCACGACCACGGTTTTTACGCGATCCAATCCACGCAGATCGCTCACCGACGATGGTGCAGTTGCCGGCGCCGACGCGCAGCCCGCCATCAACCCCAAGACCACAGCCGGCCCGATTCGCCCCAACCAATCCCTCACGACTTTCCTCCATCCAAGCGCAAGGTCATCACCACCTCGCCCTCCTCGACGCGGCCGGTATTCACGAACCCGTGCCGCGCATAAAAGGGCTCCGCATTCGGGCCTTTGGGCACAAACGACAACACCATCAAACGGGCATGGGGGCGCGAGCGTGCAACATCGATCAACATCGTCAAGGCCTTCGAACCAAATCCCAGGCCTTGAAATCGCTCATCGATCATGAAGCGCCACAGCGCCACGTACGGCTCACCGTCAAAAAATTGGGGCTCGCAGTCCGCAACTTGCGACCAATCCTCGAGCATGGCAAATCCCACCGGAACGTCGTCCGCATAGATCGCGCGAAACCACGCTTCCGGAGAGAAATGGGCCTGCGCGATGGAAAAAGCGTTGGGCGCCACCAAGCCCTCCTGGGACTCGGCCACATCCAGGAGCGCCACCTCACGCACCGTTTCGCGCGTGACCTCGCGCAAGCTCACCACGGATTCTCTGTTCAGCGTCATGTGCACCTTGTTATGCCGGATGTCGCGCACAAAGTCATTGGTATGTTCCAGATGACGTCCCGAGAGTGACTTCGGCCAATTTGGTGATTTCCGGGGTCCTGATCCCATCAGGACATTTTATGACATCGCCGTCTTTACGCACTCCCTGCTTCCAGCGAGAATGCTTCCTCATCTGAGACTTTGGAGGACCCACCGATGAGTCAATCGCTGGCAAACATGACCTTTTCACGACCCGATGGGAATCCGACCCATGGGTATCTGGCATTTGCCGGTCCCCAACGCCCTGGCGTGGTGGTCATCCAGGAGTGGTGGGGATTGAATGCACAAATCTGCTCCATCGCCGACCGATATGCGGAAGCCGGCTACAACGCGCTGGCGCCCGACCTCTACAAAGGGCGTGTGGCATCCAACGCAGATGAAGCCAGCCATCTGATGACCGGCCTGGATTTTGCGGATGCCACCCATCAGGACTTGGCGGGTGCCGTGGCGTCCTTGAAGGCGCGGAGTGGAAAGATCGGTATTTCCGGCTATTGCATGGGCGGCGCCCTCACGGTGGCGGCGTGCGTCCATCTGCCGGGCATTTCCGCCGGTGTTTGCTTTTATGGGATTCCACCTGCGGCGTTCGCCGATCCCGCAAAGATCAAGGTCCCGTTTCAGGGACACTTTGCCGATCGCGACGATTGGTGCACTCCCGCAGCGGTCGACACATTGGAGTCGGCGATGACGGGCGCCGGCCAAGCACCCGAGGTGTTTCGTTACGATGCGGATCACGCCTTTTGCAATGCTTCGCGGCCGGAAGTGTATGACGCCGCTGCCGCGACGCTGGCCTGGGATCGCACAATCGCCTTCTTTGCCAAGCACCTGGCGTGATCATGGAAGGCGCCGCGCACAGCATTCAACTCGCGCTTGCCCCGGTGTTCATGCTCACGGCCATCGCCGGTCTGATCGGCGCATTGGCCGGCCGTCTGGCCCGCATCATCGATCGGGGTCGCAAACTCGAAGATCGATTGGATGCCGCCACGGAGCCACACAAGCGCGAAGCCGACTATCTGGCGGAATTGGCGCGCCTGAGGCGACGCGCACGCATCGTGAACGCTTCCATGTTGCTGCTGACCCTCTCTGCCACTCTGATCAGCGCCACCGTCATGGAATTGTTTTTGGTGGAAGCCGTGGCCTTGAAGACCGACCGCCTCATCCCATGGACGTTTTTGTCCGGTGTTTTTTGTTTCTTGATGGCTCTCGCGGCCTTTCTGATTGAAACGCTGCTCGCCGGAAAGTCACTGAATTTTGGAAAGCACCTGCGCTAGGCCGTAAATGCACTTCGCAATGGGTCAAAGTCGGTGAGCTCGTTGTACACCTGTGCCGACAGCCGAACCCAGTGACGGCCGTTGATATTGAACACCGGGACTTCCGTGTGGCTTTCGCGAAGAAAGGCGGTGCGCCAGCGGGCAACAGATTCGTCCGACGCCACGTCCTCGATCGGCAGCGGCAAAGCCACCATGGCTGCATTCATGGTCTGCGGCGCACCGGATTCCACTCCCCAAGCCTCCGCCAGCAACTGCCCGGCCCGTAATCGCTGCTCGAACAATGCCGTTCGATAGCGTGCTGAGCCGAGCGACTCGACGAAATCGATAGCGCTGGAAACACTCAGCCACGCGGATGGGTCCCGCGTGCCGGTCCAGCCGAATTCCAGATCGAGGCCTTTGCCAAAGTGATTGGAAATCACGACCGGATGCAAATCGGCAAGGCCGTGGGCGCCAACCGACAAGAATGCGCAACCTTTCGGCGCGCACAACCACTTGTGCGCATTGCCCGCATACCAGGTGACGCCTTGTGAAAACAGGTTTTCCACATGGAGATCGATCTGCGCCGGCGCATGGGCGCCATCCACCAGCACCGGCGTCCCGGTTGCGCAGGCCAACGGCAACAATTTTTCCAGGGGCGTCACGATGCCGAGCGGCGAAAAGATGTGATCGACAATCAAGAGCCGCGCGCCCGCGCCCAGCGCAGTGGCGTAAGCGTCGATCAGCGCGCCCTCATCGGGAAGCGGCCACGGGACTTGCGCCTCGATGGGAACAATGCCGTATTTTTGGGCCAGATACCAGACCGTATGCCGAATGGCGGGATAAGCATGGTTGGCCAGCACCACACGGTCCCCGGCCTTCCAGGGGATCGAACGCAGGACCGCGGCGCAGGCCTCGGTTGCGTTTCCCACGAAGTGCGTGGCATTGCGCGGCGCATGCACAAAATCGGCCAGTCGATCGCGCGCCTGGGCCAAGGCCGACGGCAACAGGTCGTTCATGAAATGAACCGGCTGGCGCTCCATCAATTCACGCCATCCGGATTGCGCCTGCATCACGACGCGTGGCGTGGCGCCGTAAGAGCCGTGGTTCAGAAAATGGACGGCAGGATCGAGTGTCCAAAGCCGGCGCAAGCCGTGCCCGAAGGGCTCACCTGCTTCCAGTCCGCCCGTCGCTTCCACAGGATTGCGAACTTATGCGGCTTCCGCAAACACGCGGCCAGCGTGCTCGCGAAGCGCATGGAACTTCACCTGGGGATATCGTTCTGCGGCCACTTCCAGTTCCGCGGGATGTGTCGCAAGAAACGCGGGGGCTTCCACGACGTCGTGCGCCACACGATGTGAATTGCTGTCGATGAATCGCTTGAGGATGACCGGATCGTCGCAAGTGATCCAACGGGCCATACGGTAGCGAGAGGATTCGAGCTTGGCATCCACGTTGTATTCGCTCTTCAACCGATGCAACACCACTTCAAATTGCAGCGTCCCCACAGCGCCCAGCAGCAGAGAACCGCCATCGATCGGACGAAACACTTGGATGGCCCCCTCTTCACCCAGTTGCTGCAGGCCGGTGCGCAATTGCTTGGACTTCATCGGGTCGCGAATTTCCACGTTCTGGAAAGTTTCCGGCGCGAAGTACGGAAGCCCGGTGAATTGCAGGATCTCGCCTTCGGTGAGCGTGTCGCCCAGTCGCAGCGTGCCGTGATTGGGAATGCCGATGATGTCGCCCGCGAACGCGTCGTCCACCAGTTCTCGCCGCTGGGACAGGAACGACACCACGGTGCCGGGACGAATGTCCTTTCCGGTGCGGCAGACCCGCAGCTTCATGCCGCGTTCGAAATGGCCGGACACCACGCGGACGAATGCAATGCGGTCACGGTGCGCGGGGTCCATGTTGGCCTGAATCTTGAACACCACACCCGCAAACTTTTCTTCATTGGGGGCCACATTACGGGTCAGCGTTGCGCGCGGCAACGGGGGCGGCGCCAGGTCGACCAAGGCATCGAGGATTTCACGCACGCCAAAGTTGTTGATCGCCGAGCCAAAGAACAGTGGAGATTGCTTCGCGGCCAGAAATGCATCACGGTCAAATGGCAGCGTCGCATCGCGGATCAACCCAATTTCGCCTTTTGCCGTTTCAAATTCGGCCCCGAAGCGCGACGCAGCTTCCGGATTGTCGAGCCCCTGCAACGTTTCGTCATCTTCGCGCACGCGATCCTCGCCCGGCCGAAACACAGTCATGGCTTCGCGCCGCAGGTCGAAAACGCCGCCAAAATGCCGTCCCATCCCGACCGGCCAGGTAAACGGCACCACGTCCATGTTGAGCACAGACTCCACTTCCTCCATGAGTTCCAGCGGCGGCTTTACTTCGCGGTCCATCTTGTTCACAAAGGTCAAAATCGGCGTATTGCGCGCCCGGCAGACCTCGATCAGGCGAAGCGTCTGGGCTTCGACACCCTTGGCCGCATCGATCACCATGAGCGCGGCATCCACGGCGGTCAAGACACGATAAGTGTCCTCCGAAAAGTCCTGGTGGCCCGGTGTATCGAGCAGGTTCACCACACAATCGCGATATTCCATTTGCATGACGGAAGACGCCACGGAAATGCCGCGCTGCTTTTCGATTTCCATCCAGTCCGAGGTCGCGTGCCGGCTGGCCTTGCGCGCTTTGACCGACCCAGCGATCTGGATTGCGCCCGCAAACAACAATAGCTTCTCCGTCAGCGTGGTTTTGCCCGCATCCGGATGTGAAATGATGGCAAAGGTGCGGCGGCGGGCAATTTCGGGGGAGTGCGACATGGAAGTCCTGCGGTTGCTGCGGTGCAAAAACGGGCGATTATCGCATTCGGCCAAAGGCGGCACAAACTGGTACAAATGCCCCTTTTCCAATCACGGAAAATGCCAAGCGACCATGGATGACTTGATCGTCCAGGCAATTTCAATCCTGTATCGAGCCACGAGGGGGCCAATTGAATCCAACGATGAATCTGATTTCCGCGGCAGTCGCCGCAACCTTGACTGTGAGCGCCTACGCACAGGCGCCTGCAACGCCAACGGGCGCTCCCGGGGCCACGCCTGCGGCTGCGGCACGGCCAGACCCGACGGCACCGAAACCGTTTGCCGACGTCATCAAGGATGCCAAAGTCTTCCCGGGGTTTTTCACGCTATATCAAAAGGACGACAAAGTCTGGATCGAGGTCAAGCCCGACCAGCTCGACAAGCCGTTCTATTACCAGGTCAACTCCACCCAAGGTTTGGGCGAGGCTTTCACGTACCCCAACTGGATGTTGCGCGGCCACATGGTGGAATTCCGCCGGCGCGCCAATGTCATCCAATTGGTCATCAAGAATGAGCGTTTCAAGGCCACGCCGGGCACGCCGAGCGCGCACGCGGTGAAGGCAAGCTTTGCCGAAAGCCTGCTGGGCTCCACCAACGTGGCCAGCCTTCCCCATCCGGAACGCAAGTCGATCCTCATCGAGGCCAACGCGATTTTCCTGGGTGATCTGCCGGGTGTGTCCACCCAACTCGAAGCAGCGTTCCGCTTGCCCTACGCATTGGATGCCCGCAACACCGGCTTTGCCAGTGTTCGGTCCACGGATGACATGACGGCATTCAATGTCAGGGCACATTTCGCGATTCCCAAGATTCCCGCGCCGCCGTTGACGCCGTCCCCGGTCCCCACGCCGCCCCCGCCGTCCACGTTGCCGGACAACCGCAGCATGCTGCTGGGGTACTACTACACGTTGTCCAAGCTGCCGGACAAGCCGATGGCCCTCCGTTACGCCGACAGCCGTGTCGGGCACTTCGTCACCCAGCATTGGGATTTTTCCGAGGACATCACGGCGTTTCCGCGCAAATACATCGTGAATCGCTGGCGCCTCGAGAAGAAGGATCCCAGCGCCGCCGTCAGCGAACCGGTGAAGCCGATCACCTACTGGCTTGGGAAAGAAATCCCGGTCAAGTACCGGAAGGCTTTGGCCGAGGGGGTCACGATGTGGAACCCCGCGTTTGAAAAGATTGGGTTCAAGAATGCACTCGTGGTGAAGCAAATCGGCGAGGACGAAGGCTTTGACCCGAACGACACCATGCACGCCTCCATTCGTTGGTATGCCGATACCAGCGACGGCGCATTGGCCATCGGCCCCTCGCGCATCGACCCGCGCTCTGGCGAAATCCTCGACGCGGACATTTCCTTCTCCGACGGTTGGGCGCGCTTGCCCCGCCGACGTGCGGTCGAACAATTGACCAGCGTCGCGCAAGGCAACCACCACGAAGCGCAGAAGGGCTACCTGTCGCAACTCAAGCAGCAAATGGTCGCCGCATCGCTGTCGCGCGGCGAAATTCCCGGCTTGTGTGAGCATGAATCCCACGCCATGGAAGAAGCGGCGTTCGCGATTGACCTGTTGGAGGCCCGTGGAGAAATTGATCCCGCCGGGCCCGAAGCAGAAAAAATCGTGATCGACACTCTGCGCGACGTGTCGGCGCACGAAGTCGGCCACACCCTGGGGCTTACGCACAACTTCCGCGCATCCACCATTTACTCGTTGGAGCAGTTGGAAGACGCGACCTTCACCGCGAAAAACGGCTTGGCCGGATCGGTGATGGAATACAACGCCGTCAACATCTCGCCGAAGGGCAGGAAGCAGGGCGAATACGTGCAAAGCACTTTGGGCCCGTACGACTACTGGGCGATTGAGTACGCGTACAAGCCGATTGATCCCGCCAAGGAAACCGAGGAGCTCAGCAAGATTGCTTCACGCTCCAAGGAGCCCTTGCTGGCTTTCGCCAACGACATTGATGCCGGCTTGGGCAATGTCGAAGGCATGGATCCGGAAGTCACGCGTCGCGACCTTGGATCCGATCCATTGGCGTTCGCCGAACGGCGCATGTTGCTGTCCCGAGAATTGATCGAGCGCCTGCAGGACCGCAAGTTGAAACCCGGCGAGCAGTTCGAGCTCCTGCGCCGTAATTTCATCAGCGCCAATTTGCAGACCGCGCTGGCGACCACCGTGGCCACCAAGTATGTCGGTGGCGTTGTGCACCTGCGTGATCATGCGGATTCGGGTCGCGCGGCGTTGAACCCTGTTCCGGCGGACAAGCAGCGCAAGGCACTGAAGCTGGTGACGGATGGATTGTTCCGTGCCGAAAGTTTCAAGCTGAAGCCGGAGTTTGTGGCACGCCTGGTGCCGGATCAATACGATCGCTGGTTCTCGAACACCACCAACCTCGCGACGATCGTCAACCCGGATGTGTCGATCAGCGGTGCCGTCCTTGCATTGCAACGTGGCGCACTCGACCACCTGATGTCCGATGCGGTCGCCGCACGGGTCCTCGACGCGCCCTCGAAGATGACGGATGCCAAGCAGGCCATGGCGCTGTCCGAGGTCTACGACACCCTGCAGAACGCAATCTGGAGCGAGTTGGCCAAGGGTGGCGACATCAACCCGCTGCGTCGCAACTTGCAGCGTGAGCATGTGCGCCGTCTGGTCAACATGCTGACCAAGCCTGCGCCCACGACACCGGCGGATGCCAAATCGCTGCAACGCATGAACGCCCAGCAACTGGTGGTGTCGCTGCGCGGCGCGATGGGCAAGGCCGGCAACAAGGAAACCAAGGCTCATCTCTCGGAAAGCCTGGACCTCCTGAATGAAGCGCTCAAGGCGCAAATGTCCCGCAGCATCTGAGCAGGAACCGTGCGTTGGAAAAAGGCCCGCCTCGCGCGGGCTTTTTTTCGCTCTAAGGGGCTGGCGGGGGAATCGACCGCATCAGCCTGTCATCGATTTGTCACACGCCTTATGACATAATCCGCCCACTCCAAAGGGGAGTAGCTCACGAGGTATCACAGGATTTCCTGTACCTTCGCGTGGTCCACGTCAATACGAGGCTGAAAAGACTCCGGGGATCACGGGCGCGAATAACGCCAGCGAGACCTTTGCCGCCATTTTGGGCAAGGTCTTTCGAATTCCCGACGAATCCGAGAACCCTGTCCATTTGCGTGGGCAGGGTTTTTTTCTTTCAGGATTGGAGACAACATGGAATCGATTGGCAACGTGTGGTGGTACGCCGGGTTCGCAGTCTTTGTGGTCGTGGCGCTTGCCATCGACCTGCTGGCGCTGGACAAGAAGGCGGGGCAAAAGGTCAGCGTCAAGGAGGCCATCAACTGGTCGCTCCTGTGGTTCGGACTCTCTTTCGTCTTCGCAGCGGGCCTATGGTGGTATCTCGACGGCAACATGGGCCGCGAGATCGCCAACGTGAAAACGACAGAGTTCTTGACCGGCTACCTGATTGAAAAATCGCTCTCGGTGGACAATATTTTTGTCTTCCTGATGATCTTCACCTATTTCGCGATCCCTGCCGAGTATCAGCGCCGCGCACTGGTGATGGGGGTGATCGGCGCAATCGTCTTGCGCGTGATCATGATCCTGATCGGTGCATGGCTGATTGCCAAGTTTCACTGGATCCTCTACGTATTCGGCGCGTTCCTGCTTGTCACGGGGATCAAGATGCTCGTCTTTGCAGACGAAAAACCAGACCTGGAGAAGAACCCGGTACTGAAGTGGATGCGCGGCCACATGAACATCTCGCGCGAACTCTCAGGCGAAAGACTTACATTGATGAAAGACGGCGTGCGCTGGTTTACGCCGATGTTCGTCGTGCTGGTGCTGATTGGCGTGACCGACATCATTTTTGCGGTGGATTCGATTCCGGCAATTTTCGCCATCACCGACGACCCATTCATCGTGCTTACTTCCAACATTTTTGCCATCCTTGGCCTGCGCGCGTTGTACTTCCTGCTTGCCGACATGGCAGACCGTTTCCATCTTTTGTCCTACGGTCTGGCGATCGTGCTGATGTTCGTTGGCGTCAAGATGCTGATCGTCGATTTCTACAAGATTCCGGTGTTCCTCTCGCTTGGCATCGTGGCCGCCATCCTCGCGATTGCCGTGGTGTTGAGTTTGAAAGTTCCAAAGAAAGACGCAGCTTGATCCTCGCGCGGCGGCACCGATGTGGCGCCGCCGCGTACGAATGCGGATAATGACGACGTCCCTGTAGGAGGCCGCCATGCCCATTTATGAGTACATCTGCCAGGATTGCCAACGCGAATTCGAAAAACTCGTGCGTTCGAGTGACGCCGCACCCGTATGCCCGCATTGCGCATCCTCAACACTCGCACGCAAGCTGTCCGCATTTGCCGCAGTGACAGGCGGTTCGCAAGGCGCGCCAACCCCGGGGCCGTGCGGCGCCTGCGGGCACCCAGCCGGCCCGGGAGCATGCGGGATACATCCCGGCTAGCATTTTGGCAAAGATGGCGCGAATGATCTGCAACCGGGCGCTCCTCGTGCTTCTCGTGGATCTGCCGGTACTGGTTGCGCGTCCGCTGCAATTGCGTCCGGTGGCGCAACGCCGGATGTTTCGATTCGCGTGCCAACGGGCTCGGGGGCGTTCACCTGGGTGCACGCGCAGGGCACCCAGGCCCGGGGCATGACCGTGTTCACCTACATGCCCGCCCACGTGGCTGCAAGTCATGCACCCATCGTGTTTGTCATGCACGGCAAAGGCAAGAACGCCGATGGCTATCGCGATGTGTGGGCCAGGCAGGCGGACCGGCATGGCTTCATGGTGATTGCCCCCTTGTTCGACGAACAAACCTGGGGCGGTGAATATGCGGGCGCCAAGGTCTTCGCGCAGGGTGCCCTGGCGAGCGACGCGGCGCAGTGGTCGTTCAGTGTCATCGAGCAGTTGTTCAACGCGATCAAAACCGCGACAAGTAATCGCAGCACAACCTATCTGCTCTACGGTCACTCGGAGGGGGCGCAATTCGTGCACCGGCTCGTATGGTTCTTGCCCGAGGCGCGCTTTTCAAAAGCGGTGGCAGCCAACGCGGGTTGGTACACGATGCCGGATTTCGACACGGAGTTTCCCTACGGTCTCGGCAAGACGCCAGCCACACCAGGTTCGGCAAAACGGAGCCTCGAGCGCAACGTCGTAGTGTTGTTGGGCGACAAGGACACCGACCCCAACCACTCGCAGCTGAACAAGTCCGCGCAAGCGATGCAGCAAGGACCGTATCGTTTGGCACGCGGCGAGAATTTCCATCACCAGGCGCAGGCCCGTTGCGAGGTGCTCAAGTGCCGCTTCGGTTGGACCTTGCAGCGCGTTCCCGGCGCCGCGCATTCCAATGCGCAAATGGCGCCGCGCGCAGCGGAGTTGCTGATGCAGAAAGATGCAGGTGCCTTGCCCGACCGCCGGGATTGAACGCAGGAGCGCACGCTCAATTTTCAGGAGTCTATGCGCCGATACACCTTGGAAAATCGCGCCGCCTCCACGATGCCGTAGTCGCCCGGTGCATATTGCAGCAGCCAATCGCCGGCAACTCCCCGCAACACATCGCCACCCGCCGAGCGCCGAACGGAAAAATCGGCACGCATTTGCTTGGCCCACACTGCCAACGGGCGCGCGCGATAAGCTCCATCCGCCCCCGCCACGCCCGGCGGCACCGGAAAATACTTTGCGTCGAAGCGATCACGTGACACGCTCCAACGGCCCCCTGTGGAGCCGGTAATCAGGGCATCGCCCGCCCGGTAGCGGTTTGGCCCTTCGGGACTATCCAATTCGCCGTCCTCACGCGCAAAGACAACTC
>JBGAUM010000017.1:0-19611 GCA_044228625.1 Usitatibacteraceae bacterium | reverse complement strand
TCTTTCACGAATTGCGCCGCATCGGGTTCGCACTCGAGGTCCACCCACGCCAGGGGTTGCAACGGATGAATCATGGACGCGGTTTCTTTGGCGGTTTGGCCACGCACACGGCTCTACGACCCAAAGGCCCAGCGGAAAGCACGCGCCGCGTTTGCTCGAGCATCGCCAGCAGACGCCTCGATCGGAGGATGACCTGCCGCAATTGCACACTTTTCTCCTCGATGAAGCGTTCCGCGTCGAAATCCCGCTCGCCCATGCCCTCCAAGTGTGCAAACAGGCGCTGCAAGTCTTCCACCGTGAACCCAGCGCCGCGCGCCTCGACGATCATCTGCAATCGCTCGACCGACTCTTCGGGGTAATCGCGGTAGTCGTTGGTGGCATCGATCGGACCGTTCGAATGCACCAGTCCGCTGCGTTCATAGAAGCGGATGGTGTCGCGCGTCAACCCGGTGCGCACAGCCAGTTCGCCGATTCTCACCGGGCGGGCCTCCGAAAACCATTGACTTCACTCCACGGTTTTGTCATATTGGCATGGTACCCGAATTTGGAACGGCTCAGGAGACCCCATGGCCAGCGTGTGCCAAAGCTGCAGCATGCCGCTCAAGAAGGACCCCGCCGGAGGCGGCACGGAACAGGACGGCTCAAGGAGCGCCAAATACTGCTCGCTGTGCTATCACGGTGGCGCATTCCTGCATCCGGAATTCACCGCCAAGCAAATGCAGGACTTCTGCGTCGACGCGCTGGCGAAAAAAGGGATGCCGCGGATGATGGCATGGCTGTTCACGCGCGGCATTCTCCATCTGGAGCGCTGGCGGCCGCGAGGTTGATCGCGCGTCACCGATTTGGCATCAATGCCAGCGCAACCGCTTCCATCGCGGGGTCGCGGCCTGCACGGTACGCCTCAAGGGTCCACGCGGCCGCAATGTCAGGATCGAGCGAAGGCACAGAAATGGGGCGGGAGACCACATGCCGGTGGCAGTCGTCGAATTTTGCACACCCATTGCGGTAGTCATGCCGCTCGGTTGCATGCAGGAAGCCTTCCTTGGAATGGGCGAGGGTCACGCTTCGGCCCTCGGCGAAAAACTCCAAACGGTCTCCCACGCCCTCGCCCACGATCGTCACACGATCAGGCGCCGCCTGCTTGAGGTAGCCGAGCGTCGAAATCGCGGCGGAGAAAGTCCACGGGCTGGTTAATGCAAACACACGGCCCTTGACCAACATCGGCAAGCGCTCCGCGAAATCGCGCGAAGTCGTGAGATCACCACCCCCGTTCAAGCGCAAATCCAGTACGAGGTGGACCGGCTGCTTGTCTGCGATCAGCCTTTCCACCGATTCGAAAAACGGCGCCAGCTTTTCTTCCGCGCTGTTGTTGGTTTGGCGCATTTCAATGACGACGGCCTTCAACGCACCATCGTGCCTGACGCGCAGTCGTTTGACCGGCTCTTGCAACGCCCAAGGTGCACGCTCGACATCCAGCAACGTTTTCCAGGCACGGTCCTCCAAGGGCGCCAACACCGGGAACATCCAGCGCGTGGCATTGCCACCGACACGGTCCGCGCCGGCCGGTGAGACGCTAAACGTTCGCTCGACCCTCTTCCCGTCGGGCGTCACAAAACCATACACCGGCACCGCCGGGCCCTTGCCGACTCCCAGGGCGCGCAGTTGGGGCGGACTTTCAAGAAAATACGCCGCGCTGCGGTCACGCCATGCAGGTGTTCCACCGGACAGCGATCGATAGATCGCCCGCAGCATGCCCATCGGCACGCCATCAATGGAGGCCAGCCTTGCGCCGAGGAGGTCCGCGTTTTCGGCCTTCACGCGCAACACGTAGAACTCCTCGCCGAACGGCACCAGGCGCATATCCACCCGCTCGTAACGGCGTGAGCGGCTTGCTGCGAAACCGAGCGTGTGACCGTTGTCGGCCAAAGCCGCAACGCGTGCCAGCGACAATTCAAATTCGGCTTGGCCGATCGAGACCAGATTCTTCTCGATATCCGCGAGTTTCTGTTCGGCGTCTCGACGCGCGGCCGGCGAATAGGCGCGATCCTTTTCAAAGAATTCACGCTTGAATTGCACCAAGTCTTCACGACGTTTTTCCGCATCGGTCGTGCCCTGTGCGAGGGCCGCCTGTGCGATGACGCCGGAAAGGAAAAGGACCAGCAGGCGTGTGAGATTCATGGGACTCCCGGATTCGTTGGCCGTTGAGGGGTCCAGCATAACCACGACGCCGACCTGATTCGACGCACAGGCGATGGATTGCAGATTCAACACACAGAGTGCGAACACAATTGGGTACGGATTGTTGCGCGAGCGGCACGTACCCAGGATTTCACACGCGGTCGAGGCAATTTTCGTCGTTCTTGGCCGTCCCGACCGACGGCGATCTGCAAGTGCGGAGGAAGTGTCAACTCTTCTGATTTGGCGCAAAAGCCCCTCCGGTATCCCAGCCACAATGGCACTCTCACCGTCGGGGGGATACATGCGTGTCGACATCGCCATCATTGGAGCCGGACCAGCCGGACTGAGCTTTTCACGAGCCCTCGCCGGCGCCGGGTTTTCCATTGCGCTCATCGAGAAGCAATTGCGGCCGTCACTTGAAAATCCGCCGTTCGACGGACGTGAGATCGCGTTGACACAACGCAGCGTGCGGCTGATGAAAGAACTGGGCCAATGGCAACGGCTGGACCCCGCCGCCATCTCACCCTTGAAGCGGGCCAAGGTGCTCAATGGCGCCTCGCCTTTGGCCATGATGGTGACGCCGGATGCCAACGGACCTGACGAGCTGGGTTTTCTGGTTCCGAATGGCGAAATTCGTCGCGTGGCCTTCTCCGCCATGATCGACTCGCCGGGGATGGAGTTGCTGTCGGGCAACGGCGTGCGCCAACTGTCCACGCGAGGTGATGCCGTGGCGCTCACCCTGGAGGATGGTCGTGTTGTCGAGGCGGGTCTGGCTGTTGCAGCCGACAGCCGGTTCTCTGAAACGCGCCGCATGCGGGGCATTGCCGCCGCGATGCACGACTTCGGTCGCACCATGATGGTCTGCCGCATGTCCCTCGAGCGCGACCACGAGGGCATCGCCTGGGAGTGGTTCGACCACGGCCAAACGCTGGCGCTCCTTCCGCTCAATGGTCACGAAGCGTCCATCGTGCTGACCTTGCCGCAACACGAGATGGAGACGATCCTGGCGCTCCAGGAAGACGCCTTCAATGCGGAAATGGGGCGCCGATTCGACCGCCGACTCGGCACCATGCGCCTGACCAGTACCCGGCACGCCTATCCCCTGGTTGGCGTGTATGCGGACCGGTTCGTGGACACGCGTTTTGCCTGCATCGGCGATGCCGCCGTCGGCATGCACCCTGTGACGGCGCATGGGTTCAATTTTGGCCTGGCCGGCGCCGTCACGCTTGCGAGGTCGCTTGTGCAGGCCCGCAGCCGCGGCCGCGACATTGCTGATCCCCGGGTGCTGGCCGGTTGGGAACGCGAGCACCGTGCAACGACCCGGCCGTTGTATTTGGCCACCAACGCCATCGCGCGTCTTTACACTGACGATTCCCGACCCGCTCGTCTATTGCGCGAGGCGGCCGTGCAAGCGGGTCGACGCTTTCCGCCCTTGCAACGGGCGCTGGCAGCTGCGGTGAGCGGATCGGCGGACCATCCACCCTTGGCCAGCCGCCTCATTTCGTACCCCGCGGCGCTGTTGCGCAAACGCCTCGCCGCGCGGCTTCCGCTGCAATAGCCGATGACGGACGTCCGCCCATCGCCTCCATGGCTTGCGCATTACGGCGAGGTGCCAGCCACACTCGACTACCCCGCCATCACCCTCTATCAGGTGTTGGCAGAAAACGCCGCCAAGCACCTGGACGCAATTGCGTGGGAGTACTTTGGCGCTACGGCAACCTATGGGGAATTGCTAGACGCCATCGACCGCTGCGCGCACGCCCTTGTGCAACTGGGGGTGAAGCCGGGCGACGCGCTGCTGGTGATGCTGCCAACATTTCCGCAGGCCGTTGTCGCGTTCTACGCGGCCAACCGGCTTGGCGTGCGCCCAGCGATGATTCACCCGCTTTCGACCCCTGCGGAAGTCACCCACTACCTGGATCAGACGGGTGCACGGGTGGCGATCACGCTCGACGCGTTCTACAGTGTGCTGGCGGCCACGCAGCCACGGTTGACGCTGACCGCCATCGTCTTGGCGAGGCTTGGCGACCATCTGCCGTGGGGCAAGCGGGTCGGTTTCTGGCTGACCCAGGGCTATCGGATTGCGCCAGTACCGCGCGATCCCCGCGTGCATTGGTGGCATGAAACCGCAGCAGTGGCTCCGAGATTCACCGGCCCGCCCTCGGGAAGCCCTGCGGGAATCGCCGCGATCCTTTTTTCCGGGGGCACGACTTCGCAGCCCAAAGGCATTCTGCTCTCCAATCGCGCGTTCATCGCCCAAGCACGCCAGGCCATTGTGTGGAGCAGATTGGGGAAAGGCGATTCCATGCTGGCCGTGCTGCCAGTCTTTCACGGGTTCGGCCTTGCAGTGTGCATCAATGCCACGCTCATGGGAGGTGGCCGGGCCGTGCTGGTGCCGCAATTTTCTGCGGCCATCGTCGCTGAGCGCTTGCGTCATGCCAAGCCCACCGTGATGGTCGGTGTTCCAACGCTCTTTGATGCGCTGACCCGCGATCGATCGCTTGAATCGAGCGATCTCTCTCAACTGAGGCTTTGTTTCTGCGGTGCGGATACCCTGCCGCCAGAGGTCAAATTGCGGTTTGAGGCCCTCGTGGCGCGCAGGGGGGGGAGTGTCAAGTTGCTTGAGGGTTATGGCCTCACCGAGGCGGTGAGCGGCATCTTGGGCACACCGCTCAACGCTCCCCGGGCAGGCTCGATCGGCGTGCCATTCCCGGACGTTCTGGCGAAAATTTGCGTGCCGGGAACCGCCGAAGAACTGAGTCCCGGCATCGAGGGTGAAATCTGCCTTGCGGGTCCGACCTTGATGGAGGGATACCTTAACGATCCCGATGCCACGCGCGAGGCGCTGCGTACCCATCCGGATGGCCGTGTCTGGCTGCACACGGGCGATCTGGGACGCATGGACGGCGACGGGTATTTCCATTTCACTGTGCGCTTGAAGCGCATGATCAAATCGTCGGGGTTCAACGTCTATCCGGCGCATGTCGAGGCGGAATTGCGCAAACACGCGGCGGTCGCTGATGTCTGCGTGGCCGGCGTGCCGGACACCTCGCAAGGCGAGCGCGTGGTCGCGTGGGTCGTGCCCGCCGCCGGCGTCCGTGCCGATGACTCGCTGGCTGGTGAACTGATCGCATTCAGCCGCGAACGGCTCATCAAATGGTCCTGCCCCCGCGAGGTGCGTTTCATCAATGCCTTGCCGCTGACCAAGGTGGGGAAAATTGACTATCGGGCGTTGGTAGCGACCGTCATGGAAAAGAGGCAGGGCGCATGAGCGAAATGATTCGACATGGTGGAGATCGGGTCGCTGCGGCGCTTTACGCCCACGGCGTCAAATGGATCTTCACGCTGTGCGGTGGACACATCTCGCCGATCCTGGTGGCCGCCAAGCGGCGCGGCATTGCAATCATCGATGTGCGTGACGAGGCGACCGCGGTTTTTGCCGCCGACGCGGCAGCGCGCCTGACCGGAACGCCGGGCGTCGCAGCGGTAACGGCAGGCCCGGGGCTGACCAACACGGTCACCGCCTTGAAGAATGCGCAAATGGCAGCCTCACCCGTCCTGCTCATTGGCGGCGCAGCACCCACCGCGTTGCAAGGACGCGGCGCACTGCAGGACATCGACCAGAAATCGCTCGTTGCCCCGCACGTGAAGTTTTGCCGGCAGGTCCGGCGTGTTGTTGACTTGGGCGCGGCCACCGAGGCGGCGCTCGCTGCTTGCCTCGATGGCGTGCCGGGGCCGGCATTTGTCGAATGCCCGGTCGACCTGCTGTACGAGGAATCGCTCATCCGACAGTGGTACGCCGACGCGGCAGGCAAGGGACAGTCTCTCGGTGACAAGTTGTTGCGGTGGTATCTCAATCGTCATGCCGCGCGGATGTTTAAAGGTGCCTGCGCGCCCTACGCGCCGGTGGCGCGGGCAGTACAGCCGCCGCAAGCCTCGGCGGGTTCGATTTCCGCCATTGTCTCGGCCTTGCAACGGGCAGCGCGTCCCTTGATGGTGCTGGGCAGCCAGAGTGTTGTCGATGCGCACCGTGCAAGCGAAGTGGCGGTCGCCGCTCGGCAACTGGGGATTCCGGTTTACCTGTCCGGCATGGCGCGCGGCCTGCTCGGGCCTGCCGACAAGTTGCTGATGCGCCATGCGCGCCGCGATGCGCTTCGAGAGGCAGATACGGTGCTGCTCGCCGGGGTTCCCTGCGATTTCCGCCTCGATTACGGCAAGCACGTGCGCCGTTCCGCGACGCTGATCGCGCTGAACCGAAGCGCAAAGGAGGCGCGCATGAACCGGCGTCCGACGCTTGCGGCCATCGGCGACGCGGGCCACTCGCTGATCCGCATTGCGCAGGACGCGTCATGGCCCGCGCGCGACGCGTGGATCTCCACCCTGCGACATCGCGACGACGCGCGTGAAATCGATATTGCAGCACAGGCAACGGCCCCAGGTGAATTCGTCAACCCGCTCGCCCTTCTGCGCACGCTTGACGAATTGGCAGGCGAACACGCGATCTACGTTGTTGATGGCGGTGATTTCGTGTCAACGGCCGCGTACGTGCTGAAGGCACGGGGGCCGTTGGCGTGGCTGGACCCCGGCGCGTTTGGTACGCTGGGCGTTGGCGCCGGCTTTGCGCTGGGCAGTGCATTGGCGCGACCGGGGCACCCGGTCTGGTTGATCTGGGGGGACGGGGCCAGCGGCTACGGCCTGGCCGAATTCGACACATTCGTGCGCCACCGCATTCCGGTGATCGCGGTGGTCGGCAACGATGCGGGCTGGACGCAGATTGCGCGCGAACAGGTGAAGATGCTGGGCGACGACGTCGGCACGGTGCTGGCGCGCACGGCGTATCACGACGTGGCCGCCGGTTTCGGCGCCGTGGGCATCGAAATTCGCCGCGCGGACGAGATCCGCGCCGGACTCACGCGCGCCATCGGGGCCGCACTCGGCGGCTCGCCCGTGCTCGTCAATGTCTGGCTCGACAAGACCGCGTTTCGCGACGGCTCAATCTCGATGTAACGCCGATTCCACGCTACTCCGCCTTGGCACCGATCCTGTATCCGGGTTGCGGCGACAAGTGGATATCGCCTGCCGTGGCAAGTCTTGCACGGAAGGACTCGATCTCGGAGGTGAGTTTGGGAATCAGATCGTCGACGGCCTTTCCATACGCCTCGATCTGCGCTGCCCGCGCACGCTCACTGTAGTTGGCCATCGACGCACCGCCATTGATTTGGCTGGTCCCGGGAGCGCGAAACAGCAACTTGCGGCTGGCCACATCGAAGACCGAAATGTCCAGAAGCGTCTTGATGTCGTATTCGTCGCCGTGCACGAGGTACGCTCCCACGATCGTCCAATACAGCATGGCCATGGCATTGCTGTCTGTGAAGTGGATCTGGTCATATGAGACCAGCGCCACGATGTCGACGCCAAACATGCGCGATACCTGGTCGAGATTGGCGAATCCACCGCCCGGCTTCAAATATTGCGTGGGGATGATTTCGAACGTGGCGACATAGGGTTGCCGAAGGAATGCAGCGCGGGTGCGCTCCAGCAGCTTGACCTTTTCGGCTTCCGGCAGGGATCGCAATTTCGGATCGGAAGGCGCGAATGCGATTCCCACCTTGACCGGCGGCTTCAACAACGCGACGCCGGGCTGAAGCGCGGGCGCTTCCTTGTGGCCGGGAAACAGGAAATCGACGACGCTCGCAGATTGCCGGGATTCGCGCCCCCGATTCGAGGCGCACCCGGCAACCATCGTCACCGCGCAAAGAAGTACCAACAACAATCGCCCGTTCATTCCGCATCTCCCGCCAAATCAGTGGCAGGGAGCTTAGCTCATCGGCCTTCGCAGTTCTCGCCGAAAAACTGCGGGCGCGTTTGGCGCGCCCGCACGTCGAAATTCACGATACGAAAGTCGCGATCGCGAAAATTCCTGAACAAAACCCCAAGCGGGACGCGGCATTCAGGGCATTTCTGCCTCAAACACCGCACCCGTGCTTGAGTTTACAAGGGGGCAAACCTCACAAGGCCCCCGTACGTGATCGCGAGGACGATCAAGCCGAATGCAATTCGGTACCACGCAAAGATTGAGAAATCGTGAGTGGACACGTAGCGCAACAACCAGCGGACGCAAATGAACGCGGAGATGAATGCGGCAATGAAGCCGACGGAAAACACTGGGACGTCGCCACTTCCCAGCAGGGCGCGCTCCTTCCAAAGCGAATAGATCGTGGCGAGGATCAACGTGGGAATGGCCAGAAAGAATGAGAACTCGGTGGCGCAGCGGCGCGACAGACCGAAGAAGAGCCCGCCGATAATCGTTGCGCCAGACCGGGACGTACCGGGAATCAGTGCTGCACATTGGGCCAAGCCCAATTTGAGCGCGTCCCACGGCGTCAGGTCGTCAACCGAATCGATCATGCGGACCTGGCTGCGCGTACGCGTCTTGTACCAGCGCTCGGCAAACAAAATGATGAAACCCCCGATGATGAACGCCAGGGCGACCGGGACCGGATGAAACAGCACGGCCTTGATGGCCTTGTTGAACAGGAAGGCGAGCCCCGCCAACGGGAGAAACGCAATGGTGAGATTGAGCGCGAATCGCTGGGCCCGCGCATCGGAAAGCAATCCGGAAAACGTGGTCGTGATGCGCACGCGATATTCCCAGCACACCGCCAGAATGGCGCCAGCCTGGATGAAGATTTCGAAGACCTTGCCTTTTTCGTCATGAAAGCCAAGCAATTCACTCGCAATGATGAGGTGCCCGGTGGACGATACCGGCAGAAATTCGGTCAACCCTTCGACAATGCCGAGGATGAGCGCTTTAAGCAGGAGTATTGGATCCAAGGACTATTCGCAATCTGTGGAGGTCAGGGTCTGTCCACGCCATTCGCACTGGTTCACGCGGTTGGCGACGTGTTTGCTGCGCGCATCCGTTGCTTGCGCTGTTACTTCTTCAAGGTCAAGACCAGCTTGTCTCCGCGGATCGAGAGTTTTTCCGGCTCGAAATGCGTGCCGTGCTTGTTGAAATCTTCGGGCTTGAACACGTGCAGGGGTTTGCCGTCGAGGGCGTCGCGGGCCAGCGCCGATGCCGCTTTGGTCACAGCGGCGGCCATCACGTCGTTCATATCGTCAAAGCGGACCTGCTCGACTTTGGCGTCGCGCAAAAACAGCGAGCGCGTAGATGCTTCGTATTCCGGGCGACCTGAAATTTTCAGGCTTCCCGTCAACGACTTCGACGACAACGCCAGCTTGATCGACAGCTTGAAGTCGCAGGCCAGCCGGTTGCGAGATTCATCAAGCGACACAAAGGGTTCGGAGAGCGTGGTCTCCAACAATCCGGCCATGCTGCGCTCGACCGGGAATCGCTTCGCCATGCGCTCGGTGAGTTGCCCTGCCGTCATCGAAATTTCACCGGTCAGATAGGGGGTCAGCGCGCACCCCGCCAGAAAAATGCCCACCAAGGCGACGCCAAGTACTCGAGCTCGCATCATGCGCCGCCCGATGTACGCACACTGCTCTCGGCCTTGAGCTTGGCTTTTGGCGATGGTTTGCGGGTCAATTCCCACTGCCTGGCCGCATTGAGTTCCTTGGCAAACGATTGGGCAACTTCAAGCAACTCGTTCTTCATGCGCGTCGGCATGGGCTTCTCGATACCGAATTCGTCGAGCGGCATGCGGTCGTCTCTTACGGATTCAATCACGCGTTCAATCTCGGACGCCGCGTGAGCGGGCGTTTGCAACAGCACCAGCCGCTTCATCTTGTCCGGATTGTTGGGCACATGGCAGCTCATGCAATCCCCATCCCTGAACTTGAGCGCCATCGCACGATATGCGTCGTCCAGTCTTTTCAAATGTGGATTGCCCATGCTGAAAAGACCATCGAACAAGGTGACCTGGGGTTGGGTTTTGCCCTTGTCATCCGTCCAGAGCCACTTGGCATGTGTCTCTTTGTCGAACATGGGCGTGGGAATCTTCTCGGGCAGGGCCGGATGATTCTCGCCGAGCACCGAAAATTGCATGGCCTTGATCTTTTCGACACCCGCCTGCGGATCTATGCCCACCCATGCCGTCATGCGATTGGCACCTTGATAGATCGACCACTTGTTGTCTTCGTGCCAAAACGGATACGGGTATTGACCGGGCTGCAGGCGGTTGCGAAATGCAGTGACCAAGTCGATGCGGTACAGATTCTGCCTTTCATCGAACGAGATCGTGTATTTGCCGTTGAACATGAACAGCGGCAGGTAGGTGGCACTGAACACTTCGGGGCCGAATTGCGTCAGATGGGTTTCCTTTAGCGGCAAGGATTCGTCACGCATGCGGCCCCACAAGACAAATGCCGGCATGTTCTGGCGAATGGCGGAATCGCGCGCATAGAGTCGGTCCTTGCAGACCTCCAGGGCTTTGGTGTCCTGCGGTTTGGCGAACGGACAGGCGCCCGACAACTCCGCGGCCAGTTGCGACGCGATCAGCGACACGCGCCCCTCATCGGGTTTGCCCGTGGTCAGCACCTGCGGGTCAAAGCGCCCGGCCACCTTCGAGACCGCATGCGGCGCAGCGTCCAAACCCGGTGCCAAACTCAGCGCAGTGAGCCCTGCCAGAATCATTCTCAACATCTTGTTTCCTTCAGAGTGATTGCCTACAAAATTCCTGGATATTCGCGGATACGCGCAAGGACAAAGTCGCGAATCCGCACGGGCAATTCCATCGCGGACTGCCCAAACTGCTGCCCGACATGATCCGCATCGAACTTGCCGTCGGCGACAAAGATCGCGCTCATGGCGCGCCCTGGCTTGTCTTCGGGGGCATCCACGCCTTCATGCTTGTAGCCATGTTCGACCGACCAGCGAAGCGCGCGTTCCTTGCCGCGCTTTGCGTAGCACAACTGGAAACCCTTCAGTTCGCCGTCGTAGGTCTCCCACGTATACAGATCAAAGTCGTCATCGTGAAACCAGCGGCGGTGCCGGCCGCGTTCGTATTGGGTGACATCCTTGACTTCAGCCAGCATGATGGACTTCCTCAACCATTGAGCTTGTTGAGCAACGTCTGGACTTTCTCGGGATCGTCCGCCTGGAGAATGCGGGTAACTTGTGGCTCAATCGCCGACAGATCCGATGTGAGAATGCGTTGCTTGACCGGCGGAAGATTGGCCGGGTGCATCGAAAAATCCCGCAGGCCGAATCCCATCAACAAGCGGGTGAAGCGAAGGTCCCCAGCCATTTCGCCACACACGGCCACGGGGACTTTGGCAATGGTCGATTGCCGGATCACGCTTGCCACGAGGTGAAGCACTGCCGGGTGCAAAGGGTCGTACAGGTGAGCCACGGAGTCGTCCGTGCGGTCGATCGCGAGCGTGTATTGAATCAAATCGTTGGTCCCGATCGACAGGAAATCCAGTTCCTTCAGAAACATCGGCAGGGCGATGGCTGCCGCCGGAACTTCGATCATGCCGCCCACTAGGACCGCATCGTTGAACTTGCGGTGTTCGTCCTTGAGCTGCTCCTTGGCGCGCGCCACGGCAATCAGCGATTGCCGGATTTCCGAGAGTGAGGCGAGCATGGGGATCAGGATGCGCACATCACCATGGCGCGACGCGCGGAGAATCGCGCGCAGCTGGGTGTTGAACAACGCAGGCTCGGCAAGGCAATAGCGGATGGCGCGCAAACCGAGGGCCGACGCCGACGACACCTGGTCCGGGCCCAGCAAGGCCTTGTCTGCGCCAATGTCGAGCGTGCGGATCACCACCGGCTGGCCCTTCATGCCTTCGGCCACCTTACGATAGGCCTCGTATTGCTCGTCCTCGCCCGGCAAGTCTTTCCGGTTCAGGAACAGGAACTCGCTGCGGAACAGCCCGATTCCTGTGGCGCCGCATTCGATCGCCGCGTCAATATCGCCCGGCAATTCGATGTTGGCGTGAAGTTCCACATGCACGCCATCGAGGGTTTCCGCGACTGCGGTACGGATGCGCGCAAGCTTTTGCTTTTCCAACTGCCACTGGTGCTGCCGCAGGCGGTACTCGGCGAGCACCGTCTCGTCCGGGTTGACCACCACCACGCCCTGCGTCCCGTCGACGATGATGATCTCGTCCTCGCGAAGCAGTTCGCGGGACGTATGCAACGCCACGATGGCGGGAATGGCCAGGGAGCGTGCCAGGATCGCGGTGTGCGAGGTGGCGCCTCCGAGGTCAGTAATGAACGCGGAAACCTGATGGTCCTTGAACTGGATGACATCGGTCGGGGACAGGTCACGTGCAACGACAATCGTGTCGGCTTGCCGTTCGCGCAGTTTTTCCGGAAGCGCATTGGCCTGGCCGCCCTCACCGCTTTCCGCCGACAGCGCCGCAATGACCCGCTCGATGACCTGGCGAACATCGGTCTTGCGCTCGCGCAGGTATTCGTCGCTCATTTCGTCGAAATGCGCGATCACTTCGTCATACTGCAACTTCAGGGCCCATTCCGCGTTGCATGCCGACCGTTGAATGATTTCCTTGGGCGTCATCGAAAACGATGGGTCATCCAGGATCATGCGGTGCACGGTGACAAAAGCGGCCATTTCCCCGCTGCCTTCACCTTTATGCGTGGTGTGGATATCCGTTTCGAGGCGATTCAGTTCGCTTTTCACGGCATCCAGCGCCCGCTCATAGCGCTTGACTTCCCGCTCGGTGAATTCTTCCGGCAGCTGGTAGTGATCGACCTCCAGCGAGGTCGAAGACATCAGATGCACATGCCCGATGGCAATGCCACCGGAGACGCCGAGACCGTGCAGGGAGAAACTCACGTTATTCGCCTTCCCCGAACTTGTCGGCCACCAGGCCGGCCAATGCCTCCATGGCCTCGCCTTCGTCCGTGCCGTCAGTTTCCAAAATGATCTTCGATCCCTTGCCGGCGGCCAGCATCATGACGCCCATGATGGACTTGGCATTGACGCGGCGCGTCCCCTTGGCCACAAAGACCTGTGCCTGGAACGTACCGGCCAACTGCGTGAGCTTGGCCGAGGCGCGCGCATGCAACCCGAGTTTGTTGATGATTTCGACTTCGCGCTTCTGCATCAGTCCGCACCCTGCCCGCACGGCAGGCGGATGATGCCCTCTGCGCCGCCACCCAGCGTTTTCTCGATCAATTGGCGCATATCGCCTTCCCGATAGGTCAGCGCCTTGATGAGCATGGGCATGCTGACCCCGGACACCCCCTCGACACGACCGGGTTCCAGCAATTTGCAGGCGATGTTCGAGGGCGTGGCACCAAAAATGTCCGTCATCACCAACACCCCATCCCCTTGGTCGAGGAAGCGGATCAGGTCGCGCCCTTGCGGCAGGATGGCTTCCGGGTCGTCATGCACGGTGACGCCGAGTTGGCGCAAATACAGCGGGCGCTTGCCCATGACATGCGAGGCACAGTGGATGAGGCTTTCACCCAGGGTACCGTGGGCGACAATGAGAATTCCGATCATGGGGTCGCGCAATGAGCGCACAATCAAGGTCCAACAGACATTTTAACGGGTCGCGCCATGCCTATCATTGATGTCACATTGGTCTTGCCCAAAGGCGAGGAAATCAGCAAGACGCTGGCACACGCCCTGGCTGACGCGCTGGGGACCGCAATGGCATTGCCGGCCGGTCGGTTGTGGGTGCGATTGTCGCGCCATGCAGCCTCTTTGTACGCCGAGAACGGCGTGCCGCCCCATCTCACGCCTCATCCAGTTTTCGTCGACGTCCTGCACGCCCATCTACCCGGCGGAGAAGCGCTCAAGATCGAAGCGCAAGCCATTGCCGGTGCGGTGGCGGCTTGCACAGGCCGCGAAAATGATGCCATCCATGTCACTTATGCGCCACCCGGGGCAGGGCGTGTCGCATTTGGCGGGAAATTGATCGAGTAAGACCCGATTGCGCGAAGCCAAGGGCTAAAATGGCGCCATGCCAATCCCTACCCTGATCACCCTTCATCAGCAATCGAAGGAACTGGAAATCGCGTTTGACGACGGCCTGGAATGCCGCCTGAGCTGTGAATACCTGCGCGTGTATTCCCCGTCCGCAGAAGTGCGCGGACACGGGCCGGGGCAGGAGGTGCTGCAAACGGGCAAGAAAGACGTCGGCATCACCGCCATTGAGCCCGTGGGACAGTACGCGATCAAGCTGGTGTTTTCCGACGGGCATGACACGGGCCTGTATTCCTGGGATTACCTGCACGAACTGGCGGCGCGACGGGACGACAACTGGCGCACCTATCTGGATCGACTGGGTCGCGCAGGAGCGACAAGGGGATGACTCAGATGACCACCCATTTTGGTTTTGAAACCGTCGAGGAGGACCGCAAGGCCTCGCGCGTGCGGGAGGTCTTTGCCTCGGTGGCGCCTTCCTACGACTTGATGAACGACTTGATGTCCGGTGGATTGCACCGGCTGTGGAAGAGATTTGCCATCGATCTTGCACAAGTGCGCCCGGGAGAGCGCGTGCTCGATGTGGCGTCAGGCACAGGCGACCTTGCCGCCGCGTTCGCACGGGCTGCGGGACCGAAAGGGCAGGTTTGGCAGACCGACATCAACGAAGCCATGCTCAAGGCCGGGCGCGAGCGGCTCAACAATGCCGGATTGCTATTGCCAAATGCCCTCGCCGACGCCGAACATTTGCCCTTCGCCAGCAATGCGTTCGATCTGGTCACCGTTGCCTTCGGTCTGCGAAACATGACGCACAAGGACGTGGCGATCGCTGAGATGGCCCGGGTGCTGAAACCCGGCGGACGCTTGCTGATCGTGGAGTTTTCCAAGGTGCATCCGGGTTTGGCCAAGGCGTACGATGCCTATTCGTTCAACGTGCTGCCGTGGCTGGGCAAGGTAGTGGCCAAGGACGAGGGTAGCTATCGATATCTGGCCGAATCGATCCGCATGCATCCGGATCAGGAAACCCTGAAGTCGATGATGGAAGTTGCGGGGCTCTCCCGCGTCGAATATTTCAACCTGACCGCCGGTGTCGTGGCCGTGCACAAGGGCGTCAAACCCGCCGGGTAACTTGTTGCCGTATCCGATGCCTGTCCCCGCTTGAAAAGGAGATCGTCGTGAAAAAACTGCTTGTTGCCATGGTGTCTGTTCTGGTCTTGCCGGTCGTTGCGCAAACGGCGCCCGAGCCGCCCAAGCCCGTCATCGTCAAACCCTCGGCCAAGCATGAGAAGTGTTTCAACCTCGAGGCCGGACAAAAGCTCGAATACCAGTTCGAGAGCAATCTCAAGGTGAATTTCAGCCTGAGCTACAAGCAGAGTGCAGACCAGACTTACTATCCTGTGAAACTCGACAGAACCTTGGGGGAAGGCGGCGTTTTCGAAGCCAGGGCACGTAACCGCTATTGCCTGACTTGGGAAAATCGCAGTGACAAGGACGCCGAGTTGACCCTGAACGCCAAGGTGCGGAAATAGGAATGCTCCGCGCGGAATTCACGCTGGCCGCCGCGCGCGCGATCAACCGCATCCTCAAAGACTACCCCAAGGCGAGCTCCCGCCTGGCGCAACATGCCGGCAAGCGATGCCGGTTTGAAGTCCCGCCTCTTGTATGCGAACTTCGCGTCACGTCTGCAGGCCTGGCAGAACCGGTTGGCGTCGGCGCTTCCGGTGATCCGGACGTGGCGTTTGTAATATCCGCCGCCGAGGTTCCTGGCTTCCTTCGCGATTGGACCACGGCGATGCAACGCGCCCGGTTCACCGGCGACGGTGAGTTGGCCCATTTGATCAGCGAACTCGCAAGGGAGTTGCGGTGGGATGTCGAAGAAGACCTGTCCCATCTTGTGGGAGACGTGGCTGCCCACCGTGCAGCCGCCGCCGGACAACAATTCAGTGCCTGGCAACGCGATGCGCGGTCCCGCTTGCTGGACAACGCAGCCGAGTACCTGACCGAAGAACGCCACGCGTTTGTCACGAAAGACGCATTCGAGACATTGGTGCGGCACGTCGAGGACTTGCGCGATGCGACCGCCCGATTGGAAGCCCGCCTACAACACCTGACCGAACAACAACCATGAATCGCGCCACGCTCACCCGTTTCCTGATCGATGAACAGTACAACCACCATTCGGTGCCGGCCGACTTGCGCCTCCTGATCGAAGTGGTGTCGCGCGCGATCAAGGCCATTTCCATCAATGTGGGAAAGGGCTCGTTGGCGGGCGTGCTGGGCGATGCGGGATCCGGCGCTGCGGCGATCAACGTGCAGGGCGAGGCCCAAAAGAAGCTCGACGTGATTGCCAACGAAATCCTCCTTGAAGCCAATGAGTGGGGCGGTCACCTCGCCGCAATGGCATCTGAAGAAATGGAAGGGCCGCATGCCATCCCCCACCGCTATCCCAAGGGTGAATACCTCCTGCTGTTCGATCCGCTCGACGGCTCCTCCAACATCGATGTCAATGTCAGCGTTGGAACGATCTTTTCCGTCTTGCGCTGCCCGGAAGGCGTCACCGAACCCTCGGAAAGAGATTTCCTGCAACCGGGGCGCGACCAGCTTTGCGCCGGCTTTGCCGTCTACGGCCCCTCGACTGTCCTCGTGCTCACGCTGGGTTCGGGGGTGCACGCCTTTACGCTCGACCGCGAGCTGGGATCGTTTGTACTGACGCAGGAAAATATCCGCATTCCCGAAGACACCAAGGAATTCGCGATCAACATGTCTAACAAGCGGTTTTGGGAGCCGCCCATGCAGCGCTATATCGACGAACTGCTCGCGGGAAAAACCGGACCCCGTGGCAAGGATTTCAACATGCGCTGGATCGCCTCGATGGTCGCCGACGTATTCAGGATCCTGACCCGCGGCGGCATCTTTCTGTACCCGAAGGACAACAAGGACCCCAGCAAGCCCGGCCGGCTACGGCTCATGTACGAGGCCAATCCCATGGCCATGATTGTCGAGCAAGCAGGCGGCAGCGCCAGCACCGGGCGCGAACGCCTGCTCGACGTGATCCCCAAGTCGCTGCATCAGCGCGTGCCCGTCATGCTGGGTTCGAAAAATGAAGTGAATTTGATCGTGGGCTACCACGAGGCGACTGCTGCGGGATAACCATAACGCGCCATGACCTTTGAAGCAGACCATGCATTCCCAACGGGTCGCAGAAAAATGCATCAACCACCGAGGATCGAGACAGTGTCAAGAAAACAGCTGATGGGAATTGCCGTGTGGGCGGGGATGACCACCGTCGTCGGCACTCCATGGGCCCTCGCAGGAGAGGCCCGGAAACCGGTCGCCAATGCGGCGGCGGCCCAGGCCTCCGTAGCACTGGCGCAATTGCTGCGTGACTATGAGTCCTTTGACCGCGCGGAAAACCCCATCCGCTCGAGTTTCGAGGGCGATGTCTCCGCGTTGTCCCGGTTGCCGGGTGTTTCACCTGCTGATGATTCGAGGCGCAAAGCCGCGCTGGAAGGTTTTCAGGCCCGCCTGAAAAAGATTTCCTCTGGCACGCTCAGGGATTCGGAGCGCCTGAATCACACTTTTCTCGGCCGTGTCATCGACGTGGACCTTGAGGCCTATCGCTTTGACGGCTCGCGGCTCGGCTTCACGAATGAAGGCGGCCCGGAAAGCCTGATGGGCTATCTCGAATACTCGACCGTCATTCGCAGCCTGGCCGATGCCGAAGCATATCTTGCACGGCTCACCGCATCGGCGCGTTTCATCGATGACACCACCGCCAATGTGCAGCGTGGCGTTAAGACCGGATTTGTCCAGTCGCGCGCCACGACAGAAGTGGCGCTCCAACAATTGCGGGCGGCACTCCAGCGCGCAAAAGAACTGGAGTTGCCCCGCCCGCTGAAGACATTGCCGGATCGCATTTCCCCCGCAGACCAGGCGCGCTTGCGGTCGAGCGCAAAGGAAATCCTCGCGCAACGCATCATTCCGGCACAAGAGCGGTTTCTCAAGGTGGTTGAGAGCGAGGTACTGCCCGTCGCGAAACCTGCCATTGGCATCTCAAACCTGCCGGATGGCAAAGCCTACTATGCCCACTTGGCGCGCTATTTCACAACGACCCCTCTCACGCCTGACGAAATCCACGAAATTGGCCAGCGGGAAGTCCGCCGCATTCGCGCGGAGATGGAGAAGGAAAAGAGTGCGGCAGGCTTTTCAGGGTCGCTGGCGGAATTCCTGAAGTTCTTGCGCACGGATCCCCAGTTCTACGCAACATCGCGCGAGTCGCTGATGGAAAAGTCTGCCTACATTGCCAAGCGCGCAGATGATGAATTGCCCAAGATTTTCGCGACGTTGCCCCGCTTGCCCTATGGCGTTCGCGAGGTGCCGCGCAACATCGAGGAAAATTACACGACGGCCCGGTACAACCCAGGGTCACCCGCTTTGGGGATCGCTGGCGGGTTGATGGTAAATACATCCCATCTCAACCAGCGCCCGCTCTATGAGCACCCAGCGCTGATGTTGCACGAGGGAGTGCCGGGGCATCATTTGCAGATTGCCATTTCACAAGAATTGGAAGCTTTGCCCTGGTTTCGTCGCCACGCCGAAGTGACCGCCTACGTCGAGGGTTGGGGCTTGTACGCCGAATTCCTGGGAACCGAGATGGGGATCTATCGTGACGCCTACGAGCGATTTGGCAAACTCTCCATGGAAATGTGGCGTGCATGCCGCTTGGTGGTGGATACCGGCATTCATTGGAAGGGATGGTCCCTCGACCAGGCGCGCGCCTGCTTCACTGAGAATTCTGCGCTGGCCCCGAAAAACATCGAAAACGAATTGCAGCGTTACATCGCCGGGCCGGGACAGGCCCTCGCCTACAAGATCGGTGAACTCAAGCTGCGCGAACTGCGCAAGACGGCAGAGAAGGCTTTGGGACCGCAGTTTGATGTGCGCAAATTCCACGATGTCGTTCTGTGGAACGGGCCACTGCCCCTGGATTTGCTGCAGCGACAGGTTGAAAAATGGATTGCCGCCGAAAAATCGTCGCCAGCCCCATCGACTGCAAAAAAGTGAACCTCTAGCATCGGCGCGCTGTTTCAGCCTTTTTTGCCCCAAACGCGCCGTCCACCCTCGATCCTTTCCCAGACATCAACATGCTCTACTCGCTCGCCGGCAAATCGCCTGTTCTCAAAGGTAACAACTACATCGCCCCCAATGCTGCGGTCATCGGCGATGTGGTCATCGGAAAAAACAGCTCGATCTGGTGGGGCTGTACGCTTCGCGGAGACAACGACACCATTACGCTGGGGGAGAACGTCAACATCCAGGACGGTTCCGTCCTGCATACGGACGAAGGCGTGAAGCTCACACTGGAGGACGGGGTGAGCGTTGGTCATTTGGTCATGCTGCATGGCTGCACGGTCAAGGCCGGTGCGCTGATCGGCATCAAGTCCGTGATCCTGAACCATGCGGTCATCGGCGAGGATTGCTTGATCGGTGCAAACTCGTTCGTTGGGGAGCGCAAAGTGATTCCGCCGCGTTCGCTGGTGCTCGGTTCACCCGGAAAGGTGGTACGTAC
>JBGAUM010000016.1:0-41160 GCA_044228625.1 Usitatibacteraceae bacterium | reverse complement strand
ATTCGTCACTCCGACTCCAAGAGCCAGAAGGAGGTTACCGTAACGGTGAAGAAGCCCGGTGGGCACAGTGGGCATCATTGAATGCCCCTCGGGTCCCGGCTTGTTTTTCCCGAATTACTTTCTCGATTGGAGAATGTCATGAGACTTACATCTTTGATCACTTTGATCATGCTGCCGTTTGCCATTGGCGCCAACGCGCACGAAGGAAAAAAACATGCGCCGGCGCCTGCCGTAAAAAAGGAGCAGAAGGCCTGGGGCATTGCCGGAGACGCGAAATCCGTCAACCGCACCTTCATGATTTCCATGACCGACAACATGCGCTTTGCTCCGGACTCGGTGCAGGTCAAGCTGGGCGAAACCATCCGCTTCAAGGTCAAGAATGACGGCAAAATGCTGCACGAAATGGTCATCGGCACCAAGAAAGAACTCGATGAGCATGCGGCCCTGATGCTGAAGTTTCCGGGCATGGAGCACGAAGAACCTTACATGGTGCATGTTGATCCGGGCAAGACGGGAGAAATCGTCTGGACCTTCAATCGAACTGGCAGCTTTGAATTTGCCTGCCTGATCGCCGGACACTATCAGGCAGGCATGAAGGGCACGATCCTGGTCTCCGCAAAATAGCCGTACAACCCCGCAATGGCATTCTCAAGCGCAATGGTTGCATCCGCAACAGGCCGCCAGCTTTCCTACCCCTCCCATCGAAGGATAATTCCATGTTCCAACGTCATCGATTCACATTGACCGCAGCGTCTTGCCTGATGCTGGCCGCTATCGCCGCATGGGCAGGCAGCGACCCGCCCTCTGCCCCGGGCGAGAAAAAAGCCGATGCTGGCGTGGTCAGCAAGACCCCCGCAGTTTTGACGATGGCCGAAGGTGAAGTGCGCAAACTGGACAAGGATGCGAAGAAAATCACCTTGAAGCACGGCGAAATCAAGAATCTCGACATGCCGCCCATGACCATGGTGTTCCAAGTGCCCAATGCCGCGCTACTCGACAAGGTCAAAGTGGGTGACAAGGTCCGGTTCAAGGCAGACAAGGCTGGCGCGGGCTATGCCGTGACGGAGATCGAGGTGGCCAAGTGAAGGCCCTGGTCCTGACGCTGGCCATTGCCGCGCCGGCCGTCGCGCTTGCCGAAATTGCGGACATCAAGTGGGACAAAGGTGCCTTTGCGCATGCCAGCAAGATTGCGCCGAAGAAATTTGTCGAGGTCTGCGGAAAACTCGCGAAGGGAGAACGCGTCGACTGGAAGTTCAAATCAGATGGCGCTGTGAACTTCAACATTCACTACCACGTGGGCAAGGATGTGAGCTACCCGGAACAGCGCAATGCGGTGGACAAGGGCGAGGGGACGCTGGAAGTGGCCCTCGACCAGGACTATTGCTGGATGTGGAGCAACAAGGGCGGGGCCGAAGTTGTGCTCGAGTTGAAATTGCAAAAGCACTAGACCGCAAGGATTTCCGGGATGCCATGCGGATTCTCGTTTGGCCGGGAAATCCGCCTGGCATGGGAATACCCCATTTTTGACGGATATCAATACTGGGTGCCGTCGAACCCCATAGCATGAAGTGTGTCGAACCCGTGGGGCGTCATGTTCGAACGATGGTCGTTTGATGGTGCCCTGCCGATCGCATCCCATGCAACGCTTTTGGAACCGCCCATTCGTCTTCATCCTGATCACTGCGCTGCTCGCGGCACAGGTGCTATTGGCCTCGCACGCATGCGATCGGCTTGGTGTCGGGCAGGTGCAAACGATCAGCTCTGCCGCCATTTTCCTCGCCGGCCCGCAGGTGGCAGAGGAGAATGCTGACTGTTGTTCGCGCTCGGCGCTTTGTCTGAAGCATTGCGGAAACGAGCCTGGCACCACGGATTCACCGGGCCCTGCATCCGATCCGCCGCTCGCGACCGCATTCGCCGTCCCGCTTGTCGTCCCCGGATTCCGCCCGCCGCCTTCGCGGCCCTTTGATCCAGCGCTTTCACACACCACCGCCCCACCCGCCGCCATCCTCCACTGCTGCTGGCGCATCTGATCTGCAACCTCCGTTAGCGGCCGGACGCGTTTTCGCCCCGGCCCGTCGCATTTTTTGTCCGGAGGTAGTTATGAAGGTTCGATTTTTTTGGATGGCGCCGGCCGTACTGGCTGCGCTCAATTCCGGGGCAACGCCCCTTTCCCTGGTCGAAGCACAGCGCCGCGCGGCGCTGAGTGCGCCGCCGGTTGCCGCACAGATGGCAGCGCTCGATGTCGCGCGCAACATGGCGACGGGAGCCGCCGAGCTTGCCGACCCCAAGCTGATCCTCGGCCTGGAAAACGTGCCGCTCTCCGGCCCCGACCGTTTCAGTACTGCACGCGATAGCATGACCATGCGCCGCATCGGACTCATGCAGGAGTTTGCCCGCGGCAACAAGCGCGCGGCACGGGCCGAGCGCGCCCAAGCCGAGGTGGCGCGGGAGCAGGCGATGCTGGAGCTCGCGCGTGTCAATGTCGACCGCGACGTCGCGCTGGCGTGGATCGAGCGTTACTTCGCTGAGCGGCAGCTGGAGTTGTTGGAAGAGCTGGCGGCGGAAAGCGCCCTCCAGGCCCGCGCCAGCGTCGCCCAGCTGTCCGGCGCCAAAGGCGAGGCGGCCGAATCCGTCGGTGCGCAGCTTGCCACGACGCAACTGGGCGACCGTATCGACGACGCACGGCGTATGGCCGCACGCGGCATCGCCATGCTGCGGCGCTGGATTGGCAGCCACGCCGATGCGCCGCTCGCCACACCGCCAGACTTCACGCGCCTGACCCATGACGAACGCACGTTGACCCATGATCTCGCCACGCATCCGCACTTGGCCATGTATGTCTCCGCGGAAGCGGCCGCGCAGGCGGATCTGAAACTGGCAGAGGCCGCGCGCCAGGGCGATTGGTCGCTCGAGGTCGCCTATGGTCAGCGCGGCTCCTCGTACCCGGACATGTTGTCGATCGGCGTGAAGATGGACTTGCCGATCTTCCAAAGCAAGCGGCAGGACCCGGCGGCCTTCGCCAAGGCGGCCGAATTGACCAGGGTGCGCGCACAAGCGCTCGAGGCCGAACGCGCGCACGCGGCGGAAATCGAGATGTGGCTCGCCGATTGGAAGGGCGCGAAGGCGCGGGTGGAGCGCTTTCGCGGCCCCCTGAACAACCTCGCCCGGCAGCGGCTGGATACAACGCTTGCAGCCTACCAGGGCGGCAAGGGAGAACTTTCGATGGTCCTGGAAGCGCGCCGCGCCGCCATCGAACTCCGCATGGCCGAAACGATGGCCGAGGCCGAGCTTGCTCGCGCCTGGGCGCAACTCAATTTCATGCTGCCGCAGAAAAAGGAATCGCCATGAACACCAAAACCACCACCATCGCCGCGGCAATCCTCTTGCTGCTGACCGGGGCGGCCGGCGGCTTCTGGCTCGGTGCACGCAAGGACATGCCCGTCGATCACACCGCCCATGCCGGCGCATCTGCGGGGGGCACCGCCGCCGAAAAGAAGCCGCTTTATTGGCACGACCCAATGGTCCCGCAGCAGAAATTCGACAAGCCCGGCAAATCGCCCTTCATGGACATGATGCTGGTGCCGGTCTATGCGGACGATGGTTCAGGCGCAGGCGGCGTTGCGATCAGCCCCCGCGTCGCGCAGAATTTCGGCGTTCGCACCGCGCTGGTGGACAAAGGTGCGCTCATCCGCGATCTCACGGCCAGTGGTGCGGTCACCTTCGATGAGCGCGCCGTGGCCGCTGTGCAATCGCGCGTCGGCGGCACGATCGAGAAACTGCATGTGCGCGCGCCGCTCGACCGCGTCGCCGCAGGGCAGCCGCTTGCGGAAGTGCTCGCACCCGAGTGGGTGACCGCCCAGCAGGAGTACCTTGCGCTACGCAACAGCGCGCGTACCGACACAGCGTTGAAAGAGGCGGCACGTGCGCGACTATCCGTGCTGGGCGTGCCCGAAACGGCCATCGCCGCGCTGGAATCCGATGGCAAGGTGCGGCCGCGCGTGACGTTGAACGCGCCGATCGGTGGCGTGGTCGGCGAACTGATGGCGCGCGAAGGCATGACCGTCATGCCTGGGGCGACGCTGTTTCGATTGAATGGGCTCAGCACCGTCTGGGTGACGGCGGAAGTGGCGGAAGCGCAAGCCGCCTGGGCGCGTGAAGGCGCATCTGTTTCGCTCTCCGTGCCGGCCTATCCGGGCGAGGTGTTCGACGGCCGCGTCATCGCACTCCTGCCCGAACTCAATACCGCGACGCGCACCCTGAAAGCGCGGATCGAGGTTGGCAATGCGCACCGGAAGCTCCTGCCCGGCATGTTCGCCACGGTGGCATTCCGCGCACCAGCGTCGCGCGCGGTCTTGCGCGTACCGAGCGAGGCGCTGATCCAGACGGGCCGGCGGTCCGTGGTGCTGGTTTCGGAAACTGCCGAGGATGGGCGCGCGCGGTTCCGCCCTGTCGATGTCGAGCCCGGCATCGAAAGTGAGGGCTACACCGAGATTCGCAAGGGCCTGACCGAGGGTGCGCGCGTTGTGCTCTCCGGCCAGTTCCTGATTGATTCCGAGGCCAGCCTCAAGGGCAGCGTCGCGCGCATGGAGGGTGCGCCGGTTACGGAAACCCACAAGGGCGAGGGCAAAATCGTCTCGCTGGATCCCGGCGCCATCACCATCCAGCACGGTCCGATCGCTTCGCTCAAGATGAACGCGGCGACCATGGATTTCTTGGCGCCCAAGGGTATTGCGTCCCCGGCGCTCAAGGCAGGCGACGCAGTCAATTTCGAATTCACCCTGACGCCCAACGGCGGCATGGCCCTCACCCGCATCGCGAAGAGGTCGGTACCGGGGACGGGCGGAGCGGAAGGGGCACGGAAATGATCGCCAATCTGATCCGCTGGTCGGTTGCCAACCGCTTTCTGGTGCTGCTGGCGACATTGGGCATCAGCGCGTGGGGCGTATGGGCCGTACTGCGCACGCCACTCGATGCCTTGCCGGATTTGTCCGACACGCAAGTGATCATCCGCACGATGTATCCGGGGCAGGCGCCACAGATCGTGGAAAACCAGGTGACCTACCCGCTGGCCACGACGATGCTCTCGGTGCCCGGCGTCAAGGCGGTGCGCGGCTATTCAATGTTCGGCGATTCGTACGTTTATATCCTGTTCAACGACGGCACCGATCTCTACTGGGCCCGATCACGCGTGCTGGAGTATTTGAATCAGGTGCAGTCACGCCTGCCTGCCGCCGCCAAGCCCGCGCTGGGACCGGATGCCACCGGAGTGGGCTGGGTGTACGAGTACGCGCTGGTCGACCGCACCGGGCAACACGACCTTTCGCAATTGCGTGCGTTGCAGGACTGGTTCCTGCGCTACGAACTGAAGACCGTGACCAACGTCGCCGAAGTGGCCTCGGTGGGCGGGATGACGCGCCAGTACCAGGTGGTGGTGGACCCGGACCGGTTGCGCGCGTTCAACCTGCCGCTGATGAAGGTCATGAGCGCCATCCAGGCCGCCAATCAGGAGACCGGTGGTTCGGTGCTGGAGCTCAGCGAAGCGGAGTACATGGTGCGGTCGTCCGGGTATCTGAAATCGTTGGAGGACTTTCGCAACATCCCTCTGGGCGGAAGTGACAGTGGGGTTCCGATCCTGCTCAAGGACGTGGCGCGCGTGCAGACGGGACCGGAAATGCGTCGCGGCATCGCCGAGCTCGATGGCGAGGGCGAAGTGGCGGGCGGCATCATCGTCATGCGCTCGGGCAAGAACGCGCTTGAGACGATCCATGCGGTGCGCGCCAAGCTCGAGGAATTGAAACCCAGCCTGCCGCATGGGGTGGAGATCGTGCCCGCTTACGACCGTGCGGAGCTGATCACGGGCGCGATCAACAACCTGCGCAGCAAGCTGGTCGAGGAGTTCATCATCGTGGCGCTGGTGTGCTTCTTGTTTCTGTTTCACCTGCGCTCGGCGCTGGTGGCGATCGTATCGCTGCCATTGGGCATCCTGATGGCCTTCGTCGTCATGCACTACCAGGGGGTGAACGCGAACATCATGTCCCTGGGCGGAATCGCCATTGCCATCGGTGCGATGGTCGACGCAGCGGTGGTGATGATCGAAAACGCGCACAAGCACCTGGAAGCATGGCGGCACGCGCACGGCAATGCAGAGGCGGCCGGCGCGGACCATTGGCGCGTCATCGGCGACGCCGCGGCCGAGGTCGGGCCGGCGTTGTTCTTCAGCCTCTTGATCATCACGCTTTCGTTCATCCCGGTGTTTACGCTTGAGGCGCAGGAAGGGCGGCTGTTTTCGCCGCTGGCTTTCACCAAGACCTACGCGATGGCGGCTGCAGCAGGTCTGGCAGTGACGCTGATTCCGGTGTTGATGGGGTACTTGATCCGCGGCCGCATCCCCGATGAGAGGAACAACCCGCTGTCCCGCATCCTGATCTCGCTCTACCGGCCGCTGTTGAATCACGTGCTGGCTGCTCCCAAGAGGACGCTGGCGGTGGCGTTCGCCATGCTGCTTGCCACGCTGTGGCCAATGAACCGCATCGGCGGGGAATTCCTGCCACCGCTGGACGAGGGCGACCTTTTGTACATGCCCTCGGCGCTGCCTGGCATTTCTCCCGGCAAGGCAGCGGAACTCTTGCAGCAGACCAACAAGCTGATCATGACCGTCCCGGAAGTCAAACACGCCTTTGGCAAGATCGGTCGCGCCGACACGGCCACCGATCCGGCGCCGCTGGAGATGGTCGAAACCACCATTCAGTTCAAGCCGCGTGGAGAGTGGCGGCCCGGCATGACCCCGGAAAAATTGGTGGAGGAACTCGACCGTGCGGTAAAACTTCCCGGACTGGCCAATCTGTGGATCCCTCCGATCCGCAACCGAATCGACATGCTGGCCACCGGTATCAAGAGCCCGGTGGGGATCAAGGTCTCCGGCGCGGATCTTGCGCAAATCGACCAAACCGCCGCAGCCATCGAGCGCGTGGTCAAGGATGTTCCGGGCGTCACCTCGGCGCTCGCAGAGCGTTTGACCGGCGGGCGCTACATCGACATACAGACGGACCGCCTCATTGCCGCGCGCTACGGGCTCAACGTTGCGGATGTGCAAACCATCGTCGCGGCCGCCATCGGCGGCGAGAATATCGGCGAGACGATCGAAGGGCGGCAACGCTTCCCGATCAACCTTCGGTACCCGCGTGAAATCCGCGATTCCGTGGACGATTTGCGTAATTTGCCGATCGTCACGGAGCGCGGCGCGCAGATCACGCTGGGTTCGATCGCCCGGGTGTCGATCAGCGATGGTCCGCCGATGATCAAGAGCGAGAATGCTCGCTTGTCCGGCTGGATCTATGTCGACATTCGCGGCCGCGATCTGGCGTCCGTGGTGCAGGATCTGCGCCAGGCCGTTGCCCACAAGGTCAAGTTGCCGCCGGGCGTGTCCGTCGCCTGGTCCGGACAGTTCGAGTACCTGGAGCGCGCGAACGCGCGGCTCAAAGTGGTGATACCGGCCACGTTGCTGATCATCTTCGTGCTGCTGTATTTGACCTTCCGCCGTGTGGACGAGGCGCTCTTGATCATGGCCACGCTGCCGTTCGCCTTGATCGGTGGCTTCTGGTTGATGTGGCTGATGGGCTATTCCATGTCGGTGGCTTCCGCCGTGGGGTTCATCGCGCTGGCTGGCGTCGCCGCGGAGTTCGGGGTCATCATGCTTTTGTACCTCAAGCATGCATGGGAGCCGCGCCTCTCACGCGGGGAGGGACACATCGAAAGCCTGCTGGCCGCGATCCGCGAAGGCGCAGTGCTGCGCGTACGGCCCAAGGCGATGACGGTGGCCGTGATTATCGCGGGCCTGTTGCCGGTCTTTCTGGGCACGGGAACCGGCTCGGAAATCATGCAGCGCATCGCAGCACCCATGGTCGGCGGCATGGTCACGGCGCCGCTGTTGTCGATGTTTGTGGTGCCCGCGGCGTACCTGTTGATGCGCCGGCGCGGCGAGATGCCGGTTCTGGAGCCCTTGAAAGGAGTCCCCGCATGAACACCGAATCCACACTTCGCCCGGCAATTGCGATCCTGCTTGGCATCGCCTCCATGAGTGCCGGGGCCAATTCCGGCGTAGCGAGCGTTGCGTGTGGCGTGCCGCGCGCGCTGGTGGTCATCGACGATCAACTCAACCAGCCGCCTTGGGTTTCCGATCAGGTGCGCTTGTTCCGCATCGAATCGCCGGCCGCTGCGGTGCGTGCAGCCATTGCCAGCAAACCCTGCATCGCTTTGCTCGATGCCGATCCGGTGTTCGCAACGATTCCTGGAGCCGCAGTCCCGGACCTCGTGGTGCGTGTTCGGACGCTGGACATGAAAGGTGCGGAAAAAAGCTTTGCGCGCCGCGCCACCGATGCTGTGGGCCGCTATGTATCGTCGTACCTCGGCGATCACGGAAATGGCGTTCCCACGCTGAACCAGGTGGAGCTGGGCGCCGAATTGTTGTGCGCACGCGGTCGAAATGTGCTGCAACTGGTCAACGCGAAAGGCACGCTGGTCGAAGAGGCCACGGGTGAAGACAACCGGAAGCGCGTCGAGGACGCGGCGGGACAACTCGCCGGACTGCTGACCAAGTTGATCGCCGAAGTGCCAGTGCCTTGCACCCTTCGCACCGGTGACGCAAACCGCGGCGAAGCAAACCGGAACGGCGCGGACCGGCAAGGCGCATTCAGGGACGAAGAAAAACCAAAGCAGGCACCCAAGGACAATGTGGAGCGACCATGAAACGCAGACAATTTGTGACTGCAACAGGTGCGGCACTGCTCGCGCCTTTGGTGGGGTGCGGTGGCGGCGGCGGGACGGATGGATTGGCGCCTTCGACCCTCATCCCGGGTGGCGGCACGCCGAGCGCAGCACCACCATTACCCGTTTTGCCGCTCATGGCAGGCGGCAACTTCGCGCTCAACCTGCAGCAGGGCAGCGCGGCATTCCTGGCCGGACTCTCCACGCCCACCTATGGCATCAACGGCAATTACCTCGGACCCACGTTGCGCATGCGCCGTGGGGAAAACGCGGCATTCGCCGTGACCAATTCGTTATCGGAACCGGCCGCGATCCATTGGCACGGCCTGCATATTCCGGCGGCCATGGATGGCGGCCCGCATCAAACGATCGCACCCGGCGGAACGTGGCGGCCCTCATTCAACGTGCGTCAGGCAGGCGGAACGTTTTGGTATCACGCCCACACCGCCGGCGAAACGGGCCGGCAGGTCACCATGGGACTGGCCGGGATGATCGTCATCGACGATGACAACATGGACGCGCTGGATCTGCCGCACACTTGGGGAGATGACGACATTCCGCTGGTCGTGCAGGACCGTCGTTTTCACGCCGACGGGCGCTTTGCATATCTGTCCAACGCCATGCCGGACATCATCGGCGGCATGATGGGCGATCGCATTCTGGTCAACGGTGCGATCACGCCACGTGCGAGCGTCCCGGCCAAGGAAGTGCGTTTTCGTCTGCTCAATGGCGCAAACGCACGCGTGTTCCGATTTGCCTTTGCCGGGCAGCGCACGTTTCAGGTGATTGCAAGCGACGGCGGATTGCTCGAGGCGCCAGTTGCGGCCACCACGCTCACGCTCTCACCGGGCGAGCGCGCAGAGATTGTCGTGGATTTCACGGCCGATGCCGGGCGCACGCTGACGCTCAACGACATTGCCAGCGGATTGCGCGTGTTGGAAATCGGCATCGACCGTGCGGCCGGCCGCGTCACCCACGTTCCTGCACGGCTGGCCATCGCGCCACGTGCCGATGAGGCAACAGCGTTGCGCACACGCGATTTCGTATTCGGCATGACGATGGGGGGAGGGATGGGCGGCATGGGCATGGCGGGGACGATGGGCATGGGCTTCACGATCAATGGCCGCATCTTCGACATGAACCGCATCGACGAAACCATGCGCCTCGACGAACCCGAAATCTGGCGGGTGCGCAATGTCGATCCGGGGATGACGCACAGCATGCATATCCACGGCGGCACGTTTTTGCTGTTGGACCGCAACGGCAGCGCCGCCAATCTGGCACCACACGAGCGCGGCCTGAAGGACACGGTGCTGCTGTCCGGTGGCGACACCGTGCGCCTCCTGCTCACAATGCGCGACTACCCGACCGCCACAGGCACGCCCTATATGTACCACTGCCACATCCTCGAGCATGAGGACGGCGGAATGATGGGGCAAGTGGGGGTAACCACCTAGCGCAAGAACAACGGGATCATTGATTGGCGAGGATTTCACAGCGGTTTTCCGCCAGGCGCCGCGCCAGTCAACGAGTTGACGAATTTGGCACCTGCAATTTGAATCGGAATTTGCCTTGAAGTTTTTCACCCGAGCAGTCCAACCTGGAAGTCCCCGATCCCACCCCGAACGTCGAGCCGGGGGTAACCTCCCTTCATCCAACCTCAATGGAGCTACAAATGGATTACACCAAACGCATCGCATGGAGAACAGCGCTGGCCGGAATCGCAATGGGCATCGTGCTGCCCGCAATGGCACAGTTGACGCCGCCCGCCGACCTGATGGACCGGGTCGCATCGGCCAAAACCCGCGCAGATCACGAGGCGATTGCCGCCGAGTTCGAAAAATTGGCCGTCAAGGATCGCGCCGAAGCCGAGCGCCACCGCAAGATGGCGGCACTTTACAAGACTCCCGCATGGAGCAAAGCCAGCGGAGCAGGAATGATCAAACACTGCGAGTCGCTGGCGCGCTCATACGAAAGTGCCGCCGCTGACTTCACCGAAATGGCCAAGGCGCATCGTGCGTTCGGAGCGAAAATCCTCTGACCGATCCGATTGATTCAGCCAGCCAGTCCCGGGCTGCCAATCGGCCCGGGAGGTTATTCAGGCCCCCTAGCCCCGGAGCAATTCATGAAAACACACGACACCCATAGTGAGCCGCCTCCAATGGCGGCCAAGCCAGCAGCCGCGCGCGCCTGGAAAGGCGCGGCCGTCATGTTCGGACTGATCCTCGCTTTCTACTTGCTGCGCGAGCACTGGGGCCATGCCCTGGGGCTGTTGCCGTATGTGATCTTGCTAGCGTGCCCGTTGATGCACCTTTTCGGGCACGGCCACCACGATCATTCGCATCACGACGGCCAGAACGACCGCAAATCGCCGTGAGTCCGGTCTCGTCAAGCCGCCGCCGGCACTTGCTGCAAGGGACGATGGCATTGCTGGCAGGTGCCGGCGGATGGTGGGTGGTGCACGATCCGCAGACCCTTCACCGGTTTGAAGGAGAACAACTGCCGCGAACCGCGGCGCTTCCCAAGCCCCCGGCGGTCGCACTGGCGCTGGGGGGCGGCGGGCCGCGCGGATTCGCGCATGTCGGCGTGCTCAAGGCATTGGAGGCCGGCGGCATCCGTCCCGACTTCATCATTGGCTCGAGCATGGGCGCGGCGATCGGCGTGCTCTATGCGGCTGCGCCCGACGCAAGGCGCCTGGAGGACATCGCGCTAACGCTCGACACGGGCGCGTGGTGGCGCGACCTCACCTTGCGCAGGAATCCGTGGCTACGTGGCGATGCGCTGGAGGCACAGTTGCGCACCGCCCTGCAGTCCAGGACTCTTGAGTCGCTGTCCATTCCCGCTGCCGCTGTCGCCACCGACCTGGAATCCGGCGTCCCTGTTGCGTTCACGCGGGGCGATGCGGCTACGGCCATTCGCGCCTCGACCGCCGTCCCCGGCACCTTCAAGCGCGTGGGTATCGGCAATCGCGAATACCTCGACGGCGACTTGACAGCACCGGTACCCGTGCGCCTCGCGCGCGAGCTGGGATCACGCCGGGTGGTTGCGGTCGACGTCATGTGCCATCCTGCGGAAATGGCCGAGGACCTGCGTGAAACACCGGATTGGATGGTTTCCGACTATTACCGCCACGCGCTGAATCAGCGTGACCTGCCGCTGGCCGACCTGGTGATCTCCCCGCGCCTCGGTTTGTACGCGGGTTTCTCGATGCGGCAACGCCGCGAATTCATCGCCATCGGGGAACAGGCGGCGGTTGCCGCCCTTCCCGCCATTCGTTCATTGATTCCAAAGCCATGAAGGCCACGACCGATCGGAGCTGACATGCACTCGCACGATTCTCATGCGCACCACGCCGAACACCACGAGCCGCCGTCTGCTCCACGCGCCGGCCCGGCGGCGGAATACACCTGCCCGATGCACCCGGAGATTCGCCGCAACGCGCCCGGCACCTGTCCGAAATGCGGCATGACCCTGGAGCCGGTGATGCCGGCAGTCGAGGAAAACGAGCACGCTGAACTTGCCGATTTTCGGCGTCGCTTCTGGTGGACCCTTCCCCTGACCGTGCTGGCCGTTGTTTTGGCGATGTTCGGCCACCGTCTTGGATGGTTCCACGGCACCGAGCAAAGCTGGATTGAACTGGTCCTGACCACGCCGGTGGTTCTTTGGTCCGGCCGGCCGTTCTTCGTCCGCGGCGCGCAATCCGTCAAGTTTCGCAGCCCAAACATGTGGACGCTGATCGGCCTGGGAACAGGCGCAGCGTATGCCTACAGCGTGGTGGCGACGCTGGCGCCGGACATTTTTCCCGCCCAATTCCGTTCCATGGGTCGTGTGCAAGTGTATTTCGAGGCGGCGGCGGTCATTGTCTCCCTCACGCTGCTCGGACAAATCCTGGAGCTCAAGGCGCGTTCGGAGACGTCCGCCGCCATCCGGTCCTTGCTGGGACTCGCACCCAAAACGGCGCGCCGCATCGGCCCGGACGATACGGAGGAAGATGTGCCGCTCGCGCAGGTCCATGCGGGCGACCGTCTGCGCGTGCGCCCGGGAGAACGGGTGCCGGTCGATGGCACCGTTCTCGACGGCCGCAGCGGGGTGGACGAATCGATGATCACGGGAGAACCGGTTCCGGTGATGAAAAAAACCGGGGACCGGCTGATCGGCGCGACCCTGAACACGTCCGGCGCACTGGTCATGCGCGCGGAAAAGGTGGGCGCCGACACGGTCCTTTCGCAGATCGTGCAGATGGTGGCCCAAGCGCAACGGTCGAAGGCGCCCCTGCAACGCGTGGCCGATGTGGTGGCCGGCCGTTTCGTGCTGGTGGTCATTGGCATCTCGATCATCACCTTCATCGCATGGGGGCTGTTCGGCCCAGACCCGGGGTGGTTGTTCGGATTGATCAACGCCGTGGCCGTGCTCATCATTGCCTGCCCCTGCGCCCTGGGGCTGGCCACGCCGATGTCGATCATGGTGGCCACAGGAAAGGCGGCAACGGCCGGCATTCTCTTTCGCGATGCGGCGGCAATCGAAAACTTCCGGCGCATCGACGTGCTCATCGTCGACAAGACCGGCACGCTCACCGAAGGACGACCGGTGTTCGAGCGCGTGCACGCGGCGCCCGGCTTCACGGAGGACGAGGTGCTGCAATCCGCGGCGAGTCTGGACCAGGGCAGCGAGCACCCCCTGGCGCGCGCGATCGTCGACGCGGCGCTCGCCAGGGGGCTTTCCCTTGATGCCGCCGAGGAATTCGACGCGGGGAGCGGCATCGGCGTGCGGGGCATGGTGCGCCGGCGGCACCTCGCGCTGGGCAATTCTGCATTCATGTCGGACAGCGGCGTTGATACGGCGACGATGCATGACCAGGCGAACGAATTCCGGCGCGGCGGCGCCAGTGTCATGTTCCTTGCCGTCGATGGTGCACTGGCCGGAATCTTGGCGGTGTCGGATCCGCTCAAGGCCACGTCCGCGGACGCGCTGCGCCAACTGAAGGACGCGGGCCTGCGCGTGGTCATGGCCACCGGCGACGGACGCCTGACCGCGCAGGCGGTCGCCGCGAAACTGGGCATCGGGGAGGTGTACGGAGAGGTCAAGCCGCAGGACAAGTTCGACCTCGTGGCGCGCTTTCAAAAGGAAGGTGCCATGGTGGCGATGGCTGGCGACGGCATCAACGACGCGCCGGCGCTGGCGAAAGCGGACATCGGCATCGCCATGGGCACCGGCACCGATGTGGCGATGAACAGCGCGCAGGTCACCCTGGTGAAGGGCGACCTGCGCGGGATTGCGCGCGCGCGGCGGCTGTCGATGGCCACCATCCGCAACATGCGCCAGAACCTGGTGTTCGCCTTCCTGTACAACGCGCTTGGCGTGCCGCTGGCGGCCGGCCTGCTCTATCCAATGACCGGATGGTTGCTGTCCCCGATGATCGCGGCGGCCGCGATGAGCCTGAGTTCGGCGTCGGTGGTGTTCAATTCTTTGCGCTTGAACAGGATGAGGGAATGAACCGGTGTTGCACGCGCGGTTCCATGGAATCCTGCGACGTCGAAGTCCACGGAGCACGCGCAAGGCACAAGCCAACCCCTAGCAGCGGCGCGGGTTTCCAGCCATTTTCGGCCCCAATGGCGCACCCGCGCTAGGTTTTGACCAGCGCCCCCTGCAGGAACACCTCTGTCACCATCAGAGGACGGCCATGCTTCATGAACACGCTGCGGCGTGCCCAGAGGCGCGGTGCGCGCACGTCCGGGACGGCCGCAAGCGCGGCCCGGTACAGCGCATGCCGCGCGTCGATTTTCTTGTACTCGATCGGATGCCGGACCACGGCGGCATCACCAAACAACATGTCCGCCAGCGGCCGCGCACCAAGTTTGGAAAGTCCACGCCAAGCACCTGACAAATCGCGTGGCAGTGCAACGCTGTGGGCAAAAACGCGCGGGGTCCCTTCACACAGGAGCAGGACCTCGCGGACAATGCATTGCTCGCCGTTCCGCGCGCCGAGATGGCGCCGCTCATCCGGATAGGGTTTGCTGCGCGCCTGCGACAGTCGTCTGACTCCGAACGAGTCGAACGCCTTTGTAAGCCTTTCGGACAACGAACCGCGATCCGTGAGCCACGGGTAGAGGGCATGCGTGGGCGGGGGCGGTTTGCCGCGCCAGGCGTCGAGGCGGGTGAGCTTGAGGGTTCTCATGCCTTCAAGAAATGTTGGCGTGAGCCAAGCCATCGATTCAGATGGGCTTCGACTAATGCGGGCTCCCGTTCGACCATCCATGCCGCGGCATTGCGCCCGGCCTCCACAAGATCGAGGTCGCGCTCGATATCGGCGAACCGCAGCATCGGCGCACCCGATTGGCGCGCACCGAGGTACTCGCCCGGGCCACGCAATCGCAAATCTTCACGCGCGATTTCAAATCCATCAGTGGATTCGTAAATCACTTTCAATCTTGCGCGCGCGTTCTCCGACAGCGGATTTTGGAACAGCAAGATGCACACGGACGGGCGTGGACCGCGGCCCACGCGTCCGCGCAGCTGGTGCAGCTGTGACAAACCCATGCGCTCCGCATGCTCGATGACCATGAGGCTCGCGTTGGGCACATCAACGCCGACTTCAATCACGGTGGTCGCGACCAACACGTGGATTTCACGCGCGACAAACGCGCTCATCACGGCATTCTTCTCGGCCGGTTTCAGGCGACCATGGACCAGGCCGATGTTGAGCTCCGGCAGGGCCGCCTTCATGCGCTCATACGTCTCGGTCGCCGTCTTGAGCTGCAGGGTTTCGGATTCCTCGATCAAGGGACAAACCCAGTACACCTGCGCGCCACCGATGACTTCGCTGCGCACGCGACCAAGCACTTCGTCCCGCCGCGTGTCTGAGACCAGCTTCGTGGTGACCGGCTCGCGCCCCGGCGGCATTTCATCAATGACCGACACATCGAGGTCCGCCAGATAGGTCATCGACAGGGTACGGGGAATGGGCGTGGCACTCATCATCAACTGGTGCGCTTCCGTGACCCCACGCACGGCGCCTTTGCCCCGCAAGGCGAGACGCTGTCCCACGCCGAAGCGATGCTGCTCATCGATGATCGCCAATCCCAGTTTGGCGAAGGTGACATCGTCCTGGAACAGGGCGTGTGTGCCAATGGCCAATTGCGTGACGCCACTGGCAATGGCCGCAGCTGCCTCGCGCTTTTCCCTGGCTTTCAAATTGCCCGTGAGCCATGTCACCACGATCCCCAAAGGCGCCAGCATCGCAGAAAGCTTTCGATGGTGTTGCTCAGCCAGGATTTCGGTAGGCGCCATGATGGCCGCTTGGAACCCGTTGCCGATGGCGACGAGGGCAGCCATCGCCGCGACGACGGTTTTTCCGCTGCCGACGTCACCTTGAAGCAGGCGTTGCATGGGGACAGGTTTGACCAGGTCTTCCGCAATGTCGTCAAACACGCGCTGTTGCGCGCCCGTCAGCCTGAAGGTCAGCCCCTTGCAGAATCGGTTGAGCAATGCAGCGTCAGCCCGGAGGGGCGGCGCACGCTTGGCGTCGCGTTCGGCACGCGCACGGCGCATGGCAAGCTGCTGCGCCAAGATCTCATCGAATTTGATGCGGCGCCAGGCTGGATGCGTATGCTCGGACAACGCAGACTGGGAATCGCTGGGCGCCGGATGGTGCAAGGCCTGGATGCTGGCGGACAAGGCGCCCAGCTTGAGATCCTTCTTCAGCCGCTCAGGCAATGTTTCTTCATCCAGACGATGGCCGAGCCGCACGAGTGCACCTTCGATGGCGCGCCGAATGGCCGCCTGGGAGAGGCCTGCCGTCGAGGGATACACGGGCGTCAATGTGGCGGGCAATGGCGCTCCCGCCACCACGACCTTGTACCGCGGGTGGATCATCTCCGCGCCAAAGAACCCTTGCCTCACCTCCCCAAATGCGCGGATGCGCGTGCCAGGGGAAAGTTGCTTGACCTGGCTGCCGTAGAAATTCAGGAAACGAAAGAAAACTTTGCCGGTGGAATCCTTGCCCTGCACCACGAGCTGACGCCGTGGCCGATAGGCGATTTCGCAATGCGTGATCTCAACTTCAATCTGACATTCCACGCCCTCGCGCGCGTCGTTCACTTGGGTGATGCGCGTCTCATCCTCATATCGCAACGGCAGGTGAAGCGCAAAATCCCAATCTGAGGCCAGGCCCAAGCGGGCAAACAGTTCCGCGGTGGTGACAGGCTTCTTTTTGGTCGCCGGCTTCTTTGCGCGTGGGGCGGGCATTGGGTCAAACGGACCTAGGCGCCGCCGCCACCCACATCCACCCGCAAGACCATGACGCCCTCGATCTCCACTTCCGCCGCGCGTGGCAGCGACGCGACACCGATGGCAGCACGCGCCGGATAGGGCGCGGAAATGTAAGTGGCCATGATTTCGTTTACTTTCGCGAAATTTCCAAGGTCGGTCAGGTAGACGTTGACCTTGACGAGATCATTCAAGCCGCCGCCCGCCGCTTCGCACACGGCCTTCAAATTTTCGAATACGCGCTTGACTTGGTTTTCAAACCCGCTCACCAGCTGCATGGTGCTCGGGTCCAATGGAATTTGGCCAGACAGATAGACCGTGGTTACAGGACCCGCGACCGAAACAGCTTGCGAATAGGTGCCGATGGCGGCGGGAGCTTGCGGCGTGGAGACGATCGATTTCATGGGAAGAAAAGGGGCTTGCGAGTGTGCTGCGAATTCTACATGTGCGCCCTGGTGTCGCTGAAGGGATCTCAATTGGCAGCAGGACCGGAGAAACGGGTGGCACCGATGCGCGGCCCCGCATCGCATTTCACCGGGCGTGCGGCGGTGAGTGACATATCGCACATTGCGCCCGCTGATTGGCCTGTCGATCCCCCTTTCAACCCGAAAATTCCGCGTCTTGTCGCCGTTCATGTCTGAGGTCGCCGGCATCCCGCGTAGTCAGGGACAGGCGCGCGTTTTCCGGGGTTGCTGCGAATTGTGGCGGGCCCCTGATGTGCGCCGGCTTTTCCAACCACTCTCGATGCAGGTCCAATACACATGAATACCCTCGCAACTCCCATGCCCAGCAGCCTCCACTTTGGTCCGGAATACGCCAAGGTCATCGAAAAATCCAAGCGCATCCGCTGGGACATCGATGCCGACGTCTTGCGCGGACGCGCGCTCGACGCGGGCAGCAAGTTCCTTCCTGACAGCCTCTCCAAAGTCAACGAACTGGAATTCCTCGGCGAGTCCGAGAAGCGCTTCCTGAGCCAAGTGCAGGGACGCTCCTAAGCCAACATCTTCGGGCTCGTGGAGCGCTTCATCGGGGCAAAGGGGCTCGAGTTGGGCGCGCGCCACAGCCTCGGCGACCAACAAGCCATGGAAGCCATGGTGCGATTCGTGGACGAGGAGCTCAAGCACCAGGAACTGTTCCGCCGCCTCGACCGCATGGCGTCCGACTGCATGCCGCCCGGATACACCTTCCTTCCCAATCCGGACGAGGTCGCGATGGCAGTCCTGGGCAAGAGCAATTGGGCCATCCTCGCACTCACGCTCGACATCGAAATCTTCACCCAGGTGCACTACAAGCAGAGCATCGAGCCCGGCAACGGGCTGTCGCCGGTGTGGAAAGACGTGTTCCTATACCATTGGATCGAGGAGTCGCAGTATGCGATCCTGGATGAACTTGAATTGCGCCTGGAGAACCACCGCATCGACGATGCGCAACGTGATCGCGCCGTCGATGACCTGATCGACTTGGTGGGGGCCGTGGACGGCATCATCACGGCGCAGGCCGATGCCGACACCAAGTACTTCGTCTCCAACTTGGGGCGCCCGATGGAGGCCGGGCAGGTGAGCCGCGTGGCCGAACTAATGAAGAAAGCGTATCGCTGGCAGTACATCGGTTCCGGCGTGTCACAGGCACGCTTTACCGACGTGCTTGCAGAGATGGTCACGCCGGAGCAAATGGCGCGCATCGGCGCGGCGCTGAAGCCCTTGCTGTAGTGAGCCTTGTCGTGGTGCCCTGCGGACTTTCCGTGGGGGCACCTCGGCCTGGCGTACGCGTGGTCAAGGGTTCACGCGGAATCGGTAAAACTGCGGCGAGTTGACCACCTTGTACGGCGCGTCGATGTTCTTGCGCATGGCCCACGCCACTTTCACTTGATACAACGGGATCACGGCCAGGTCGTCCCGTTGAATGATCAGCGCTTCGCGGATGGCGGCGTTGCGTTTGGGGATGTCGCTCTCGCGGCTGATGCGCTCGATCAGCGCATCGAGCCTGGGGTTCGAGTACCGGCCCCAATTGGAATCGCCGCGGCCGGCCACGTTGCCACCCTTGGTCCCCAGCAGCGGAAACAGCAGGGATTGCGCATCGACTGTGGAAGTGCCGTAACCCATCATGACGCTGCTGGTGTCGTTTTTGTCGAGCTTTTGGAAGATGGTCGTAAAGGGCATCACATTCAGTTTTAACTGGATGTCGATGGAGGCCAGCATCGGACCGATCGCCTGGCACAATTCCACAAACGGCGTTTGATTGAGGCATTCCATCGTGAGCTCAAAGCCGCTGGCGTAGCCAGCCTCGGCCATCAGTTTTTTCGCGCGCGCAGGGTCGAACGGCAAGCGTCTGTCGATGTCCGCCGAATAGCCAGCCATTTCGCTGCCCGCAATCAGCGCCGAGGGGCGCCCGTAACCGCGCAATACCTTGTCGATCAGAAGGTTCGCGTCGATGGCATGCGCGATGGCTTGGCGCACGCGCAAGTCCTTGAGCGGGTTTTTTCCTTTTACGTTGCTGTATTGCAGTTCATCGCGGAAGTGATCGAACACCAGAAATACCATCCGCGGTTCGCTCGCCACGGTCAGCTTTGTCGCCGGCATGTTTTTGATGCGCTCGCGATCTTGTACCGGCGGGTCCATCACAAAGTCGATGGCGCCGGACATCAGCGCGGAAATGCGTGTGCTGTTCGATTTCACCGGCGTCCATTCCACGTTATTCACATTGCCACGATCGGACGCGCCTTTGTTCCACCATTCGGTGTGCGCTGCAAGCACCGTTTTCACGTCGAGTTGGCGCGATACAACTTTGAACGGCCCGGTGCCGTTGGCGTTGCGCACGGCGTGGGTTTCTTCCTTGTCGTTGTAGTTCTGCGGCAGGGTCACGCCGTGTTTCGCGGCCCAGGATTTGGACATGATGAAATGCCCCACAAGATGCGCGAGCAGCACCGGATTCGGTTCGGCCATGACGAGATCGACCGTCATGTCGTCGATCTTCCTCGCCGCACCCACGCCCTGCACGGTGGTTTTGAGATTGGATAACGGATGCAGCGCGCGCGACACCGAGAACACCACGTCGTCCGCCGTAAAGGCACTGCCATCGTGAAACTTCACGCCGGGCCGGAGTTTGAATCGCCAGGTCTTGGCATCCGGCTGGCTCCACGAGAGGGCCAGCGCCGGCGCGATGTTGAACTCCGCATCACGCCGCACCAAGCCTTCGTAAATGTTGGCAAGCAAACGATTGTTGATCGCCAGATTCGCCACGTGCGGGTCCAGCGTGGTGGCGTCGTCGGACACTGACATGCGCAGCGTCTTGCCGGTTGCAGGAAAGCACGCAAACGCGACCACGCACAGGAGCAGTGCCATCGGGCGGAAAGCATGGATTGGCATAAGAACTGGTCGAGCTGAGGGTAACGAGACCAGTGTATCCGAAGGAGGAGCCATTAGAGGCAGCACGATTGAAGGTATTTGGAAAGCTGTTGGTCGCAGGTTCGCAACGCAGCATTTGAGGGTCGGCGACTAGCGGGTATGAAGCAAGGCCTCATTTTCGCTCGCTTGCGTGCAGCAAAATAAAGGCTACTTTCGATGTTCAGGCGGATTGGCGAGAATTGGCCGCACGACCTTGCCGTTGAACAGCAACGCGAGGAGAGGCGAACGCGCGATGACCCAAAGGTGCAGGGCGAGGGTGCTGGCTATCACCGCGACGATCAGTACAAAAAACTTGATCAGACCCGGAATCGCCATCGGGAGTAGCAGCATTGCAAACCCGATCAGAAATGGGCCGTGTAGCAAGTAGATCGTGTAAGAGGCGTCGGAGAACAACCTCGAACGCGGAGAGTCGATATCCGCATGGCGGCGGAACCAACTCAACAGGAACACCGCACCGAAAAACGTGGCTGCAGATCTCAGCATTTCCCGCCAAATGTCCGGCAACAGAAACGGCCACGAAAAATGTGTTTGCGCAACGACCGCGACCGCCAAGATCAACGCCGCGAAAGCGGAATGGAACCTTCCCCCGGTGATCATCCGGTACAGCGGTTCACAGCGAAAAATCAAGAGCCCTGCAACAAAGTACACGGCGTAATTCAGCAGGTCCTCCAAGTCGCTGAATCCGAGCAAGAGAACATCCCAGAGGTTGAAGACCTTGATGAAGAGGTGCGTGCCGAATGTCGTCGCCAAAAAGACTGCCAGCAACCCCGGCCAGCGCAGCCGGGCCCTACAAATCCTTGCGAGGAGTGCGGCTGGAATTCGCAGGGCATCGCCAAACCTTTGAAGGGTGAAGAACGCCAGGATGTAGAACATCAGGAATGCCAGGAACCACAAATGACTGACCCAGTTGGCGATCGTAAAGGGGCGAATTCCCGCAGACTGGAGATACCAGATCAGCAAGGCATTGGCGCTGATCAAGGTCGTTACAAAGGGAACCAGAATTCTGATGACGCGGCTGCGAAGGAACTCCGACGCCGGGTACTTCAAATAGAGCAGTCCGGTGAAAAATCCGGACACAAGGAAAAACACCGGCATGCGGTACAAATGAATCAGGTTCACGACCACACCAAACGCCGGGCCGCCGGAAGGGTCCGAGACGATCCAATGGTGGCTCGTATTGAAAACCATGGCGGCGTGAATCACCACGCCAAGCGCCATCAAGACACCTCGGAGAGTGTCAAGGAAATTCAGCCGGCCAGGATCAGACGCTTCACCACGCGAGACTCCAATAGTGGGCTCAGGTGACGGGTAATTTGAAATCATCGGCAGCGGAAGTTCACGCGATCGGCGATTTGCCAGGCGCCACTTTTTCAATGCTCATTCACGAAAAATGATGCTGACGCGCGCCAATCGGTTGGGATCAAGGCTTGATCTTCGATTGGTTGCCGGTCCCAGCCTTCACCCTTGCAATCCTCACGACCTCCGGAAGCTTCCTCAGCTGCCGCATCACCTGCGCCAGATGCATTCGATGACGGACGTCCAGGGTGAACGTGAGCACCGCATACTTGTCGCCTCCGCTGTGGGGATCCCCCATGTTGACGTGGGCGATGTTGGAGTCTGCCGCCGTGATCTCCGCCGCAATTTTCGCCAGCACACCGCGCCGGTCGGTCACGGTGACGCGGATGTCGACATTGAACAGCCGGTCTATGCGCGGATCCCATTGCACGTCCAGCCATTTGTCGCGCTCATTGCGGAACGAACGAACGTTTTGACAATCGTGCGTGTGGATGACCAGGCCTTGGCCACCTTTCATCTGCGCGAGAATCGGGTCTCCCGGAATGGGGCGGCAACAAGGGGCAAATTGCACGGCGAGATCTTCGGTGCCGCGAATAAGGAGCGCCTCCTTCGACTGATGCGCGGGCGCCTCCAATTCCGAGAGCGCAAAGAGTTTTCGCGCGACGACTGCCGCAAGCCGCTTGCCCAAGCCGATTTCCGAGAGCACGGCTTCTTTTGATTTCAACGCATCACCCTTCAACATGCGGTTCCAGTGAATCCGGCCGATGTCGTTGGGATCAAAGTTCAGTGACCGCACGGCCTGAATCAATAACAATTCGCCCAATTCAATGGCTTCCGTCTGCTGGCGTGTTTTCAGGTAATGCCGGATGTGGGACCGCGCGCGTCCGGAAACCGCGTAATTGAGCCACGCTGCATTGGGGCGCCCGGTTTCATCCGTGATGATCTCGACGCGGTCGCCATTCTTGAGGCGCGTCGAGAGCGGCACGTCCTCCTCGTTGATGCGCGCCGCCACGGCTCGGTTGCCAATATCCGAGTGGATCGCATAGGCAAAGTCGATCGCGGTAGCGTCTTTGCGCAAGGAATGAATTTTGCCCTTGGGCGAAAAGACGTAAACCGAATCCGGGAACAGATCGACCTTGATGTGCTCCAGGAATTCCAGCGGGTCGCCGGTTCCCGACTGCAAATCCAAGAGTGACTGCAACCATTGGTGGGTCTTTTGCTGAATGTCTGTGAGCGCACTGTCGCCCAGTGACTTGTACATCCAGTGCGCCGCCACGCCGGCTTCCGCGATCATGTGCATGTCGGCGGTGCGGATCTGGATTTCCACGGGCGTGCCGAACGGGCCGATCAACGTCGTGTGCAACGACTGGTAGCCGTTGGGTTTTGGGAGTGCGATGTAGTCCTTGAACTTTCCCGGCACCGGCTTGAACAACGTGTGCAATGCGCCAAGTGCCACATAGCATTCCTTCATTCCCAGCACGACGATACGAAAGCCATAGATGTCGAGCACCTCGGCAAACGACACGTGCTTGTCATGCATCTTCTTGTAAATGGATGACAAATGTTTTTCGCGACCGGAAATGGACGCTTCCACCCCAAATTCGGCCAAACGGGTCTTGATTGCCTCCAGGATACGACCCACGACTTCGCGCCGGTTTCCGCGTGCAGCGCGCAAGGCTTTCTCAAGCACCGCGAAGCGATGCGGATGCAGGGCCTTGAAACACAAATCTTCGAACTCGTAGTACAGCCCGTTGAGTCCCAGGCGGTGGGCGATCGGCGCATAGATTTCCTGTGTTTCTCGCGCTACACGCTCCTGCTTGGATTGCGACACGGCGTCAAGCGTGCGCATGTTGTGCAAACGATCGGCTAACTTGATGAGGATCACGCGCACGTCGCGCGCCATCGCCAGCAACATCTTTCGGAAGTTCTCGGCCTGGGCTTCCTCAAGGGTCGCAAATTGAAGCTTGTCGAGCTTGGAGACTCCATCGACCAATTCCGCAACAGGTTTTCCGAACTGGCGTGCGATATCGTCTTTGGTGGTCGGCGTGTCTTCGACGACATCGTGCAAAAGCGCGGCCGTGAGCGCCTGCGCATCGAGATGCCAACGCGCGAGAATGCGCGCCACGGCCAGCGGATGGGTAATGTAGGGTTCCCCGGATTGACGCGTCTGGCCTTCATGCGAAGCAGTCGCGAGGTCGAGTGCAGCCTCAACCTTGGCAACGTCGGCCGGTTTGAGATAGCCCTCGATCAGGGCCCGAAATGCGGCGGCCTCGTCCCCTGCCTCCATGGGCAGTGCGACTTCCGGCAGGATCGACAGCGACCGGTGCGCCGAACGGGCTGCACCCGTCGTGCGCGCAGCACCTTTGGGAGCCGGGTCGGTGGCAGGCGTGGGCGAGGTCATCGCGTCGGTGCCACCACCGGCCCCGCATTACATTTCGGGGGTCGCCGCAACAGGCGGTGGCGGCGGGTTGAGAATGTCGACCGTGACGTGACCAAGCGCGATTTCGCGCAATGCGATCACGGTGGGTTTGTCTTTACCGGCTTCCACATAGGGCGCCCCGCCCAGCGCGATTTGACGCGCGCGGGTGGTCGCCGCGAGTGTAAGCTCGAAACGGTTGGGAATCAGTTTGATGCAGTCGTCTACGGTGATGCGGGCCATGCGATTACTCCAGAACCACTCAGCAAACCCCGCGCCGGAATTCAATTCTGGCGTGAGCGAGTGCTTACGTTGCTAACGGGCTGCGATGCTTCGGTAAACAATGCAGCGTGTTGGGACAGTTGCCGGTTTGCGGTCAAACGCACCGCGCGCACGATCGCTTGCAGATCGGCGACAGCGGTATCGAAGTCGCTATTGATAATAACATAGTCGGCTTCCGGGGCATGCGCCAAATCCTCGTGAGCGGCTGCCAGGCGCTTTTCAATCACATCGGCCGGATCCTTGCCACGTTTCAACAAACGCTCGCGCAACACGTCAATCGATGGCGGCAGGATATAGATGTACGCCATTTCCGGAAAGAGTGCGCGGACATTGCGCGCACCCTGCCAGTCGATTTCCAGCACAACATCCTTGCCGGTCGCACGGGTGTCCTCGATCCATTTCTTGGACGTGCCATAGAGGTTGCCATAAACCTCGGCGTATTCCAGGAACTCGCCGCGACTGATCCGCGCCTCGAATTCGGGCCGCGAAACGAAGAAATACTCGCGCCCTGACACCTCGCCCGGGCGTGCGGCGCGCGTGGTCGTGGAAATCGACAGTGCGAGCCCTGGCTCCTTGAGCAACAATGCATCCACCAGGCTGGATTTGCCTGCGCCTGAGGGCGCTACAACTGTATATAGGCAGCCGTTCATCTGAGGATCGGGACGGGGGAACTCATTCAATATTCTGAATCTGCTCTCGCATCTGCTCAATGAGGACCTTCAATTCTATCGAGGCCTTGGTGGAATCCACCGAGACAGACTTGGAGCCCAGCGTATTGGACTCTCGATTGAGTTCCTGCATCAGAAAATCGAGTCGCTTTCCGGCAGCCCCGCCCTGCTTGAGCACGCGGCGTACTTCTCCCACATGCGCGTGCAGCCGCCCCAGTTCTTCCGCGACATCAACCTTGGAGGCAAACAGGACGACTTCCTGCTTGAGCCGATCGTCGGTCGCCGTCCCGGCCATGGCCTCGTCGATTTTCTGCTTCAGTTTTTCATGATATTGCGCGACCATTTGCGGCACCAGCGGAGTGACTTCGGCGATGATGGCTTCCATGCGTGTCAAGCGCTCTTCAATCAGCGCCACCAGCTTTTGACCTTCCCGTTCGCGGGTCGCATTCAAGTCTTTCAGGGCCTGATGGAACAGGGCCAACAACCCGTGGCGCGCCTCCTCATTGCCGGCAGATTCATTGGCCATCACGCCGGGAGAATGCATCACCTCCCAGACCGACAAAGGACGTGCGCTCCCAAAATTCTGCAAGATGACCTTTTGGGTGTCCGCGAGGGCCGCAAGGCCTTCTGGGTTCGGCTGCAACGCCTCACGCGTGGCCACGGTTGTGAATGTGACGCGGCAATCGACCTTTCCGCGGGTCAACCCTGCCGCCAGAGCCTCGCGCATCGGGCCTTCCATCACCCGCCACTCTTCCGGCATGCGAGGCGCAAATTCGAGGTATCGGTGATTGACCGACTTCAATTCAAGGGCAAAACGGCCCCCGGGTACCTCACCCGCAACGGCGGCAAAACCGGTCATGCTTTTGATCATGCAAAGTCCTTGTGGGCGATGGCTGCCGGGCAAATGGCGCCAGAATGTCCAAGCCAGCAACCGCAATCCGTGGAAGAATCACGGTATCCCGGCTTTTGCTTTCTTTACAAGCACTTGGCAAGACGGGACAATTATAGCCCGGCGCATTCGGAGGGCCCTTCGGGGCTGGCGCGCCAGGTCCATCCGAGAACATGGCGTCGCAAACCAATCATCCGCTGCCCAACGGGTATCAGCTCAATCAGTACACGATTGAAAAACTGCTGTCGTCTGGCGGGTTTTCCATCGTGTATTTGGCGCGTGATGCGGATGGTCGGCCTGTGGCGATCAAGGAATACCTGCCGGCGGCATTGGTGATTCGTGCGGATGGCGCCGAAGTCCGGATCAACTCGGAAGAAAATCTTGCCGTGTTCCGGCACGGCCTCAAGTGTTTTTTCGAGGAAGGCCGCTCGCTGGCGACAATTTCCCATCCCAACGTCGTGGGTGTGGAGAATTTCTTCCGCGCCAATGAGACGGTTTACATGGTCATGCAGTATGTGCGCGGCCGCACTTTGCAATTCCATATTCAGCGGCACCGGCAGGAATTCAGCGAAAGTTTCATTCGCCGGTTGTTCACGCATTCCCTCAACGGCCTCCGCGAAGTGCATGCCAAGAAATTGCTGCACCTCGACATCAAGCCGGCAAACATTTACATCACCATGGAAGGCAAGCCGGTATTGCTGGATTTTGGCGCCGCGCGGCAGGCCTTGACCAGTGACGCACCGCGCCTGCGACCGATGTATACGGCCGGCTATGCCGCGCCCGAGCAATACCGGGGAATGGAGTCGATGGGGCCCTGGACCGACATCTATGCGGTCGGGGCCACGATCTATACCTGCATCACCGGCACGCATCCCCAGCCCGCCAACGAACGCGAGGCCGAGGACGCCATGGTTCCCGCACGAGACTTGGCCGCGCAACCGTTGTCGCAGGATTTGTTCGATATCGTCGACTGGTGCCTGAAGCTCGATCATCTGGAGCGCCCCCAGACCGCTTTCGAACTGCAAAAGGCATTGATGCGCGAGGTCAAGGACTCCCCCATGGTGGAGCCGGCCGCCAATGACATTGTCGAAGATGAATCGATTGCCGATCGTCTCAAACGGACGCTGAACAAGAAGATCTTCTGATGCGTTTCACCATTTTCCAAGACAGCTTGATCGGCGGCCGGAAATACAACCAGGACCGGCTGGCGTATTCGTATTCCAAGGAAGTGCTCCTGATGGTGATCGCCGATGGCATGGGCGGTCACGCGCGCGGCGAATTGGCTGCCGAGATTGCCGTCAATACGCTCACGTCAAGATTCGAGCGCGAGGCACGTTCCGTCTTGCGCCGGCCCAAGGAGTTCCTCGACACGGCCTTTCACTCCGCACACCGCGCTATCGTTGCGTTTGCCGATCAGCATGACATGCTGGAATGCCCACGCACCACGTTGGTGGCCTGCTTGGTGCAGGGGGGCAAAGCCTACTGGGCCCACTCCGGGGACTCACGCCTGTACATCCTGCGTGAAGGCAAACTGGCCATGAGCACGGTGGACCATTCACGCGTGCAACAGTTGATCGATTCCGGCGTCATCACGCGCGCCCAGGCGGCGACCCATCCGGAGCGCAACAAAATCTACAACTGCCTGGGCGGCGTATTGCCCCCCTTGGTGACACATTCGGAAGAATGGCCCCTCAAAGTGGGCGATACGATTCTGATGTCGACCGATGGATTTTGGGGTCCGCTGGATTCCGATTTCATCGCGCGAAAGGTCCATCAGACCAACCTGACCGCCATCATGCCGGCACTGATGCTGGACGCCCAGCGCAAGGCCGGGGATGACTCGGACAATTTGTCCGTCATCGGGGTTACCTGGGAATTGCAAGACGACGAAGAGCCAGCCAACACCGTCACCGTGACCGAGCCCATGCAGGGGTTCACCACCTCATCGCTCAACAGCAAGGCACCCGGCGCCGCGTTCAAAGACGAAATTTCCGATGAGGAAATCCAAAGAGCCATCGATGAAATTCAGTCAGCAATCAAAAAGGTGAATCGCTGAACGAAGAGGAAGTTGGCTTCGGCGTTCAATCGCATGCCCATCTGAAGCGTATTGATTGAAAGGACAGTCATAAGTATGGATCCCAGAGTCGGCAAGTTCTTTGCCATCGTTGTGACGTTGACCGCTCTTGGTGTGCTCGTTGCAAGTTGCGGCACAATTGAAAGCGGAAATGTCGGCGTGCGAACGACGCTTGGCAAAGTGGGTACCGACGAAATTGAGCCTGGGTTATTTCTCAGGATTCCGGCGGTGAGCACGGTCCAAGAGTTTTCCGCAAAAGAGATTGGGATCGATCTCAATGATTTGACGCCGAAAGCCAAGGACAACCTCTCGCTCCGTGACCTTGATGTCACCGTGTATTACAAGGCAAGCGCCGGGGCGATCGCCGACTTGTATGTGAAATACGCCGCGCAGCATGAGCGAGACGCCAAAGGCGGCGCCTACTTGCCTGCGTACGCCTTGCTTGTGCGATTGGCGCGCAATGTCATCTATGAAGAAACCTCCAAGCTGGAAAGCTTGGTCATGCACACCAAGGGTGACGAACTGGCAAGTGCCGTGATCAAGGGGCTGCAGTCCGAACTGGACCGTAACGACAAGGGTGTGTTTACGGTGACGCGCGTGGTCATCCGCCAGTTGACTACCGATCCCGCGATTGAAAAAGCCATTCAAGAGTCGGTGGCTGCCCAGAAGCAACTGGAAACCACCAAGCAGCGCATTGCCATCGCCGAAGCTGAAGCCCAGGTCGAAATCAAGAAAGCCGAAGGCATCGCGAAGTCCAACCAGATCATCAACCAAAGCTTGACGCGCGAATACTTGCAACATGAGTCAAACCTCGCTTTGCTGAAATTTGCCGAAAAAGGCGGCACGACCACGGTTGTGATTCCGGCAAACATGCAGACCGCTCCGCTTATCAATATCGGCAAGTAATTTCAGCGAACGATTGTTGCCTGCTCAAAACCCAATCTCTGGATCAGCCATGTCCCGCTTTGAAAATCGCGCTTCCGATGCCCTGCGTCCGGTTCGCATCACCCGCCAATACACGCGTTACGCGGAAGGCTCAGTGCTCATCGAAGTGGGACATACCAAGGTACTCTGCAACGCCAGCGTGGAGGAACGGGTGCCGCCGCACAAAAAGGGCAGCGGTGAAGGCTGGGTGACCGCGGAATATGGCATGCTGCCGCGCGCAACGCATACGCGCGGCGACCGCGAGGCCGCACGCGGCAAGCAGACCGGTCGCACACAGGAGATCCAACGCCTGATCGGGCGGTCGCTGCGATGCGTGACAGATTTGAAGGCATTGGGCGAACGGCAGATCACGCTCGACTGCGACGTGTTGCAGGCCGATGGCGGCACGCGCTGCGCGTCAATCACCGGCGCGTATGTAGCGCTCCACGACGCAATTTCTGCGTTGATTGCCGCCGGAAAGATCCCCGCTTCGCCACTGCGCGACGCCGTGGCGGCGGTGTCCGTGGGCATCAGCGCGGAGGGTGCGTTGCTTGACCTGGATTACGACGAAGATTCCAGCTGTGAAACCGACATGAATTTGGTGATGACCGGCGCGGGACGCTTTGTGGAGGTGCAGGGCACTGCCGAGGGCGCGCCGTTCTCGCGCGACGAAATGGATCGGTTGCTTGCGTTGGGAACGAAGGGCACGCGCGAGTTGATCGCGGCGCAGGCAGCCGCCTTGGCCCGCTAGCCGCGTTTCCCGACCAGCCCTCGCGCAACCGCCGGCGCCCAAATCCGTGTTCCGCTTTTTTGAAAGGCTCGTTGACCACGCCGGCGACCTTCTTTGCCTTCTTGTGGGAAGCGGCGTGCGGACTCCGGATTTACATCCTGCTCATGGTGCTGCTCACTGCGGCCATCGGCGCCTTCGAGGCTTTTCTGTTCAGCATGCTGGCCAACGTGGTCGACTGGCTAGCAAAAACCGAACCCTCCAAACTGATGACCGAACGCGGCGACACCCTTCTGATGCTCGCCGCCATTCTTGTCGCCAGCCCCTTTGTGGTCGCCATGCAGGCGATGATCAAGCATCAGGGTTTGATGGGAAATTTTCCGATGCGGCTTCGATGGAAGTTCCATCGCCTGCTGTTGTCGCAGAGCCTCGCGTTCTACCAAGACGAGTTTGCAGGGCGCGTGGCAACGAAACTCATGCAAACCGCGCTGGCGGTGCGGGATGTGTGGATGATCGTGGCGGACATCCTGGTGTACGTCGTCATTTATTTCGCCACCATGATCGCGATTGTCGGCGGGTTCAATCTTTGGGTGATTGCGCCCTTTGCCGGTTGGCTTACGCTCTACATTTGTGCGCTGATCTTCTTTGTGCCGCGATTGGCGCGCGTGGCGCAGGCGCAAGCCGATGCGCGTTCGCTCATGACCGGTCGCGTGACCGATGCCTACACCAACATTGCGACGGTGAAATTGTTCTCGCACTCCGATCGCGAGTCCGGGTACGTGAAAACCGCGATGCAGGAATTCATGACCACCGTCTATCGCCAGTGGCGCATGATTACCGGCTTTGAAGTGGTCAATCAGACGCTCTCGGTACTCTTGGTATCCTCGACCACTGGCGTCACGCTTTGGTTGTGGATGAAAGGCCAGGTCGGCGTCGGGGCGGTGGCCGCAGCCACGGCGATGGCCCTGCGGCTCAACGGTATTTCGCACTGGATCATGTGGGAATTTGCCGCATTGTTCGAGCATGTGGGCACGGTAAAGGACGGCATCACAATCCTGTCGCGCCGCCAATCGGTGGTCGACGCGGCCGATGCGAAGCGGATCAGCGTCTCGCGCGGCGAAGTGGTTTTTGACCGCGTGAGCTTTTCCTATGGCACCGGTGATGCCAAACGCAACGTCATCGAGAATTTCTCGATCACCATCCGCCCTGGCGAGAAGATCGGTCTCGTAGGCCGCTCAGGTGCGGGCAAATCCACGCTGGTCAATTTGCTGCTGCGGTTCTACGACGTGCAGGGCGGGCGCATCCTGATCGATGGGCAGGACATTTCAAATGTCACGCAAAACTCATTGCGCGAGCAGATCGGCATGGTGACGCAGGACACGTCTTTGCTGCACCGCTCGGTGCGCGAGAACATCGTCTATGGCAAACCGGATGCGACCGATGAGGCAATGATCGCGGCGGCCAAGCGAGCCGAGGCGCATGACTTCATTCAGCAACTGACCGATCCCAAAGGTCGCACCGGCTATGACGCGCACGTGGGTGAGCGTGGCGTGAAACTCTCCGGTGGACAGCGTCAGCGCATTGCCATTGCGCGAGTAAAGCTGAAAGACGCGCCGATCCTGTTGCTCGATGAAGCCACCAGTGCGCTTGATTCGGAGGTCGAAGCGGCCATCCAGGCGAGTTTGTACAAACTGATGGAAGGCAAGACCGTGGTGGCAATTGCGCACCGGCTTTCCACCATTGCGGCGATGGATCGTCTGATCGTCATGGACGAGGGACGCATTGTCGAGGAAGGCACGCACGAAGGCCTGCTTGCGCGCGAGGGGTTGTATGCACGGCTGTGGGCACACCAGAGCGGAGGATTCCTTGGTGATCAACTCGAAGACGCCGAACTCACGCTGGTGCGAAAACGCGCGTGAATCAAGACAGGTCAAGTCCAAGCAGTCCACGTCGCACGGTTTGACTTGCCGCAAACGATCCCTGTCGAGCCCGGCGGAAAATTGACCGTCTCACGGCGCACTCGATCTGCCATGCAAAGAACCGCCTCACCCGTCCCCGCTCAATACACGCTCGGCGAAGAAATTGCGCACTGCATTACCCATGGGGCGGGCGCATTGCTCGCCATTGCCGGGTTGGCCATCCTTACTGCCTTTGCGAGCCTCAGGGGGAATGCCTGGCACATCGTAAGCGTGAGCATCTACGGTGGAACACTGGTGCTTCTTTTCACCACTTCCACGCTGTACCACGGCATCACCTCACCACACGCGAAGGCGGTGCTGCGGCATTTGGATCACGCCTCGATTTTCCTGCTGATTGCCGGAACTTACACCCCCTTCGCACTGGTGAATCTGCGCGGGCCGTGGGGCTGGACAATCCTTGCAGTGATATGGACACTGGCCGTGGCGGGTGTGCTCATGCAGACGCACCTCATTCGCCGCGCCAAGTGGGTGAATGCGCTGCTTTATGTGCTGATGGGATGGCTCGTCGTTGTAGCGATCAAACCGCTGGTTGTGGCCGTGGAGACTGGCGGCCTGGTGCTGCTTGTTGCCGGTGGTCTTGCGTACACGCTTGGAACGGCGTTCTATGTGTGGAAGCGCCTCAAATTCCACCACGCGATCTGGCATGGATTCGTCTTGCTTGGCAGCGTTCTGCATTTCTTTGCGGTGCTGTTCTACGTGATTCCATAGCGCACAATCGAGGGCGATAGTCGTTGGCTGGTGCGGCGTTCGGGACGAAAACGGCCCAAAATTCCCGCCAATGCTGGACTTTTGATTTGCTTCGCAAGGGCCATGGCCCGCGATTGACTTGGCGCAACACGTGTCGCAGGCGTAATCGGACAATGCGCCATCGCTTCTGAATTGCGCGCCATGACGCTCGTCGAATCGCTCCTCCACGCCCTCAAGGCCCATGGTGGCCGCCAGATTTTCGGCATTCCCGGTGACTTTGCCTTGCCGTTTTTTCGCATCGCCGAGACGTCGGGCATCCTGCCCATCCATACGCTTTCGCACGAACCTTCGCTCGGTTTCGCCGCCGATGCCGCGGCGCGCCTGCAAGGCGGCCTCGGAATTGCCGCAGTCACCTATGGTGCGGGCGCGCTGAACATCGTCAATCCCATCGCTCAGGCGTATGCAGAGAAATCGCCCGTCGTGGTGATTTCCGGTGCACCCGGCAAGCGCGAGGCCGCGTATGGCCTGTTGTTGCACCACCAGGTGAAAACGCTCGACTCGCAGTTCGAGATCTTTCGCCACATCACCTGTGCTCAAACGCGCCTGGACAACGCCGACACGGCGCCAGCCGAGATCACGCGCGTCCTGACGCGATGCGTGCGCGAATCGCGGCCCGTGTACGTCGAGGTACCGCGCGACATGGCTGATGCACATTGCCGCGCCGTGACGTTGACCGAAGCTGCACCGCCGGACCACGACGCGCTGGCCGCATGCGCCGACGAAATCCTGGCCGCCCTCGCCCGCGCAACTTCCCCCGTGCTGATGGCCGGCGTGGAAATACGCAGATTCGGCGTGGAGGACGCGGTCGCGGAACTGGCGCGCCGGCTCGACATTCCTGTGGTCACCAGCCTGATGGGGTCGGGCCTGTTGTCCGAAGCCGATCCGCCACCCCGCGGGGCGTATCTGGGCCTTGCGGGCGATAAAGCGACCAGTGAGCTGGTTGAGCAATCTGACGGGCTGCTGATGCTTGGCGTGATTTTGTCCGACACGAATTTTGGCGCCTCAGGAAAGCGCATCGATTTGCGCCGTGCAATTCTGGTAGGCGACAGCCAAGTCGAGCTGGGATATCACGTCTACCGCGATTTGCCGCTCTCCGATGTGGTGCGGGCGCTGCTTGAAAAGTTGCCGCCACGAGTGCGGACGCACGTTCCGGCAAACCCGTTTCCACCGCAATTCGATATCGATCCTGCCGCACCGATCCGCCCCGCCTCCATCGCACAAGCCATCAACCGCCTGATGGCCGCGCATGGACGCTATCCGCTGGCCATCGACGTCGGTGACTGTTTGTTCACGGCCCTTGACATCGATCATTCGCATCGTGTCGCGCCGGGCTACTACGCGTCCATGGGTTTCGCTGTGCCTGCAGGGATTGGTTTACAAGCCGCGAGCGGGCGGCGGCCCATCGTGCTGGTGGGCGACGGTGCGTTCGGGATGACCGGTCTGGAGCTGGGACACTGCACGCGTTACGGCTGGGACCCAATCGTCATCGTACTGAACAATGCCGGATGGGGCATGTTGCAGAGTTTCGAACCAGACCTCTCGGTGAATCAATTGAGCTCTTGGGACTTCGTACGCATCGCCGAAGGCTTGGGCGGAATAGGGTTGCGTGCCACCACCTGCGGCGAGTTGGAGCAGGCGCTCGACACGGCTCAACGCACGCGGGGACGGTTCGTGCTGATCGACGCGATTGTTCCGCAAGGTGAAATTTCACCGGCGCTGCAACGCTATGTGGGCGCGGTGCGGCGCGTGGGGACAGGTGCGCTGCCTGCCGCAAATACACACTGACACGCGATGTCGCACCGGGCCCGGCAAAATCGGGGCTTGCCTGTTTTTTGCGTGGCCCCCATGTGTACAACTCGCATCTTCTCGCATGCAGTGTTCGCATTTGCAGCGCTGTTGCTCCAGGCGCTTCCGGCGTTCGGCAATGAACGGATTCTGGGCCGCTGCGAGGGCTGCGATGCCGTGTTCGAAGGGCGCCCGAAAGTGCTCGCCAGCATTGCGCGCATCGCCCCGGATGGCAGCGCCGGTGAGGCGCTGAAGCTTTCCGGCACCGTCAGAAGCGCTTCCGGGCGGGTTGCGCCGGGCATCTTGGTGTACGCGTATCAAACCGACCCGTCTGGCCGCTACCCTCCCAACCCGGCATTGAAAGGCGCCTCGGCGCGCCACGGGCTGTTCCGGGGTTTCGCAGTGACCGATTCGATGGGCCACTACCGGTTCGACACCATTCGCCCCACTGGTTATCCAGACACCCCATTTCCACAACATATCCACATGCACATCGTGGAGCCCGGACGCTGCACCTATTTCATCGACGATGTCGTGTTTGACGACGATCCACGGTTGGATGAGCTGCAACGAAAATCGCACCTGCGCGGAAGGGGCGGATTGGGGCTGGTGAAGCCCATTAAACGCGCAGACCGATGGGAAGCGGTGCGCGATATCGAGCTCGGACGCGGCATCTCCGAATATGCCGAATGCGGCAATCCATGAACACAAACCGCTACAAAAATGCAGCAGCTGGCAGCGAATAATCAGCCACAGGGGTTCCACAAAAACATTCCGGGGAGAATTCGATGTCCATCGACCGCCGCGCATTTATCGCTGCTGCTTCTGCTGCTGCTGGCGCTTCTATGTTGCCCAGTACTGGATTGGCTCAAACAGCCAAACCAAAGCCGCTTCACATCCTGATCCTGGGTGGCACGGGTCTTACCGGCCCCCATCAGGTGCGCTACGCCCTGTCGCGCGGCCACAAAGTCACCTTATTCAATCGCGGGCGGCGCCCCAAGGAATGGCCCGCCAAAGTCGAGGAGTTGACAGGCGACCGCGAGGTCAACGATTACAAGTCCCTGGTCGGGCGCAAGTTCGACGTTTGCATCGACAACCCGACATCCGTTCCGCACTGGATCCGCGATGCTGCGGCCGTGCTGAAGGGCAACGTCAATCACTTCGTCTTCATTTCGACACTTTCGGTTTACGCCACGACCGACAAGCCCGGAGATGAAACCGCAGAACGCGCCAAATACGAAGGCAAGGATGCCATGGCGGAGAAGATTACCGACCTTCGAAAGAATATGGCCCTGTACGGCCCGCTGAAGGCGCTGTCGGAGGATGAAGCCCACAAGCAGTTTCCCGGCATGACCACCGTGATCCGGCCCGGCCTCATCGTGGGCCCCGGCGACGAAACGGATCGCTTTACGTATTGGCCGGTTCGCGTGCGCAAAGGAGGAAAGGTCCTGACCCCGCCGCACGCAGATCCAGTGCAGTTGATTGACAGCCGCGACCTCGCGGAGTGGACGATTCGAATGGTCGAGAACCGCAGTTTTGGCAACTTCAATGCCATTGGCCCGGATCGCGTACTCACGATGGGCGAGGTCCTGAAGACCTGCAAGGAAGTGTCCAAATCCAACGCAGAGTTTGTGGAGACCACGCTCAAGTTTGTGGAAGACAACAAGATCGCCCCGTGGGGTGATTTCCCACTCTGGGTTCCCGGCAGCGGCGAAACGGCCGGCTTTCATCGGACGTCGTTTGCAAAGTCTGTGAAGGCGGGATTGACTTACCGACCCTTGAATACCACGGTCGCCGATACACTGACCTGGTGGGACGCCTATTCCGAAGAACGCCGGAGCAAGCCTCGCGCGGGACTCAAGCCTGAACGCGAAGCGGAGTTGCTGGCGCTCTTGAAGACGTAAAACGGGGGTACGCCAGGCTATTGAATCGTGACCCGGTCAAAATCGGCGCCACGTTCAACGAATTCCAGCACCCGAACTTCCTTGGCGCTGCCATGGCCCGGGTGAAAGATATCGATGCCGCGACCGGGGTGCGCCAATCCGGCAGGGACTACCAAGGTTTCCTGGATTTTCAAGGCAGGCATGGGTGCCAGCCTGAAGCCCTGCACGTAGCTTCCCGCCTTGTGGTGGTCCTCGGGGCCTCGCACGGCGGTCGCTTCCGGCTTGCCGGGCATCATGTTGACAGTGACGTAAATCGTTCCGTCAAGTTCCTCGACGAGCTCACGCACGACGCCAAGATAGAAGGCGTCCTGCTTTCCGATCTTGACGCCCAGAATCCGGCCAATGGCCAACTGATGTGAGGAGTTGGCGGGCCTCAAGAGCCTGTAAGAACCGCGGGTTTCGTCAATGATTCCCCAGGATTCGGTGCCGTAGTTGTACTCGGCGTAACGCGCGCGAATGGTCGCTTCCGACACCTTCCCAAACATCTTGATGTCGTTCATTTCCTGGCGGGTCAGCTCGCGCGGCACATCGGGTTGTTCGAACAAGGTCCCCGACATGAAGAAATGCGTCTCCGACAGGCCGAAGCTCAATTGCGCATGGGTTTCCTTGGGCACGGAAGGCAACGCCCGCGTGTTGCCGCCTTCACACCACAGGGTAAACAGGCGAACCAACTGATCATGGGCCTCGCGGGAGGTCCAGTCCGGTGGCAGTTCGAGCTCCGCGGGGCTCGCGCCTTCCGCAAGCTTGCGGATACGCCGCTTGAGTGACTTGCCCAAGTCGGTCATCTCGACCACTCGGATGTCCTCGTGTGCGTCTGCCTTGGCCACGTATTGCAGCCCTCGCTGCGACGACAGATCGATGATCGCCTGAACCCCAATGGCAGTCGGCATGCCCTCGTGCATCACCTCCACCTTGTGGCTGAACCGTTTCATGACGGCATCCACGAAATCAATTTCGCGGGGCATCAACTCGTAGACGTTGGCCGCCTGGCCCAGCAATACTGCGGTATATGCCTGCTGGACACTTGAATAGCCATCCGCGGAACCGACGGAATCCTTGACGCGCTTGACCGTGAGTCCGCGGGCGTCTGCCTCTTTCCACAATCCATGCAGGCGGGACCACAGGCTCCCGTCGAAACGCTTGTATGCAAACCCAGCAATCAACATTTGCAGGCCGACATACCGCATGCCGCGCTGGAGAACAAGTGCCGCGTGGTCAACCAGCGGAGAATCGGGCGCCTTGGCGTCCTCCCAACAACGCAGGTAGCCCGCCTCCATTTCCGACAACAGGGTCTTGGAAATATTCCAGGCCGCCACGTCGCCGTGCAGGAGGGGAACCGTCTTGCCGGCATAGCGCGCACGCTGCTCTGCGAGCAGGAAAGCTGCCTTGTCTCGCATCAGTTCGAGGCACATCAGGCGATCGGTGCCACTGATGGTGGCGCTGCGGTTCAGGATTCGCAAGCCATCGAGGATGGCCTGCTGTGCCATCGGCACGTTGTGGAGCGCAATAGTCTTCAACCACTCCTTGCAGCTTCGTGCATCGGTGAAGAACAGCGTGTTGCCACGAACATCGGGATTCCCCTGCGTTGCCATTGCATACCTCGCATGTCGTTGGGCGCCTTGCTCGCAGAGGGTTAGAGAACCTCCAGCGCGCGGCGCACTTGTTGTTGCCAATCCGTCATCCCTTCCGGTTGGCCATGGCCCAGTGTATCAAGAGCGGCGCCCTCTGGCGAGTCCCGCGACAAAACATGCGCCCAAATAGGCTTGGGAAATGCAGGGTCGCCTGCCAAACGCGGGACGACATGCCAATGGACGTGAGGCGTCAGGTTTCCCAGACTGGCCAGATTCATCTTCACCGGCTTCAATGCTTTTGACAATGCGGATTCCACTGCAAATACGGCCTGCATCAGCTCCGCTTGCTCGTCGGCGGGAAGATCGCCCATCTCGCGGACATGCGCGTTCCAGATCACCCGGCAAAATCCGGGATAGGCTCGTCCTTCCGCACCTTCAACGGCGACCACCCGCCAGCGCGGTGCCCGAAACAACACCGCACCGCCATCGCCATCACACAATTCACAAGTCATGGTGCCTCAGAAAGCCTGCCGGGTGATGGCCTTGGTTTGCGATGTGCCGGCAAAAGGCCCGGCCGTGAAGGTGTAGGTCATGGTGCCCGCACTTGCACTCGTGAAATTGAAGGAAATCGTTCCCACTTCCTGCGCCGCAAACGCGGCCGGGTTATAGGCGCCACCCAGCCACGGACTGCTGGTGGCGGTGTAGAGCTTGCCCGAATAGGTGTTGCCGCTCCACGTTCCCCCAGGGAGGGTGTACCACGTGGCATTTCCGGTTGGGTCATAGGTGTACCACGCAGCAAACAGCGTACGGTATTGCTGGGTAATCGACACGCCCCAGCCGTTCTGGCTGTCCCCGGCCCACCACATGTCGCCCACCTGCAGCCCTACGGTGTTGTCGACCGGCCCAAACGTTTGGCGCGAAATGCTTTTTTGAGCGGACACCCCGTTGATCACGTACTGCAATAGCCCAGTGCCGGATCCGGTGTACTGGAATGTGGCGCTCCCCACAGAAGGATTGGCGGCAAACTGTGCTGGATTGTAGTTGTTGAGCGGTGCCGAACTCGGCTTGTACAAAGCCCCGTTGCATGCCGTGAAATCGGCATTCCAGCTGCACCCCGGCATCGCATACCAAATGGCCTTGCCCGTGTTGTCGTACACAAACAGGATGTTGAATTGCGTGTTGCCATGCTGGTTGATGGTGATCCCCCATCCGTTCTCGCTCTGACCCGCCCACCAAAGATCAGTGTAGACGTTGGCCCCGGAAACACCTGCAATCGAAAGTTTTGCGATCGTGTTCGATCCATTTCCTACAATCCACATTTGCTTGTTCGGGCCCTCGACAATGCCAATCGGCGAGCTGCCCGCAGTCGGCAACCGAAATTCGCTGACTTGCCCGGAGCCCGCTGCGATGCGGCCAACACGGTTGACGCCGTTTGAGGTGAACCACATGGCGCCATCTGGACCGGCGGTGATATGAAGCGGATTGGTGCCGGACCTCGCCATGGGGAACTCAGTAAAGACGCCCGATGGTGTGATTCGGCCGACGCGGTTTCCGGTGTTCTCGGCAAACCAAAGGTTTCCGTCCGGTCCTCCCGCAATGCCACGCACACTTCCACTGGTCCACGGGATCTGGAACCGCGTGAAGACACCTTGCATCGATACTCGCCCAATTGACAGGCCGCCTGAATCGGTAAACCACATGGCACCATCCGGGCCGGCAGTGATGCCGCGCGGCGTCGCAGTCCAGGGAATCGTCAACTCCGTAATCGCACCGGCCGGAGTGATGCGCCCAATCTTGCGCCCCACGATCTCGGTGAACCACATGTTGCCGTCCGGGCCCAGCGCAATGCCCCGTGGCTGGCTTGAGGTGTCGGGTAATGCAAATTCCGTCAAGACACCTTCCGGCGTAATGCGTCCGATCTTGCCGGCATTCAGGATCGTGAACCACATGTTGCCATCAGCACCCGCCGCAATGTCGAAGGGTCCACCTGCGGCATCGGAGACCGAGAACTCGGTAACCTCCCCATTGGGACGCAGTCGCGCCACGCCGTCCGGTCGTGAAGGAGGCTGCACGGTAAACCAGTAATCCCCATTGGGCGCTTTCGCCAGATACAGCGGTGCGGCATTGGAGCCCGCACTTTGTTCGGCGATATTCGCTGCGGCATATGCGAAGCCAGACAAGGCGACTGTATAGACACGCCCATCGCTGGCCGAAAGTTGGACACTTCCCGTCCTTAGCCCCGTCGCTAGCGGGTTAAAGCGCAACGGAACAAAACAACTGGCGCCAGGTTGCAGGGCTGTCAGACAGGCATTGGCACCCAATGCTCCAATCCCGAAATCTGTCCCTGAAAAGATCGCCGTCTGACCGACATTGACGGGCCCCTGAGACAGGTTTGTCACCTTTAACTGCAGATCGGCACCCGGCTTGCCGACGTCGGTATCTTGAAACCCGACAAAAGTCGCCACGCCGACCGATAGGTCACGCGTCGACCGCAGGGCCGCCGCCGCGTCGAGAATTCCTCCTCCGCAAATGTCGGTGTTGCAGCTGGCATCCGGGAAAGGACGCACACTTGAATTCAGTATGCGGGTGACCGCCGGTGCATCCAACTCCGGCCGCAACGCCAGCATCAACGAAACGACGCCACTTGTCACCGGCGTGGAGAAACTCGTACCGCTGATGCCGCGCACAGTATCCGTTCCTGGAACGGTCGTGCCGCTGTTACCGATCGTGATGAGATCGCCGCCATCGCCCCCCGGTGCCATGAGGGTGACCTTTGAGCCGTAGCTGGAATAGGAAGCCTTCGCGCCCGTTCGCCCAATCGCCCCGACCGAAATGACGCCCGGGCAACTGGATGGCGAATGATCTAGATCATTGTTGTCGTTCCCTGCCGACGCAATCACGATTTTGCCGGCCCCGACAACCTGGTTGATCGCGTTACGGTACGTGTTGCTGCATGAAGACTGCGAACCAAGGCTCAAGTTGATGACCTTGGCCGGATTCGGATTGTCGGGAATTCCGCTGATTGTGAATCCGGCCGCCCACAAAATGCTCTCTGCAATATCCGAACTTGAACCCCCGCACTTGCCAAGCGCACGAATTGGCAAGATTCGCGCGGCCCAATCCAATCCCGCTATGTCCTGTCCATTATTGGTCGAGGCCCCGATGACACCGGCAACCGACGTGCCATGCCACGACGAGTTCTCCACATCACAATTGCTGAACAGCGTGTTCGCTGCCTTCTCCTCGCTCGTCAGCCAGTCTCCAGGATCGGTGGGGTCTGAGTCGCGTCCGTCGCCGTCATTGGCGCGGTCGACATTCGTGACGAAATCGTATCCAGGCAATAGCCTGCTCGCAAGGTCACGATGGCTGCGTACACCGGAATCAACGACTGCCACCACCGTGGCAGCAGAACCGGTCGTGATGTCCC
>JBGAUM010000149.1:0-5909 GCA_044228625.1 Usitatibacteraceae bacterium | reverse complement strand
CGGCGATGCCGCCGAGCTTCAAGTCCCCCGCTCGCCAGACGATCAGCGCGGCCAGCGTGGCAAAGCCTGCGACATAGGCAATGCCGGCGCCCGCGTCGAAGGGGTTCATGTCGCGCCGGATCACGCGCAGGGTCGGCACCCGCTTCAGGGCCAACAAGGGCGGCACAGTAAAGCCCAGCACCAGGGCCATGCCGACGGCAAGGCCTTGCAATGCAGGAATGAAACTCGGGTACGGCAAGGCCACGGTGAAAAACTTGGAAAGCGCCTGCACCAGGCCCGCTTGCGCCAGCGCACCAAGCACGGTCCCTGCCACGCAGGCCGCGAACCCGAGCACGAGGAATTGATAAAAGTGCAGCCGGAAAATGTCGGCTTGCGAAGCGCCCAGGCAGCGCATCATCGCCGCGCTGTCGAGCTGGCGCTCGGAAAATCGCCGCGCCGCGAGCGCCACCGCCACGGCGGCGAGGATCACCGTAAGCATGGCCGCGAGGCCCAGGAAACGCTCGGCCCGGTCCAGCGCCACACGCACTTCGCTGCGGGCATCCTTCACGCTTTCCACGCGTTCGCCGCGCTCGAGCTTGCCCTTGAAGGTTTCTCGGAACGCTTCCACGTCGGCCGGCTCGCCAGCCACCAGCAAGCGATAGGTCACGCGGCTGCCGGTCTGAATGAGGCCGGTGCGCGGCAGATCCGCCTTGTTCATGAGCACGCGCGGTGCGATGCCGAAGTAATCGAGCACAGAATCCGGTTCCTTGACCAGCACGCGCGTGAGCCTCAACTTGAGAGCGCCCACGCCAATCTCGTCGCCGATCTTTGCATTCAGGCGCGTGAGCAAGGCTTCCGGCGCCCACGCCGTGCCGGGTGCAGGCGGCTCCTCGGCATCGCGCGCCGGGCCCCCCGGCTGGTCGGCGATGCGCAGCTTGCCGCGCAATGGAAAACCGGCATCCACGCCCTTGATTTCGGCAAGGTTGACGCCCTGCCCCTTGGCAGGATCACCAGACACCATGCTGGGAAAGGTGGCGCTTTCCGCACGGGTCAGGCCCAGTCGTGCGGCCTCCTCGCGAAAGCGGTCTTTCACCGGCTTGTCGGCAATCACCACCGCATCCGCGGCGATCAATTCGCCCGCCTGCCGCTTCAAGGCGGCATCGACGCGATCGGCGAAGAAACCCACCGTGGTGACGCTCATGACGGCGATGGTGAGCGCGGCAAACAGCACGCGCGTTTCCATCAGCTTGAAGTGGCGGCGCAACATCCGCGTGGCAAGTTTCATCTGGGCCATGGGTGGGCGTTCCTTACATCGCCATTTCGTGCTGCTGTTCTTCGGTGGTGACGCGGCCGGTATCGATCGTCAGCCGACGTGCACACTTGGCGGCGAGGCCGGTATCGTGGGTGACCAGCACCAGCGTGGTGCCGCGCTCGCGGTTCAGGTCGAACAGCAGATCGATCATGGCGCGGCCGGTGCGGGCATCGAGGTTGCCGGTCGGCTCATCGGCAAACAAGAGCTTGGGCTCGGTGACAAACGCGCGGGCGATGGCCACACGCTGCTGCTCGCCGCCCGACAACTGGCGCGGCGTGTGCTTGAGCCGCGCCCCGAGGCCCACGCGTTCGAGGATCTTGGTGGCGCGCTCCGACGCATCGCGGTGTCCGGCCAGTTCCAGCGGGAGCATGACGTTTTCCAGCGCGGTAAGCGATGGCAGCAGCTGAAAGGACTGAAAGACAAAGCCCACCAGCCTGCCGCGCAAGCTCGCACGGCCGTCCTCGTCCTGCGCGAACAAATCCTCGCCGTCGATGTGCACGGCGCCTTCGGTGGGCGTATCCAACCCGGCCATCAGGCCCAACAGGGTGGACTTGCCGGACCCCGATGCGCCGACGATGGCCACGGTCTCGCCATCGGCAACGCTAAAATGCGCATCATCGACGATCGTCAAGGGCCCGTCCGCGGTCGGGACGCGTTTGGTCAAATGGGTAACTTCGATCATGAAGGAGTTTTGAGATTGATTTCAGGATGGATGGCTTGCATTGTCGGGCATTTGCGTCGCCTTGCGGCATTCCCGTGCGATGGAGCACGGAAAACGCGGGGCGGAATGCAAACGCGGTGCGCAATTCCCATGGACGCCAAAAGCGCGGCGGGGTTCCCGTGGATGTTGCTGCTGGCGTTCGCCTTGGGCGCAAGTCCCGCACATGCAAACAAGAACACCGTGCTGGTGTTTGGCGACAGCTTGTCCGCGGCCTATGGCTTTGATGCGCGCCAGGGCTGGCCCGCATTGCTGGCCAAAGCGCTGGAATCGCGGGGGTTTGCAGTCATCAATACCAGCATCAGCGGGGAAACCACGCAAGGGGGCAATGCCCGCCTCGCCGGCGAAATTGCGCGGCACCAGCCAAAGATCGTGATCATCGCCCTGGGCGGGAACGACGCGCTGCGCGGATGGCCGGTGACGGAGACCCGCAAAAACCTCGAGGCCATGGTGCGCACCGCCAAAGCGGCGAAAGCCCAGGTGGTGCTGGCGGGCATGCAGATTCCCCCCAACTACGGCTTGGATTACGCGCGCGACTTCAAGAACCTCTACGCGGACCTCGCCAAGCGCGAAAAGCTGCTGCTGATTCCCTTCTTGCTCGATGGCATGGCAGACCGGCTGGACTTGTTCCAAGGCGACAAGATCCATCCAACGGCCGCGGCGCAGCCGATGATTCTCAAGAACGTGCTTCCGGCCGTGGAGCGCGCGCTGGGTGGCGGGCGCCCCGCATCGTGACCGGCCCCAAACCTCCGGCCGCCGCACAGCCGCTTCCCCTTTCCCTCAAGGACCTGGAACGCTTCGACACGATCATCGACGTGCGGAGCCCTGCGGAGTTTTCGGAAGACCACGTGCCGGGGGCCCTCAGTTGTCCGGTGCTGGATGATGACGAGCGCGCCCGCATCGGCACGCTTCACAAGCAAGCATCTGCATTCGAAGCCAAGAAAGCCGGCGGCGCTTTGGTGGCGCGAAACATTGCGCTGCACCTGGAATCGAAATTCCGCGACAAGCCGAAATCCTGGCGGCCATTGGTCTATTGCTGGCGTGGCGGGATGCGTTCCGGCGCGATGACGCATGTCTTGCGCAGCGTCGGGTGGGACGCGCGGCAGCTCATCGGCGGCTACAAGGCGTGGCGGACACAAGTTTTAACAGACTTGGGCACCCTCCCCGAACGCTTCCGTTTTGTGGTGATTTGCGGCCGTACAGGATCAGGCAAAAGCCGGTTCCTGGAAACGTTGGCGGCCGCAGATTTTCAGGTGCTCGACCTCGAAGCGCTCGGTGCACACAAGGGGTCGATCCTCGGGGATTTGCCCCAGACGCCGCAGCCCGCACAAAAGCTTTTCGACAGCATGATCTGGACGATGTTGTCGCGATTGGACCCGGCGCGCCCGGTCTTTGTGGAGGCCGAAAGCAAGCGCGTCGGCAAATTGACGGTGCCGGATGAATTGATGGCGCGCATGCGCGCCAGCCCCTGCGTAGAGGTACAAATGCCCGAACCGGCACGTGTGGCGCTTCTGCGTGAAGATTACTTGCATTTGATCGAAGATCCTGCCCTGCTGTTCGAAAAACTCGATGGCCTTATCGGCCTTCATTCAAGGGACACCGTGGACCAGTGGAAATCCCTGGCCCGGGCCGGACAGTGGGACGCTTTCGTGTCGCGGATGCTGGTGGAGCACTATGACCCGGCGTATCACCGGTCAATGTTCAGCAACTACAGCGGAGCCCGGTCTGCCCAGCCTTTGATCGCAACGGGACACCACCGCGCAGATTTCGAGCGCCTCGTACGCGAATTCGGAGAATCGACTATCGCGCGCACTGGCATGATCGGTTAACATCGACCGCAAACCAATCCCCTTTTCCGCAGCCGGCAGGCCATGAGCAATCGCCCCACGAAGATCGGCAAGTACGACATCATCTCGGAGCTCGGGCGCGGAGCAACGGCGATCGTTTATCTCGGCGAGGACCAGTTCAACGAGCGCAAGGTCGCCATCAAGGTGGCGTTGCAGGACGACAACATGGCGCCCGATGAGGCGCGCCGCTTTGAAAAGCTGTTCCTCAACGAAGCCGCAATGGTGGGGAAGCTGTCGCATCCGAACATCGTCGGCGTGTTCGATGCCGTCGTTGAAGGCGACATGCGCTACATCGTGATGGAGTACGTCGGCGGCGGAAACCTCAAGAAATTCTGCACCGAGACCAACCTGTTGCCCGTCCGCCAGGCCGTGTTGATCATCTTCAAGGCCTGTCGTGCGCTGGAATATGCGTTTCAGAACGGCGTGATCCACCGCGACATCAAGTCGGCCAATATCCTGCTGTCTGATCGCGACGAGATCAAGATCTCCGACTTTGGCACAGCCCAGATTTCCCAGTCCACGCATACCCAAATCGACGGGTTCGTGGGCTCGCCGGCCTACATGGCGCCCGAACAGATCAACGAAGAGTCCGCATCGGTGCAAACCGACATCTATTCGCTGGGCGTGGTGATGTATGAGTTGCTGGCTGGCCGGCTGCCGTTCCAGGCCGCCAATTCGGTGGCGATGATCAACAAGATTCTCAACGACCACCCTACGCCGCTGAAGGCCATCCGCCCGGACGTGCCGGAAAAACTGCTGGCCATCGTCGAAAAGGCCATGGCCAAGGACACCCGCGACCGCTATCCGGCGTGGAACGCCATGGCCCGCGACTTGGCGGACACGTTTCCGCAACTGGAAAAATTTTCCTTCGAGATTTCGTCCGCGGAAAAATTCAATGCCCTTCGCAAGCTCGATTTCTTCAGGGATTTCCGCGACTCGGAGCTTTGGGAAGTGCTGCGCGGCGCCATTTGGGAGAATCACTCCCGCGAGCAAAGCCTGTTGCTGGAGGGCGATGTCGGTCACGCGTTCTTCGTGATCGTGTCGGGGCAGGTCAAGGTCGTCAAGGACGACAAATTGCTCAATGTGCTCAAGGATGGCGACTGTTTCGGCGAAATGGCGTACCTCTCGGGCGAGAAAGCCAAGCGCACCGCCTCCATCATTGCGGTTTCAGAAGTTCAGTTGCTGCGGATCCAGGACGTTCAATTGGAACAGCTGTCGGATGCGTGCCAACTGCGGTTCAACCGGCAGTTCCTGAAGACGCTGATTGAAAGATTGGCCTGGACCAGCAACGTACTGGCCCAAGTGAAAAAATGACTGATCCCAAGCCGGCCCCTGACCGGCCCCTTCGCGAGACCCGAGGCGCATCATGATCCAAAGCTTAAGAAACCTGTCGATCAAGAACACGTTGCTGTTTTTCACCGGCACTTGCACGGTCGTACTGTTGATCGTGGGCCTGCTGGCGTACTTCAGCTCGAATTCGTTTCGATCCATCCTGGACAAGTCCACATCGAACGCCGATCTTTTGAGCCACTCCGCCGAAATCGGCAAGATGCACGACGCCATTCGCGGGGACATCATCAGCTACATCCTGGCGTTCGAGCGCGGTGAGTCCACTTGGCTGGAACGCACCGAGAAGCAATACGCCGTCCACAAGAAGACCATGCTGGAAGCGTTGAAGTCGCTGGAATCCGACAAGGTCACGGCGGAAGCGAAGACGGCGATCGCGGGCGCCAAGCCGCTGATCGAAGCGTATTTGAAGGACTCCGAGAAGCGCATGACAGACGCCAAGAGCAACCTGATCGGCGTGATCGCGGAGTTGCCGGAATTCGAGAAATCCTACAACCGCGCCGGCGAAGGGATCGCTGCATTGACGAATGTGGCAAAAAAGGAGAATGGGTCGTTCCAGTCGGAAAGCCAGTCCAGTGCAGCGGGTTCCGCGGCATTGGTGGCGATTGCCGTGTTGCTGGGCTTGGCTGCAGTGGCAGCCTCCGCGTGGTGGACGCACCACATCATTGCGCAACCCATCGCGCAAGTGATGAAGGCCACCGAGGAC
>JBGAUM010000148.1:0-5966 GCA_044228625.1 Usitatibacteraceae bacterium | reverse complement strand
CACCACGCGGAGTACCGATTTGCTTTCCTTGATTCAAGCGGCCGGTTGGCCCATCTGGTTCATCATCTTGTGTTCAATCCTGATGGTCGCCATAGTCGGTGAAAGATTCTGGACGCTGAGACGGAACGCGGCGATTCCGCCCAGCTTGTTTCACGACACCGTCCAGGCATATCGTCAGCAGGGAGCCTCGCGCGAGCTCATCGATCGTTTGAGCGAGAACTCTTTTCTCGGCCGGATCTTTGCTTCAGGGGTCGCAAATGTTCAAAGCACCCGTGAAGTCATGAAGGAGGCCATGGAGGAGGCCGGCCGGGCGGTGATGGTCGACATGGAGCGATTTGTCAATGGACTGGGAACGATTGCGACAGTGTCACCGCTGCTGGGACTCTTCGGGACCGTTGTGGGGATGATTGAAATCTTTGGCGCGTCCGGTGCATCTGGCCAAAATCCAGCGCAGTTGGCCCATGGAATTTCCGTGGCGCTTTACAACACCGCCGCAGGAATCGCCGTGGCGGTACCCGCGCTGATCTTTTACCGGCATTTCCGTGCACGGATCGACGTCATGATCGTCGATATGGAACAGCAGGGCATCAAGCTGGTCGAAACCATCCATGGGGACCGCGCGTGAATTTCAGGCGCGGCCACAAGCGTGAGGAAGTCGAAATCAACTTCATCCCGTTGATCGACCTGCTACTGGTGATACTCATCTTTCTGATGGTGACCACGACATATTCGAAATACAACGAGTTGCAGATCAACCTTCCGGAAGCGACCGCGGACAAGTCGCCTGATCGGCCTCAGGTCCTGAACATCGGCGTCGATGCGAGTGGCAATTACTCGATCAATAACACTGCGGTGAAATTCGGCAGCGTGGACAATTTTGCGACGGTGCTGCGCGAGACCGCGAATTCCCAGGGAATGAAGGATCCGGTCATCGCTATCGGCGCAGATGCCGGTGCAACCCACCAGGCCGTGGTCAATGTCATGGAGGCCTCACGTCTCGCGGGGCTGACCAAGATATCGTTCACCACGCAGGCGCGCGCAAAATAATCGTGTCTGACGCCAGGCCGCGCATCGAGGCGTGGTTCTTGCGCCAATGGCAGACGGTGGGACCGGCACAGGTCGTCTTGCGACCACTTTCCTGGTTGTTTGGCGCCTTGACCGCATTGCGCCGGGGTCTGTTTCGCCTCGCGGTCCTTCCACGTATTCAGGTGGCCCGCCCCGTCCTTGTGGTCGGAAACATTACCGTTGGCGGCACCGGAAAAACACCATTGGTAATTGCAATTGTCGAGCGGCTTCGATTGGCCGGGATCCGCGTGGGCGTTGTGACTCGCGGGTACCGAAAAGACGGCAAATCTGCTCAACCCGCATTGATTCACATCGTACCGGGTGTGCCCCATACGGGCCAACTTGCGGACGAGGCCATGCTGCTGGCGCGGCGTACTGGCGTGCCTGTGGTCGCATCTGCGGATCGAATTGCTGCCTGCGAGAAATTGATCGCGCTGGACCCAACCGTTCAACTGATAGTGTGCGACGACGGCATGCAACATTACCGTTTGCATCGCGATTTCGAAATTTGCGTGATCGATGGTGCCCGCGGGTTCGGCAATGGGGCGCTGCTCCCTGCAGGGCCTTTGCGCGAACCCCCATCCCGCTTATCCAATGTAGGGGCGATAGTCGTCAATCGAACCTTGAGCAATCTTGGCGGCGCGCGACTGGCTGAGCAGCATTCGAACGCACCGATGTTTGCAATGACGTACGGAGACGAATCTCTGATGTCGTTGGGTGGCGAAACGATGACCGTTTCGGAAGCGCTGGACTGTTGGGCCGGCCGGAAGATTTGCGCGATCGCAGGCATTGGGCACCCGCATCGTTTCTTCTCTCACTTGGGACGATTGGGGTTCAAATGCAGTTCGCAGGAGGGATTGCCCGATCATCACCCTTTCTTGCCTGCCGACATCAACTCGCGCGACGCGGACCTGGTGCTAGTCACTGAGAAGGACGCGGTAAAATTAGCGCTGTTCACCGATGAATTGAACAAGCCAGTTTGGGCATTGCGCATCAGCGCGCATTTGCCGACCGGTTTTGATGATTTCCTGCTTGCTCGCGCCCACGCTCTGATTGCCCCTTATGTCCATCGATCCCAAACTGCTTGAAATTCTCGTATGTCCCGTCACCAAGGGGCCGTTGGTCATGTCGGGAGACAAGTCGGAGCTGATTTCATACGCTGCGCGGCTGGCCTATCCGATCCGTGACGGCATCCCTGTCATGCTGGCCGAAGAAGCGCGTGAATTGCGGCCAGACGAGGACCGGAAGTAAGGCATCGGAGCATGTCCTTTATCGCCGTCATTCCGGCACGTTTTGCGTCTACGCGTCTGCCGGGGAAGCCGCTGGCGGATATTGTCGGCATGCCCATGGTGGTTCGCGTTGCAGAGGCGATCAAAGGGGCGGGGGCGTCTCGTGTTTTGGTGGCGACTGACCACCTTGGCGTTTTTGATGTCGTTCGCCAGGCCGGCATCGAGGGGATGATGACCCGTGCCGACCACCCCACGGGGACTGACCGGTTGGCCGAAGTTGCTCAGAAGTTGGCTCTCGCGGACAACACAATCCTGGTCAATGTACAGGGCGACGAGCCCCTCATTGATCCGGCCGTTGTTTCCGGGGTCGCCCAGTGCTTGGCTGCGAATGAGGATGCTGCTTGCGCCACTGCTGCGCATCCCATCGCCAGCGCAGAAGAATTTTTTAGCCCCAACGTGGTCAAAGTCGTGGTCGATGGCCGGGGGCTGGCACGCTATTTCAGCCGTGCTCCCATTCCTTGGGCGCGAGATGCATTTGCCCTCCGTCGTGATCAACTGCCTGGCGCGCTCCCCGCTCGACGCCACATCGGCATCTATGCCTACCGTGCAGGTTTTCTGAAGCGATATGCAACCCTTGCTCCTTCGCCGACCGAACAATTTGAGGCGCTGGAACAGCTTCGTATCCTGCATCATGGCGAATCCATCGCCGTGCTGGATTGGAACGGCCCATTGGCGCCGGGGGTGGACACCCCAGAAGACCTTGAGCGGGTTCGAGCGATCTTTGCCGCTAAAATGACAGGCAAGAACTCATAAGCAAATCTGTCAGGGAGATCACCATGCGGCTCATCCTTTTGGGCGGTCCCGGTGCCGGCAAAGGCACTCAGGCCACTTTCATCAAAGAGCACTACGGCATTCCGCAGATTTCCACAGGCGACATGTTGCGAGCGCATGTCAAGAACGGTACTGAACTTGGACTGGCCGCCAAAAAGATCATGGATTCCGGGGCATTGGTTTCCGATGACATCATCATTGGCATGGTCAAGCAACGCATCACTGAGCCAGATTGTGTCAAAGGTTTTCTGTTCGATGGCTTTCCCCGAACCATTCCTCAGGCCGACGCCATGAAGACGGCGGGGATCAAGCTGGATTTCGTGGTTGAAATCGCCGTGGATGACGATGTCATTGTCGAGCGCATGTCTGGCCGACGGGCCCACCTGCCATCCGGCCGGACCTATCATGTCAAGTTCAATCCTCCCAAGGTGGCGGGCAAGGATGATGTCACGGGCGAGGACTTGGTACAGCGTGACGACGACAAGGAAGAGACCGTCAAGAAACGGCTGGCGGTTTATCACGAGCAGACGGAACCACTGATCGGGTATTACTCCACATGGGCCAAGAGTGGCGACGTGATTGCGCCGCGCTATGTCACCATTCAGGGTACCGGCAAGGTTGAAGACATTCGCGACCGCATTTTCTCTGCGCTGGGCGCCACATGAGTGCCCGGAAATCCGTGAGCATGCCCCGAAATGTCTTTTACGCGCAGTCCGGCGGCGTCACCGCGGTCATCAACGTGTCGGCGCAAGGGGTCATTGAAACGTGCCGCAAGTTTCCGAAGCGGTTTGGCAAGGTATTTGCGGGCCGCAATGGCATCATCGGCGCATTGACCGAAGATTTGATCGACACGTCCAAGGAGCCGCTGGCGAATATCAAAGCCTTGGGGCACACGCCCGCTGGTGCGTTCGGCTCTTGTCGCTACAAATTGAAGTCGCTGGAACAGAACCGCCGCGAATACGAGCGCCTCATCGAAGTCTTCAAGGCGCACGACATTGGCTATTTTTTCTACAACGGCGGTGGCGATTCGGCGGATACCTGCCTGAAGGTTTCCCAGCTTTCGGAATCCATGGGTTATCCGCTCATTGCGGTGCATGTACCGAAAACCGTCGACAACGATTTACCGATTACTGATTGCTGTCCGGGCTTTGGTTCCGTGGCGAAGTACGTTGCCGTTTCCATGCGCGAAGCAGGCCTCGACGTGGCCTCAATGGCGAAGACTTCCACCAAGGTATTCATTTTGGAAGTGATGGGGCGGCATGCCGGATGGATCACCGCTGCTTGCGGTTTGGCGGCGGAAAAGACCGGCGAAGCGCCCCATGTGTTGTTGTTTCCCGAACTGACCTTTGACCAAGACAAGTTTCTTGCCAAAGTGGACGACGCAGTCCGGAAGCATGGCTTCTGCGCCGTCGGAGTTTCTGAAGGCATCAAGAATCCAGACGGCAAGTTCGTTTCCGAGTCAGGCCTCGTCGATGCCTTTGGGCACGCGCAATTGGGGGGCGTGGCGCCGGTGATTGCCAACGTGGTCAAAAGCAATCTGAGGCTCAAGTACCATTGGGCGGTCGCCGATTACCTTCAGCGCGCAGCGCGGCATTTAGCGTCGAAAACGGACGTTTTGCAGTCCTATGCGCTGGGAAAAGCGGCAGTGGAGTATGCGGCGAAGGGAATGAATGGCGTCATGCCGGCCATCAGGCGCTTGCGTGGCAAACCTTACCAATGGGACATCATTCCTGTACCTTTGGTCGAAGTGGCCAACCACGAAAAGAAAATGCCTCGCGACTTCATCACGGCGGATGGCTTTCACATCACGCAAAAATGCAGGAATTACTTGTCGCCACTGATCGAAGGCGAAGCATATCCACCCTACGAGCGAGGATTGCCGTCGTATGTGACGCTCAAGAATGCGGCCGTCAGGAAGAAACTCGCGGACTTCAAGATTTGAATCACCTGATCTGCCTGGTGCCCTTGCTGTGTTTGCTTGCGAGTTGCGCAAGTGTTCCGTCTGCTCCGCAAGGCGTTTCGCAACTACAAGCCGATAGCGAGGCGGAAGTCATTGTTCAGCGTCAGGTGGACGCCTATAACAAGCGCGACTTGGAAGCCTTTCTTGATAGCTACGCTGACGATGCCGAGGCGTTCAATTTTCCCGCGAGGCTGATGGGATCCGGAAAAAAGGTATTTCGCGATATGTTATGGCGAGCTTTTTAGCCAGACCCCGGATTTATCCGTCGTGATTTCCAAGCGCATCGTGCAGGGGCGCTTCGTTATTGATGAGGAGCATGTCACGGCAGGCGGCAAGAAGATCAAGGCGACCGCGATCTATCAAATTGAACCCGGAAAGATTCGCAGGGTCTGGTTCATTGAATAAAACTCCTTGATTGGAAAGGCGTTTGGGAAATAAGTGTCCCAAACGCCGCGTCCATCAAGGACTTTCTGCGCCCAGGCTGGCTGCAGGTGAGGGGCTGCCCCTTGGGAGGCAGCACCGCCTGCAGGGCCGACTCTGCTAGAATTGTGCGCTTTTTCACACGGTCGCCAGCCAAGAGCGGCCAGTGATCCCAATCTCGCTTTTTCCTCAGTTTTAACCTTCCAGGGAGTATCAAGATGGATAACGGACTCTTGTTCGCACTGGTCTGCGCCGGTATTGCGCTGGCCTATGGTGCGTATCAGACCAAGTGGATCATTTCGCAGCCCGACGGCAATGACCGGATGCGCGAAATCGCGGCGGCCATCCAGGCTGGCGCCAAGGCGTATCTCAATCGCCAGTACACCACGATCGGTCTCGTCGGCGTGGTGCTGTTTGTGGTGATCGGGTTTCTGCTTGGGTGGAAAACTGCGTTGGGTTTT
>JBGAUM010000147.1:0-6002 GCA_044228625.1 Usitatibacteraceae bacterium | reverse complement strand
GTGAGCACTTCAATTTACCTAGATCCCAAAGCCAACTCACCCAAGCACCCCGCTCGCGCAGAACACCAAAGCCAGTCAACCCAGGATACCCAGAAAACCCAAGTACCCACCTCTATCGGTTGTTCAAGTTTTTAAAGAACAAATCGCAACCCGGCGAACTGCTTTTTGCGCCTGCTTTACGGCAGGTGCGCCGAATTGCGAAGGATTTGAATTATGGCATCCCGAAAATCCTCGGTCAAGCCTTTTCGCAAAATTTTTTGTGCGGCGCGCAATCTTTCTAAGCCACTGAAACCTTGGCAAATTTCCGCTTACCCACTTGGGCTACTACCACTGCACCTTTTTCAAAAGTAAGCGCTCGATCACTCACCTTTTGGCTGTCAATTTTGACGCCACCTTGTTCGACCATGCGAATCGCCTCGGCGCTGCTGGGCGTCAATCCGGCCTGCTTTAATAGTTGGACCACATTGATGACGCCATTCACGCTTTGCACCGTGACTTCAGGCAAATTCTCGGGGATGCCGCCATGATGGCGAGCCTCAAAGTCCGCCAACGCGGCTTCAGCCGCCGCCGCGGAATGGAAACGACGAACGATTTCCTGCGCAAATCCCACCTTGATATCCCGCGGGTTGCGGCCGCCCGCCACCTCTGCTTTCCATTGACCGACAGTTTCAAGCGACGCGAACGACAGGAGTTCTATATAGCGCCACATCATGTCGTCGGAAATCGACATCAGTTTGCCGAACATCTGTGCGGGCGCTTCGGTAATCCCCACATAGTTATTCTTGGACTTGGACATTTTTTCCACGCCGTCCAGTCCTTCGAGCAGTGGCATGGTGAGGATGCATTGCGGCTCCTGTCCGTACTGCTTCTGCAACTCGCGCCCCACCAATAGGTTGAACTTCTGGTCCGTGCCACCCAATTCCACATCCGCCTTCAAAGCAACAGAGTCATAGCCCTGCATCAATGGATACAGAAACTCGTGCACGGAAATTGGGACCCCGGACTGAAAGCGCTTCGTGAAATCGTCCCGCTCCAGCATGCGGGCGACGGTCCAGCGCGAGGCAAGTTGAATCATCCCTCGCGCGCCAAGCGGATCACACCACTCCGAGTTGTAGCGAATCTCGGTCTTTGAAGCGTCAAGCACGAGGCTGGCTTGAGTGAAGTATGTCTTCGCGTTTTCCTCGATCTGCTCTCGCGTCAGGGGCGGCCGGGTGGTATTGCGGCCGCTGGGGTCGCCAATCATGGAGGTGAAGTCCCCGATCAGAAAAATGACCGTATGTCCCAAGTCCTGGAACTGCCGCATCTTGTTCAAGACAACGGTGTGCCCCAGATGCAGGTCGGGCGCCGTCGGGTCAAGCCCGAGCTTGATCCGCAGCGTACGCCCGGTGGCGAGCTTGGTGCGAAGATCAGCTTCGAGGATCAATTCCTCGGCCCCGCGCTGGATGATCGCGACGGCTTGGTCGATCGAAGGATTCGTGGACATGGTGGCCTAGCAAAGACGGTGCAAGAATTTTTCTGTTATTCTTCAACGTCTTGCACCTGCAACGTCAACAGAAACTCAACAACGCATGCGCGCGGCCGAATTCAAAATTTTAGCGAAAAAGCGCTTGGCGGACGTGACTTCCCACGCTTTGCGCACAGAGGGACGGCGATTTGCGGTCTCCGTAGTCGTCTTGGCTGCCTTGCCGGTGTTTGGCGTGCTGACCGCTTTTGGCGTCGCATCTGACTCGCAAATCGACAAAGTTCCCCGTCAATCCATCGAACAGGCCTTGGAAGTTGCCTGGTCGAACGATCCTGAAGCGGACCAGACACGCTACCAGGCCAGCGAGCGCGTGCAGCGCGGCGATACGGTGGCGGCCATCCTCCAGCGTTTGAAAGTTGATGACCGTGTTGCTTTGGACTACTTGCGGACAAGCCCCTCCACACGGAGCCTCTACACCAAGCTTCGCCCAGGGCGCACGATTCAGGCGACGAAAAAATGCTGAAGCCTTCGGCCGTTCACCAATACAAATCGGGCACGATTCGGTCGTCCCTGTTCGCGGCAACGGATGATGCAGGCATTCCCGATGCCGTCGCCATGCAGTTGGTGCGTATCTTCTCCACGGACATCGACTTTCACGTCGATTTGCGCAAAGGTGACCGGTTCAGTGTGGTGTATGAACAGCTTCATCACAATGGCGAGCCGATGGGTGCCGGACGCGTCATTTCCGCGGAATTCAGCAACGCCGGCAAGACTTTCCAAGCGTATCTCTTTACCGACGCGCATGGCGCGGACGGCTACTACTCCGCCGATGGCCAAAATCGTGCCAAATCATTCCTGCGTTCCCCATTGGCCTTCTCGCGTGTCTCGTCCGGATTTGGCGGGCGACTTCATCCAATCTTCAAGAACTGGCGTCAACACACCGGGGCAGATTTTGCGGCTCCCAGAGGCACGCCCGTCTGGTCAACGGCGGATGGCATCGTCGAGTTTGCCGGCATCCGCGGCGGGTACGGTAACGCGATCGAAGTCCGTCACAACAGCGGCATCACCACACTGTATGGGCATCTCCAGGGTTTTGCTTCTGGTGTCCGAAAAGGAACCCGTGTCAGCCAGGGCCAAACCATCGGCTTCGTAGGATCCACGGGTTACGCCACCGGGCCCCACCTCCACTACGAATTCAAGCTCGCGGGCATTCACCAGGATCCCATGCGGGTTGCACTCCCCAAGGCCGAGCCTTTGGACGCAAAGTACCTGCCCGCCTTCAAGAATGCAGCGCACTTGCAGGGTCAGCAACTCGCTCTCCTGCGTGACACGCAATTCGGCCGATTTGAGTAGCGGGCCGGCCTTGTACGCCGGGATCATGTCCGGCACATCATTGGATGGCGCAGATGCTGTCGTCGCCGATTTTTCAGAAGCACAGCCGCGCACTCTGGGCTTCGCCTCTGCTGCCTTTCCGGAAACGCTCAAGCAAGAACTTCTTTCGCTCAACACTTCCGGCGCTGACGAGATCGCGAGGGCTGCGGTATGTGCGCTTGCGCTCGCCGACACCTATGCCCAAGCGCTGGGCAATGCACTTGCAGGCGCAAAGGTCCAACCGAGTTCATTGATCGCGGTCGGCTGCCACGGCCAAACCATCCGCCATCGGCCGGACGCAGGCTATACCGTTCAACTCAACAATGCCGCAAGACTCGCAGAGCTCTCGGAATGCACGATTGTTTCCGACTTTCGTGCACGGGATGTTGCTGCGGGAGGTCAAGGTGCGCCCCTGGCGCCAGCGTTCCACGAAGGCGTCTTTCGTTCTTCCACGGAGACGCGAGTAATCCTCAATATCGGCGGTATTTCAAACATCACCATTCTGGCACCAGCGAAACCCACGGAGGGCTTTGATTGTGGTCCGGGCAATTGCCTGATGGACGCCATGGCCGTAAAGCATTTGGGCAAGGCTTACGATCGCGATGGCGAATTTGCCGCTCAAGGGAAGGTTGACGCGACTCTGTTTGCACGCATGTCGGAAGATTCTTATTTCAAGCTGCCCCCTCCCAAAAGCACGGGCCGGGACTTGTTCAATGCAGCTTGGCTCGCGCGTCACTCATCAGGCGCATCGCCGCAGGATATTCAGGCAACCCTGCTCGAATTGACCGCATGGAGCATCGCGGAGGCCATTTCCAAACATGCGCCAGACACTTCCCGAGTGCTCATGTGCGGAGGAGGCGCCCTGAATCCCGTACTGGCCCGCACTTTGGCGCGAATGCTCCCCGGCACGTCGATTGAACGGACGGACGCCTACGGCGTGCCCGCGCAACAAGTAGAGGCACTTGCGTTTGCCTGGCTCGCCAAGCAGTGCATCGAAAGGAGAGCCCTCGACATGACCCGCACCACCGGTGCGGCGGGCCCCCGAATCCTCGGTTCGATCACCCCGGCATGATCGAAGGCAAGGTCAAACCGCCACCGAATACGCGAAGATTGCATCGACGAACTTCTGCCAGCAAACTGTAGACATCAACCAGGGGAGACCACCATGAGCAAACATGCATCGGCAAAATTTGATTTTTCGGGGACCACGACCGTGGTGACGGGCGGCGCGTCCGGAATTGGACTCTGTTGTGCCGAAGCGGTCGCGCGGGCGGGCGGCGACCTGATCATTTCGGCCAGCCGCAAACCCGACAAGACGACGGCTGCCGTCAATCGGCTCAAGTCGGTCCGGGCAGGTGCACAAGTCAGCGCCTACCCCTGCGAAGTCGGCGAGGAAACGAGCGTGGCCTCATTCTTCGATGCCATTCAGAAAGCCGGACAGCGCGTGGACTATGTGATCCACTCCGCCGGCGTCTCGCCGAACACCGACTTCTTCGACCAAACGCAAAAAGAGTGGGACACGGTGCAAAACACCAACGCCACCGGCGCGTTTCTGGTGACCAAGTATGCTGCGCAGGCCATGAAGCAGAACGCCCCCAAGGGTGAGTTTCGCGGAAAGATCTTGCTCGTGACCTCCACCAACGGCATCAATTCCAATGACCCGGTTTCGGCGCACTACGATTCGTCAAAGGCCGCCGCCAACATGCTGGTGAAGAATGCCGCGGAGTTCCTGGCGCCGGACGGCATTGTGGTCAACGCATTGGCCCCGGGTTGGATCAATACGGACTTGAATGCCACCCTTCCGCCCGACGTACGCGAAAAGGAATCTGCCAAGATCTGGATGCGCCGCTGGGCGGAGCCGGACGAAATGGCGTCCGTGGCGCTGCATATCCTCACCATGCCCTACTTTATGGGGCAGGTCCTGATGGCGGATGGCGGATACCGCTAGTATCAGCAGATAAACACAAGGACTGGCGCCGCTTTCAGGGCATTTTCCGCCCAAACACCGCGCCAGACCTTGGGTTCACCTTATTGTTTCTTTGGCTCCGCATACAGCGGCTTGCCCTTGTCCACGATGTGCACGGTAAAAAGCTTGAGCGGCGTATCACCCGTGACGGTGAACCCGCCGTGCACCACTTCGCGCAAATTGTTGAGGACCGTGCCGGTTTCCATCATCGCCGGTTCTTTGGCGCCGGCCCGCAACACTTGCGTGCCTTGGAGCACATAGGCCACCTCCACGCCGTGATGGAAGTGCGGTGAGGCCGTCTCGCCCTTCTTGTATTCGACAACCGAGCTGATCACTTCCATGCCGGGCGCACCGGAGAGGTCGGTACGCTTGGCTTCCTTGCGATTGGGGTTATCCTGCGCCAGCGCGGCGACGGTCACACAAGCGGCCGCCAACGACGTGATCATCAATCGTATCTTCATGCGTGCTCCTCCCGGGTTGCGGCCCGCGGCCGCGGAGTGCCGATGATACGACGGCGGCGAAACTGGTCGGGCGCTGCTTATACCGCCTGGGACAGTGCCTGATCGACATCCCACACGATGTCGTCGAGCGTTTCCAATCCGATGGACAGCCGCACCATGTCCGGCGGCACGCCGGCCTTGATCTGGTCCTCCTCGCTCAGCTGGCGATGTGTCGTGGAGGCCGGATGAATCACCAGTGATTTCGCATCGCCGATGTTGGCCAGATGGGAGATGAACTGCAGCCCCTCGATGAACTTTACGCCAGCCTCGAATCCGCCCTTGATCCCAAATGAGAGCAAGGCACCGGCGCCTTTCGGCATGTACCGCTTCACGAGCGAATGGTATTTGTTTGAGGGAAGTCCCGGATAATTGACCCACGCCACCTTTGGGTGACTTTCGAGAAACTGCGCCACCGCCATGGCGTTTGCACAATGGCGTTCCATGCGCACCGGCAAGGTTTCAATGCCTTGCAACAACTGCCAAGCATTGAAGGGCGACAACGTCGGGCCGAATACGCGAAGGATCTCCATGCGCGCCTTCATCGTGTAGCCAAAGTTCCCAAAGGTTTCGTAAAACCGTACACCGTGATAGCCGGGGGAAGGATCGGTCATTGAAGGGAACTTGCCGTTGTCCCACGGGAATGTACCTTTCTCAACCACCACGCCCCCCATGGTGGTGCCGTGCCCACCCATGAACTTGGTGG
>JBGAUM010000146.1:0-6055 GCA_044228625.1 Usitatibacteraceae bacterium | reverse complement strand
CGGTGGAAATTCCCTCGTCAGTTGCGGGCAAGGTGATTGCGCTGGGCGGCAAGGTGGGTGAAGTCCTTGCGGTCGGCGCCGATCTGGTGCGTATCGAAGTGGAAGGAGAAGGAAATCAGAAAGGGGCCGCCCCTAAATCTGCACCTGCACCTGCCCCTGCCGCTGCCGCTGTTGCTGCACCACCCAAAGCGGCGGCGGCCGCGGTCAGTGCAACTGCAGCGCGAACTGAATCTCCCGTGCGTGCGCCACAAACGACGGCGCCAACTTCCATGCCTGCGGCCGGCGAAAGGCCGCTCGCTTCGCCCGCCGTCCGCCAACGCGCACGCGAGGCGGGGATCGACCTAAAGCTGATCAAAGGGACCGGGCCGGGTGGCCGCATCATGCAGTCGGATCTCGAGGCGTTGCCCACGACGTCAGCTCGAACCACTGCGCAAGCGCCTGCCGGCCCGGCGTATGCCGAGCGTCACGACGAGACCGCTGTGCCCGTCATCGGCTTGCGTCGGAAGATTGCGCAAAAGATGCAGGAGGCCAAGCGCCACATCCCGCATTTCACCTATGTGGAGGAAGTGGATGTCACCGAGGTTGAGGCCTTGCGTGCGCGGCTCAACGACCGCCATGCGGCGTCGCGCGGCAAGCTCACGCTGCTGCCCTTCCTGATGCGGGCCGTGGTGCTGGCGGTGCGCGAGTTTCCGCAGATCAATGCGCGCTATGACGATGCCGCCGACGTGGTGACGCGCTATGGGGCGGTGCATCTGGGCATTGCTACCCAGACGGACGCCGGACTCATGGTGCCCGTGGTACGTCATGCTGAAGCACGAACCTTGTGGGACTCTGCGACGGAAGTTTCGCGGCTGGCCGAGGCGGCGCGTCGCGGCAAGGCCGCCCGCGAAGAGCTTTCGGGCTCCACGATCACCATCACCAGCCTCGGTCCGTTGGGCGGCATTGTGTCCACGCCGGTCATCAATCATCCGGAAGTCGCGATCGTCGGCATCAACCGCATCGTCGAGCGCCCGGTGTTCCAGGGCAACGCCGTGGTGCCAAGGAAACTGATGAACCTGTCCTCTTCCTTCGATCATCGCGTGGTCGACGGCATGCATGCGGCAGAGTTCATCCAAAGTGTGCGCGGCATGCTCGAATGCCCGGCGATGCTGTTCGTGGAGTAGGCGGCGCGGTCACACACTGTCGCAATCCCGCGTTTCAATCGCCTTAACATCGGGACTCATCTTCATTGCGAAGGAGAACTCGATGGGTCGTGTCGTGCATTTTGAAATCCAGGCCAGCGCGCCGGAAAAAGTCATTCCGTTCTACGAGAAGCTGTTCGGCTGGCAATTCACCAAATGGGATGGGCCGATGCCCTATTGGCTCATCAAGACCGGCGAACCCGGTCAGTTGGGCATCGACGGCGGGCTGTTGCCTCGCCAGGGGCCTGTGCCCACCGACGGAGCCTCCGTCAATTGCTATGTGTGCACAGTGGATGTGGCGAACCTCGATGAATCCCTGGCCAACCTGCCCGCAGGCGGCGTCATGTGCGTGCCAAAGATGGCGATTCCCGGCGTGGGCTGGCTGGCCTACGCGAAGGACCCGGATGGCAACATCTTCGGCATGATGCAGAGCGACCCGTCAGCGAAGTAAGCGGACCCGGTTCCCGCCCGAGTGCAGACAGGCCCAGGCCAAAAGGCTGAAACTCAAGGCTCCGCGCGGTTTTCCGGGCCAAAATGGCCAGAGAGCCGCTCCGGTCCTTGACTTTCACCCGCAGGGCGGCGCGCCCCACGCTGCCAGAGCGTCAGCGCATTGAGGACCAACAGGTCCAGCACGCCGTAAAACGCGCCAGCAGAGTAGGGCGGGTTGGATTGCGTCAGATTCACCCACGGGGCCAGTTCGGCCCAGCGCCAGTTGCCCAACGCCGTCCCATAAAGTTCCATGAGCAGGGCCAGCACGAACATGGTTGCGTAAAGCGCACGCGCCTTGCCAAACGTGACTGCGATCAAAAACATGCCACAAAGGACGACGCCGAAGCGGTCGAAGTTTGCGGACCACGCATGGACTCCCCAGGCGACGGCGGCAAGCACGACAGCGGCCACCGTGAAACGGGGCACGATGCGAAGGGTCATGAGCCCCAGCGTCATCAGCAAGGCGTGTCCCGGAGGGACGAACAGCGGCACGTTGTGGAACTGGTAGTCATACAAGCCCCACACCAGCGAAAGAAACACTTCGCCGGTGGCCGAGATGACCGTGCAGAGAACCAACACGCGACGCTCCAGGGCGGTCGAGCGCCGGTAAAGCCAGGCAAAAACCGCAAGCGTCCACGCGATCGTGACGCATTGCCCCGGCCAGCCGAATCGGGCGTCGATCCACAATCCGCCGGCAATCACCAGCACGATCATCCCCGCCACATGGGCGGGCGTGCGCGCAAACAAATCGTGGTGCGCAGCGTCGGAGAGAGGTGGCGGAGGAGGCGCCATGAATGCGCTACCTCAAGACTTGGACCAGGTTGTTGAAGTCATCGGTCCACAGCCGCCATCCTGGCTGCGGCGGGATGATGTAGGTCGCGTCGAGGATCTCATGCTTGAACAGCAGCGATTTCTCGCGTGTGAGCAACACCCAGTCGCTCACCGTGCTGCCATCGTCGTAGGACTCGCGCACCCACGCGGTGTGAAGGCCGACCTTGTCCGCAAGCATTTGCACCACGGGCTTGAGGTCCAGAAACCGGTTGGAGACATGGAACGCAATCACGCCGTCCGGTTTCATGTGCCGCTCGTAGGTCTGCAGCGCTTCCAGCGTGATGAGGTGAACAGGAATCGAATCGCTGGAAAACGCGTCGATGGCCAACAGGTCGAAACCCTGCGGAGGCTCACGCTCCAGTGAAAGGCGCGCGTCGCCGAGCGAGGTCTCGATCGTCGCGTCGCTGTCCTTCAAGTAGGTGAAGTCCCGCTTTGCAATGGTGATCACTTCCGGGTTGATGTCGTAGAAGCGGAAGATGTCCCCCTTGTTTCCATACGTGGCAAGCGTCCCAGTGCCAAGGCCGATGATGCCGACCCTGCGCGGCGTGCCCGGGTTGAGTTTTTCCTTGAGCAGCAACATGCGGCCGGCGCCCGATTTCGGTTTGTAGTACGTGGTCGCGGAGCGGTTGTAGGGCGGATCGGTGTATTGGTCCCCATGAAGTATTGCGCCGTGCACCAGCGATCGGCGCCGATATTCCACCGCCGGCGGTTTGTACTCTTTCACGCGCAGCGTTCCATAGAAGCTGCGGGTCATCACGATCACATCTTCGCTGAATTGCTGGATCGCGTAGCCTGCAGCGCCCACGACAAATACCGCGATGGCTCCCGCAATCAGCGACAGGCCCCAGTGATATCGCTTCCACACCACCCACGTCGCGAGCAATGCCAACAGAATCAGGCTGATTTCCAGTTCGAAATAGGCGGGCAGGAGCAAGGGTGCGGCAATTCCCACCAGGAGCGACCCCAACGCGCCGCCAATGGTGACCATCAGGTAAAAAGTGGTGAGGTATTTCGCTGCAGGCTTGCGATCTGCAAGCTCCCCGTGGCAGAACATGCAGGCCATGAACAGGCCGGCACAAAACACGCCGATCTGCCAGTACAACTCGAAATGAAAAGCCTTGTCCGCGATCAGCCACACCATCCCCACCAGAAAAACGCCCAGCATCGGCAGGAAAAACGTGCGTTGATACCAGGGGTGCGCTTCGTCCTTGTTCTCGAAACAAAGGATGAAGGTGATGAGATAGAGCGCAAGTGGCACTACCCACAACAGCGGAATCGATGAAATGTTTTGCGTGAGGTGGTTGGAAACCGCGAGGAGCAGCATCGAACCCAGTGCGGCAAAGACAATCCATGAGATTTTCTGGCGCGCGGTCGGTGGTGGGACGCTGGTACCGGCGGTACCGTCTTCGTTCCATCCCGCAGGCATGGTGTAGCGTTCCGGGGCTTTCAAGCCGCGCCAGGCACTGGCGGCAATGAGGAGCGCAAAAACGGCGAACCCGATCGACCACACTTTCGCCTGTTGCTGAGTGCCGATGGCAGGCTCGATCAGAAACGGATAGCCCACCAGGGCCAGCATGGACGCAAGGTTTGAAAGCGCAAAGAGCCGGTACGGGCTCGCGCCCTGAAATTCCCTTGCAAACCAGAGTTGCACCAGCGGGCTGGTCGTCGAAAGCAAAAAATAGGGCAAGCCGATGGTCACAGTCAGCAAGGAAAGGATTCGCAGACTCGGGGATTCCTCGCCGGAGGGTTTCCAGGCCGCGTCTGGAATGATCGGTAACAAGGCCAACGCCACCACGACAAGCGCCACATGGAGAATCGCCTGCTGCTTGGGGCTCAGTTTCCTGGCGGTCCAGTCCGAATAGAAGTAGCCGGCCAGCAGTGCACATTGGAAAAACACCAGGCAGGTTGTCCAGACGGCGGCCGATCCGCCAAACCAGGGCAGGATTTGCTTGGCGATGACGGGTTGCACCAGAAACAGCAGGAATGCGGAGACGAAAATGGTGAGGGCATGAATCAGCATGGGCGGCATTTTCGCATGGGGATATCGCGTTCCATGGATGTGTGTGCCAAGCCGATAAAATAGCCCCTGACCCCCTCGAGCTCCCACTTGGATACCCCCCGGAACGCCTTCCTCGCCGGCATCAAGGACCAATCGCCCGGCATCATCGGTAACGTGCCGTTCGGGCTCATCACGGGCGCGGCGGCCTCCAGCGCGGGGCTGGATCCGTGGCTCGCCATCGGCATGTCGATCATCGTTTTCGCGGGCGCCGCGCAATTGGCAGCCATCGCATTGATTGCACAGCTGGCGCCTGCAGGCATCGTGGTGCTCACCGTGGCGGTCATCAATTTGCGCATGTTGATGTACAGCGCGGCGATCGCGCCGTATTTTCGCCATGCCACCACCGGCGAGAAGTGGTTGTTCTCCTATATGCTGACTGACCATGCGTTTGCCTTGGTCACCTCGAAGTTCCGGCCGGACGACGTGCCTGCGGAAATCAATGCGTATTACCTTGGCGCGGGAACTGCAATGTGGGTCATCTGGCAGATCGCGGTTGCGGCGGGGGTGTTTGCCGGAACGATGGTGCCCGCCAAATGGTCGCTGGATTTCGCGATTCCGCTGGTGTTCCTTTCGCTCGTGATCCCGGCACTGACCTCCCGCGCCCACTGGGCAGCGGCATTGGCCGCAGGCACCGCGGCCGCTTTCTGCGCGTCCTGGCCGATGCGGCTCGGCTTGATTGCCGCGGCAGTCGTGGGGATTGCGGCGGGTGTGGCCTCGCGCAAGGTGCTTCGGGAGCAAGGCGCGTGAACGGCTGGGGCGTGTGGCTCACGGTCGTTGCATGTGGCGTGGTGACGCTCCTGATCCGCGCGGCGTTCATCGTCATGCCGCCGGGCGTGCAGTTGCCGCGCTGGGCGGCGAATGCGTTGATGTTTGTCGGTGCCGCCGTGCTCCCCGCGCTGGTGGTCCCCGCGGTGCTGTTCCAGGACCTTGCGCCCGGGCAGGGCGTCAATACCTTGCGCGTTGTCGCGGCGCTGCTGGCGATGGTCGTCGCAGTGTTGACCAAGAACGTGTTCGCGACGCTGGGCACCGGCATGGTCGCCCTGTGGACCTTGAAGTGGCTGGTGGCGCCTTGATTGCCTGGCTGTTCAAGCTGTTCCTGCTGATCGAAGCCTGTGTGCTGCTGAGTTTGGCCCGCGTCCTGTCACCCGGTGCAAGTGCGGCCTGGGTGGCCGGGGTTCTGCTGGCCATCATGGTGCTCTGGCGCTTGAGCCACGGGGTGGTGAGCTGGTGCGTGGGACAGGCGCTGCGATGGCGCGATGGCCGGCCACTGGACTGGCCGAACCAATGGAAGGCGCTGGCCAAGGAAATCGCCGCGCGCCTCGTGTCGTTCAATTGGAGCCAGCCATTTCCGGCACTGGCGATGGGCCGTGACCCGGTCGGTGCCCGGGACGGCACGCCCATCCTCCTGGTGCATGGTTTCTTCTCCAGCCGGGGCATGTGGATCCGCTTTCGCCAGCGCCTCGCGGCAGGTGGCTTCGGCCCGGTCTTCACCCTG
>JBGAUM010000145.1:0-6176 GCA_044228625.1 Usitatibacteraceae bacterium | reverse complement strand
AGTAGTTGCGCGGGCCCCAAACGCCGAAACTCAAGCATTGGCGAGCCTTTCAGGCCGAAAACTGCTTGTGATGTCCGCCAATGCTTGAGAATTTGATTCACCAATCCTGAACATGCTGCCCACAACGCTTGACGGTTGGCTCGATTACATCGGCCGCCAACATTGTGCAGAAATCGACATGGGGCTTGACCGCGTGCAAGCGGTATGGGGACGTTTGGGAAGGCCGAGGGCGCCTGTCAACATCGTCGTGGGGGGCACCAACGGCAAGGGTTCGACTTGCGCCATGTTGGAGTCGATCTATCGCTGCGCAGGCTTCCGGACCGGCTTCTACTCCTCCCCACATCTGGTGCATTTCAATGAGCGCGTGCGGATTTCGGGTGTCAACGCGCCCGATGACGCCCTGGTTCGCGCGTTCGAGCACGTGGAGCATGCCAGACAGGCAACACCGGCGCCTGAGCCGTTGACTTATTTTGAATTCGCCACCCTTGCAGCCCTGGTCCTGTATCAAGAGGCACAATTGGATGTGGCAATCCTGGAGGTCGGACTTGGCGGCCGCTTGGATGCGGTCAATTTGGTGGACGGCGACGTGTCGATTGTCGTGTCCGTCGACCTCGATCATCAGTCGTACCTCGGCAACACGCGTGACGCCATTGGTTGGGAAAAAGCGCACATCTTTCGCGCCGGCCGGCCCGCCATCTACGGCGATCGCGACGTGCCGCCCACAGTTGTCGACCATGTGAAAAAGATCGGTGCGCAATGGTATGCGCTGGAAGACGGCTATACCTATCGCACGCTGGACGGACAGTGGGACTTCGTGGCAGGCGCAAGCGCCCGCCGGGCGCTGCCATTCCCGGCGCTCCGCGGGGCGTACCAACTGAAGAATGCCTCCGCAGCCCTGATGGCGGTGGAATGCTTGCAATCCAAACTGCCCGTATCGATCGGGCACATCAAGCGCGGCTTGTTGGAGGTGGAATGGCCGGGACGGATGCAGGTTTTGCCGGGCCGGCCGGTCGTGGTGCTCGATGTCGCGCATAACCCTCATGCGGCACGTGCGCTCGACCACGCGTTGGGCGGGATGCCCTTTGCGGAGAATTCGCTGGCCGTGTTCGGCATGCTTCGTGACAAGGACATCGATGCGGTAATTTCGATCCTCAAGCATCGCTTTGATCACTGGCACGTGGCAGGACTCGAAGGCGTGACTCCCCGGGGCGCCACCGTTTCGGATCTGGCAGCCCGATTGACAGCGCACGGCCTGGGCGGGCGTTTTACCTGCCATGTTGACGTCGCGCATGCTTTTGCTGCGGCACGGGATCGCGCAGGGCCGAATGATAGAATCGTGGCCTTCGGATCGTTCTTCACTGTGGCGGAAATTCTGCGCCTCAACCCCCAACGAAATCCTGTCCCCGCCGATGGCCGATCAACCGGAATTGACCACCGCTGAACGCGAAATGAAACGCCGCGGGCGCCGCCGCCTCATGGGAGCCGTGACGTTGGGGCTACTCGCATTTGTGTTTGTACCGATGTTTTTCGACGACGCGCCGAAGCAAGGCAGCGGCAAGCCGCGTACGGAAATCAGCGTTCAGATTCCGCAAAAAGAAGGCCAGCCCGCGCTTCCTGCGCCCACATCAAACGTGCCGCTGCCCCCATCCCCGGTTTCCGCCGATTCGCAGAAGACTTCGCCGGAACCCGTCAGGGTGCAGATCCCACCCGTTGAGCCGGTCAAGGAGCCTCCCAAGGAATCCACGAAGGAATCCCTGAAAGAGGCGGTCAAGGAAGCGCCGAAGGCGGAACCAAAGGTCTCCGTGCCGCAGCGCGAGACCAAGCCTGCCCCTGCCGAGAAAGCTCCAGAAACAAAGGCTGTTGCCAAGACCGCCAAGGAACCCATCGCCAAAGGAGCCTTCGTCGTGCAGGTCGGGGCGTTCAGCGACGCGGAAAAGATCAAGGAGTCGGTCGCACGCATCAAGGATGCCGGCTTGCCGCACTACACCGAGACGGTCGCTGTCAGTGGTGGGAAGGTCACGCGTGTGCGCGCGGGTCCATTCGAGACCAAGCATGCGGCGGAAGCGGCATTGGCGAAAATCAAACTTGCCGGTGGCGACGGCAAGATTGTTCCCAGGTAAGCGCGGCCATGAACGGGCTGGACATCTTTGTACTCGTCGTCGTAATTCTCTCCATCGGCGTCGGGGTCTACCGTGGTGCCGTGCGCGAGGTGCTGCACTTGGCGGGCTGGATTGCGGCGTTCGTGTTGTCGTCGTCTTTTGCAGGGGCGCTGGCGCCTCAGTTTGCCGACTGGATGAGCGAGCCCGCGTATCGCTTGGCGCTTGCCTGGATCTCGATCTTCCTTGGCGTATTGATGCTGGCTTCGTTGGTGGCCAGTTTGTTGACGGAGTTGTTGCGCCGCTTTGGCCTGGATGGCTTGAATCGGGTCGCAGGCGGGGCAATCGGCCTGGCCCGCGCAGGGCTCATCGTCCTGGTGTTCATGTGGTTGGCGGGCATGTCGAAATTGCCACAAACCGCGTGGTGGAAACAGTCCGTGACGGCACCCTGGCTGACGCATGTGGCCATGGGCCTCAAGACTCTGTTGCCGGAAAGCATCGCGTCGCGTATCCATTACGGTGGCGATGGCACATCCAAGCCTGCCCTGCGAGGAGCGTAACCATGTGCGGCATCATCGGCATCGTTTCGAAGAGCCCCGTCAATCAGTTGCTTTACGACGGACTGACCGTTCTGCAGCATCGCGGCCAGGATGCCGCAGGGATCGTCACTGCGGACGGGCGCACCTTCCACATGCACAAGAACAAGGGGTTGGTGCGCGACGTGTTCCGCACGCGGAACATGCGCGATCTCACCGGCACCATGGGCATCGCACATTGCCGGTATCCCACGGCGGGCTCGGCCGCCAGTGCTGCAGAGTCGCAGCCTTTCTATGTCAATTCGCCGTTCGGCGTGGTGCTGGGCCACAACGGCAACCTGATCAATACCAAGGAACTGCAGCGCGAGCTTTTTCAGGATGATCTACGCCACGTCAATACCAATTCGGACTCCGAGGTATTGCTCAACGTCCTTGCGCACGAATTGTCTGAGGCCGCGCGCGGCATTCGGCTTGACCCGGAGGCAATCTTCAGTGCGGTGGCCGGTGTGCACCGGCGGGCGAAGGGTGCATATGCCATCGTCGCGATGATTGCCGGCTACGGGTTGCTGGCGTTTCGTGATCCTTATGGCATTCGGCCCCTGGTCATCGGAAAAAACGTCCTTGAAGATGGCAGCGTCGAGTTCATGGTCGCTTCGGAGTCTGTCGCGATCGACACGCTGGGGTTCACCGTCATGCGCGACGTGGCGCCGGGCGAGGCAGTGTTCTTTGACACCAGCGGGGCATTCTTCCACCGTCAGTGCGCAGTTAATCCGCAGCTCAGCCCCTGCATTTTTGAGTACGTTTATCTCGCGCGTCCCGATTCCGTCATCGATGGAATCTCAGTCTATGAAACGCGCGCCCTGATGGGCCGCTCGCTTGCCAACAAGATTCAGCGCGAACATCCGGGACTCGATATTGACGTGGTCATCCCGATCCCGGATACCAGCCGGCCGTCAGCAGTAGAGGTCGCGCAGGTGCTTGGCGTGAAATACCGCGAGGGGTTCATCAAGAACCGCTATATCGGCCGCACCTTCATCATGCCGGGCCAAAAGGAACGGCGAAAATCCGTGCGCCAGAAGCTCAATGCCATGGGCATCGAGTTCCGCGGCAAGAATGTACTGCTGGTCGACGATTCCATCGTTCGTGGGACGACTTCGAAGGAAATCGTCCAGATGGCGCGCGAGTGTGGTGCGAAAAAAGTGTACTTTGCGTCAGCTGCGCCGCCGGTCCGGTTTCCGAATGTGTATGGCATCGACATGCCGACTCGGAATGAACTGATCGCCAACGGCCGGAATGCCGAACAGATTGCGAAGGAAATCGGCGCGGACGCAGTGTTCTATCAGGATATCGAGGACTTGATTGCCGATGTGCGCTCGTGCAATCCGGCCATTGCCGAATTCGACGCCTCCTGCTTTGACGGACGATACATCACCGGCGGCGTGGATGCCGCGTACCTCGAAGTTTTGGAGCGGGGCCGCGACCGCGGGGAAGATCCGATCGATGCGACGGACGAACCGGCCCGTGCCGAGCAACTGGATTTGGGTTTATCCGTCGCCGAACGATAGGTCGTGAAACGATGATGTCGTTTCCGCTTGACCGGCGCCGGTCAACCAAACCAAAGGGCCACAGACCGCGATGAATGACAAGAAAACGCCGACCGCTTTTGATACGCTGGCCATACGCGCCGGCACGTTGACGAGCGAATTCCAGGAGCATTCCGAGGCGCTGTTCCTGACCTCCAGCTTTACCTACAAGTCGGCCGCCGAGGCCGCGCGGAAGTTTGCCAACGAGGAACCGGGGTTCCTATACAGCCGGTTCACCAACCCGACGGTCACCATGTTCCAGGACCGCCTGGCGGCGTTGGAGGGAACGGAGGCTTGCGTGGCAACAGCCACCGGCATGGCGGCAATCTCCAGTACGGCGCTTGGCCTGCTAAAGGCGGGCGACCACGTTGTGTCGTCGCGAAGTGTCTTTGGCACCGTGGTCCCGCTGTTCGACCAGATCCTCGCCAAATTTGGCATTGAAACCACCTGGGTGCGTGGGTCTCGACTTGACGAATGGCGCGCTGCATTGAGACCCAACACCCGGCTCCTGTTTTGCGAGACACCGTCGAATCCCCTCGGGGAGATTTGCGACATTGCCGCACTGGCGGAGATGGCCCAGCAACACAATGCATGGCTTGCCGTGGACAATTGCCTGCTCACACCGGCCTTGCAGCGCCCCGCGGAGTTTGGCGCGGATCTGGTGATCCATTCAGCGACCAAGTCGCTTGATGGCCAAGGCCGTGTCCTGGCAGGCGCCGTGTGCGGCCGAAAAGAATTGATTGAAAGCGTCTACGCCTTTGTGCGGACCGCCGGACCGGCGCTTTCGCCGTTCAACGCATGGGTGTGCCTCAAGGGGATGGAAACCCTGCGCCTCCGCATGGAAGCACATTCGCGCCAGGCGCTGGGCTTGGCCGAGTGGCTGGCCAAGCAACAAGGCGTCAAGGCGGTGCACTATCCCGGCTTGTCGTCCCACCCGCAACATGCATTGGCAATGCGCCAGGCGACGATGCAGGGCGCAGTCCTGTCCTTTGAGGTTGTGGGCGGGCGGGCCGCTGCATGGCGCGTCATCGATAGCGTGCGCTTGATTTCCGTGACCGCCAATCTTGGGGATACCCGGAGCACCATCACCCATCCGGCCACAACCACCCATGCACGCATCAGCCAGCAGGAGCGAGACTTGTCCGGCGTGGGCGAGGGGCTTCTGCGCGTTTCCGTGGGCCTGGAGGACTTGGCTGACATTTGCGCGGATCTGGAACGGGGCTTGCAAGTCCGATGAGCGAAACGGAAACACGCCTCGCATTTCCTGCAGGGCATTTTTACTCACCGATCGTTGATCCGGCGGAAGTCGCCACTCGCGCGTCACAAGTGTGGCCCGGAGCGCTGCCAGATTTGCCGGGCATTGATTTCAACGACGCCTTTCATCGCGAAGTTTTGACCTCGTGGTTTCCGCGCTTCATGTCGGAGTATGACTACCCGGAACATGAAACAGAGGTTGCGGAACCACACTGTTTTTACACCCAAAATTCCCAGTTCAGCTGGTTGGACTCGCGGGCGTTGTTTGTCTTGCTGCGTGCGTGGGCGCCGAGAAGAATCGTTGAAGTGGGCTCAGGGTTTTCATCGCTCCTGATGGCCGACATCAACCGCCGATTCCTCAATGGCAAATCTCACATCACTTGCATAGAGCCATACCCGCGCGAATTTCTCCAGAAAGGTATCCCGGGAATCGCCGAGCTGATGGTGACCAAGGCGCAAGATGTGCCGATAGGTTTTTTTGGTCAGCTCGATGCCGGTGACGTGCTTTTTATTGATTCATCCCACGTCTCCAAGACGGGTAGCGACGTCAACTACTTGTTTCTGGATGTACTCCCGCGGTTGAAGCCCGGCGTTCGAATTCATGTGCACGATGTATTCCTTCCTTTGGATTACCCCCGCGACTGGGTCATCGACATGAATCGCAGTTGGAACGAGCAGTATCTTTTGCGTGCGCTGCTAACGCATTC
>JBGAUM010000144.1:0-6339 GCA_044228625.1 Usitatibacteraceae bacterium | reverse complement strand
ACTGGTTCTACCTGCCGGTGCTGGCGCTGGCGCACGACGGCCACGTGGCGGGAACCTGGATTGCGATCGCCATGGGCGCGGCCCTGATGGCGGCGCTGCCCTGGATCGGCCGGCGCGGGAATCCGCGCGCCTTCGACGTGGCGATCCACCCGGACGAGCGGATCCTCAGCGTGCGCGCCGGCGAAACGCTGCTCGATGCAGGGTTGCGCGAGGGACTGCCGATGCCCTACGAGTGCCGCAACGGCGCCTGCGGACGCTGCGTATGCACAATCGTGTCGGGCGAGGTGCGGATGCAGCCTTTCCAGCCGGCGGCCCTCACGGAGGCCGATCGCGCCGCCGGCAAGGTCCTGCTCTGCCGCGCCGTGCCGGAGAGCGACCTTGAAATCGGCTACGTCCCTGATGCAAACGCGGCGCGCGCGCCCACCCATCGCTACGAGGCGGTCGTCACCGCGCTCGAACCGCTGGCTGCGGATGTCATGCGCGTGACGCTCAGGGTCACGTCCGGCGGGCCACTCGACTTCCATGCCGGCCAGTACATCAACATCGTGCTCGACGACGGCGCCAAGCGTAGCTTTTCGTTCGCCACCTCGCCTCACGAGGCCAGCGCCACGGGCGACATCGAGCTGCATGTGCGACGCATCGAGGGCGGCCGCTTCACTCCACAAGTGTTCAGTACCCTGAAGGTGGGCGATCGCTTGGTGTTCGAGGGACCCTTGGGCGCGTTTACCTTGCGCGAAGAGGGTGGCAAGCCGATTATTTTCGTGGCCGGCTCCACCGGCTTTGCGCCTGTAAAGAGCATGCTCGAGCACGCGTTCTGGGTCGGACTGACCCGGCCGATGGCCCTCTACTGGGGCGTGCGGCGCCCCGCAGACATGTACATGGTGGATCGCCTCGAAGCATGGCAACGCGAGCATTCCAATTTCAAATTCATTCCCGTGGTCTCGGACGCCCATCCCGAGGACCAGTGGACGGGCCGCACCGGGCTGGTTCACGAGGCGATCCTCGAGGACTTCCCCGACCTGTCGCGTCACCAGGTGTACGCCTGCGGTTCGGTCGGCATGGTCGCCGCTGCCACACCGGCCTTCATCGGGCGCGGCATCTCGGCGGACGATTGTTTTTCCGACGCATTCCACCTGTCGCCGCATGCGCCGCTCACCTCGTCCACGGCACAGATGGTGAAACTCGGAGGCGCGCATGCCTGAGCCCACCGCGCGCGGATGGCCCGCGCCTGCGCGAGTTGCTTTGCAGGCCATGGTGCTTGCCGGATTCGCCGCGTTCATTGGAGTCTTCTCCTCGTCCCCCGCCTACCGCCTTCGCGGGGACGCCGAAGCCATCGTCAAACTGTCCTTCAGCCACGCCGCGCAATTGAAGTCGCCGTGCCGCGAACGCAGCGCGGCGGAACTCGCAAAGCTTCCTGCCAACATGCGCAGCAAGCTTGATTGCCCGCGCGAACGCGCGGTCGTGCGCTTTGAACTCGACCTCGACGGCCAGCCGTTGCATCGCATCGACCTGCCGCCCGGCGGATTGCACAAGGATGGCGCGGCCACCGTGTACCGGCGCGATGCGGTGCCGGCCGGGTCGCATCGCTTCACTGCGCGACTTTCGGACCAGGCGTCGGGCAATTTCAACCACGTGAAAGAGGCCACGATCGACCTTGCCCCCGGCCAAGTGTTGCTGGTCGATTTCCTGCCGGCGGCCGGCGGCCTGGTGTTCTCGAAGGGTTGAATGTGAAACCGCTCGCGCAAATGGACCAGGCCATCGACACCTTTTTCGCACGCGGATTTGCGCCGCGCGTCAATCCGTGGCGCCACCTCGGGGCCCTTGCCACCTGGGCGCTGGCCGTGACGGTCGCGAGTGGCGTCGTCACCTACGCGCTGTACGACACGAGCATCGATGGTGCGTATCAATCGGGCCTGCGGCTGCAGAATGACCCGAGCGGCCTGGGTGCGGTATTGCGCGGCCTGCATCGCTACGGCGCGGATGCGTTCATGGTGTTGATGGTGCTTCACCTCTTGCGCGAGCTGCTGCGCGGCCACTATCGCGGGGCCCGTTGGTTCTCCTGGTTCACGGGCGTGCCACTGGTCTGGCTGGCCTGGGTTTCCGGCCTGACCGGTCTTTGGCTCCTGTGGGACGCGCGGTCCCTGCAGAGCGTCATGGCCACTGCCGAATGGCTGCAGGCGCTGCCCCTGGTTGGGGACGGGGTGGTCCGCAATTTCCTGGTCGCCGATGCGCTGAACGACCGCTTTTTCTCACTGGTGATGTTCCTGCACATCGGCGTTCCGCTGTTCCTGATCGGCGCGCTGTGGACGCACTTGCAGCGTGTTCGTTTTCCCGACCTGTGGCCCGCGCGCGACGCGGCGCTGGGTTTGGTTGCCCTCCTCGTAGTCCTGGGCCTCCACGTGCCCGCGAAGAGCCTGGGCCTGGCGGACCCGCATTTCATGCCGGCGCAAATGTCCATCGACTGGTTCTTCCTGTTGCCGTTGGTGGTGGCCGACGCCACCTCCGGCACGTGGGCCTGGGCAGGCTTGGCCGCGCTCACGGTGCTGACCGCTGCGCTGCCCTGGTTGGCCAAGGCCGGCACCGCGCCGCAACCGGCGGTGGTGGATCTTGCCAATTGCAATGGGTGCAGCCGGTGCGCGGCGGATTGCCCGTTTGGTGCCATCACCATGTCTCCACGCACCGACGGCCGCAAGCATCCGCGCGAGGCGGTGGTCGACCCCGACCTTTGCACGGCATGCGGCATTTGCGTGGGTGCGTGCCCGTCGTCGACGCCGTTTAGGCGCATCGACGACCTGATCTCCGGCATCGAGTTGGCGGATCAACCTGTGGGCCAGTTGCGCTCCGCCCTGAGGGATGGCCTGAAGCGCCGCAAGGCAGCGGACACCGTGTTGGTCTGCCATTGCCGGTTTGGCGCAGGCGGAGAAGACGCCGGTGCGTTGTTGCCGATCGAACTCGAATGCCTGGGCATGCTACCGCCATCGTTCATCGACTACGCCCTGCGCCAAGGCGTGGCGGGCGTGGTGCTCGCCGGATGCGGCAATTGCAATTGCGAATACCGGCTGGGGATGCGCTGGGTCACCGAACGCATCGCGGGGCAACGCGAACCGCATTTGAAGCGCATGGCGCCGCGCGAACGCCTTGTCGTTTTGACCGAACGCGCCAGCCCGGCTGTCATTCTCGAAGCATCCCGACACTTGATGTCGCGCTCCACGGAACCCATCGCGGGAGAACCCTCATGACCACGCTCGTCCCCCACTTCCTCTTGAACGCACCGGCCGCCGCAACCCCGCGCCACGGGACGTCTGCCGGGCCCGGCTTCGACCTGGCGTTTCCCACCGATGCGCGCCGCACCTTGACGGCCGCATGGCTGGGACTTGCGATGGCGGCCCTGCTGGCGTCCGGCCTGTTTTCGATCCTCCTCGTGCTGTCCCGCACACCCCAGTTGCAATCCCTGTTCCCCGTGGCGGATTTCTTCCGCGTGGCGCTGGTGGTGCACGTGGACCTCTCGGTCCTGGTGTGGTTCCTCGCTTTCGGCGGGGCGTTGTGGTCGATGACGGGCGGCGCGCGCGGACTTCGCATTGGCTGGGCGGCCTTTGCGCTGGCTGCAGCCGGCACGGGGGTCATGACGCTGTCCGCCTTCGTCGAACACGCGACGCCGGTCATGGCCAACTACATCCCGGTGCTGGACGGCCCGGTGTTCATCGCGGGCCTCCTCGCGTTCGGCGCGGGCATGGTGCTGCTCTGCGTGCGCTCGATGGCGACGGTGCGGCCTATCGGCGTGGCGCTCGATGGCGACGGCGCATTGCGTTTCGGACTGAACGCGGCACTCGTGTCCACCGGCATCGCCGCCTTGGCCTTCGCCGCTTCGTGGTGGCAGTTGCCGGCCGGACTCGACACCCGTGTGCATTACGAACTGATGTTCTGGGGGGGCGGGCACGTGCTGCAGTTCACCTATACGCTCCTGATGCTGGTCGGCTGGGTGTGGCTGGCCTCGTCCTTCGGCGCGCCGTTTCCGCTCTCTCCGCGCGTGGTGACGGCCCTTTTCGCCATCGCGCTTGCCTCCGTGTTCCTCACACCCGTGACCTACGCCGCGTATCCGGTGACCTCCATCGAACACCACCGTGCGCAAACATTGCTGATGCGTTTTGGCGGTGGCATCGTCATCGCGCCAATTGCGTTTGCGCTGGCCATCGCGCTTTGGCGGCAAAAATCCATCTCCGCCACCGATGCCCCCTTGCGCGCAAGCCTCGTCGCCTCACTGGGCCTGTTCACCGCCGGCGGACTTATCGGCTTCATGATCTCAGGCAGCAACGTGAAGATTCCGGCGCATTACCCCGGCTGCATCGTCGGTGTCACCCTCGCAATGATGGGCATGACCTATCGCCTGTTGCCGCAATTTGGGCATGCGGCACCGGCATCGCGGCTGGCCGCGTGGCAACCGGGCATCTACGGCGTGGGCCAGTTGATGCACATTGTCGGACTGGTGTGGTCCGGGGGTTACGGCGTGCAGCGCAAGGTGGGCGGTGCCGATCAGGTCCTGCGCACCCTACCGGAAATCGCCGGCATGGGCATGATGGGATTGGGCGGCCTGGTGGCCATCGTTGGCGGGGTGTTGTTCCTTGTGGTCGTGGCGCAGTCGATTCGCGCGGGACGGAGAAGCTGACATGCTCGCCGACCACTCCATGCCCCCATCGCGGGCAACCTTCCCCCGGCAGCGCCTGGCCAGCCGTGTGGTGATCGGCGCACTCGGTGTCTTGTTGTCACTGGCCGTGTTGGCCACCAGTGCATTGCTGCGGCTCGCCACCACCTTTCAGGACGGTATCGCATCGACATCACTTCCGCAGGCCGTCGAGGACCCCGTGCGCCTGGTGCACCGCATCGCGGCGATGGGTATCAGCGGACTTGCGGCCTGGGCCTTTGTGCTGGCCTGGCGCGCAAGGACAACGGCGCAGCCGAAAGACCAAGGGCTGCGCATCGCCACGGTGATCCTGCTGCTCACCGTGGTGCTCTCCGCGCTGGGACCGTTCACGCCAGGGTATCGATTCGACGCCGTGACCGTGGGCAACGTCACCGGCGGGGTTGCGCTGGTGCTGGCGTTCCAGACCTGGTGGTGGGTCACGATGCAAGGCCGGCCTGGCGCCCTGCCGCTTCCCGGCATCGGGCGATGGACGCTGATCGCATATGCGGCCCAAACTGGGCTCGGGGCGCTGTTGAGCGCGCAAGCCATGACCCATCGTTTTGACGCGCTCCTGCCACATCTCGCGGTGGCCATCGCGCTGGTGTCCTGCACGATGACCTGGTGGGCGAAATCGCCCGGCACGCGGCGGGCGACGACTCTGGCGCTGGCGTTGATCGCGATGCAATCTGCCGGCGGCATTGCACTGGCCTTGCTCGACGAGCGGCCACTCATTCTGGCCCTGGCCCACGCACTGCTCACGCCGCTCATCGGCATGGCCCTGCTGGGCGCCGGATGCTCCCGGATGGGCGCAGCGCGATGAGGCATAATCCGGCGAGCCTTCCCGGCGCAGCGCCCGTTCCGGCCGCGCCAGCCAAACCGCCGCGCGAACTGCGGCGCTATTGCAGCGGAGTTTCCTTGACGCACCCCGACATCCCGGTCCACGACTTCCTGGCCAACATTCCGCTGCTGCGGGATGCCTCGAAAGACGAGGTCGACCGCATGGCCGCCGGCACCCGGCGCCAGTACGCTCAAAAGGGCGAGGCGCTGTTCCGTCGCGGCGACGTGTGCGAAGGATTCTGGATCGTGCTCTATGGCCAGGTAAAACTCTCGATCACCTCTCCCGCGGGCATGGAAAAAGTCATTGAAATCATCGGGCCCGGCATGACGTTTGGCGAGGCCATCATGTTCATGGACATGCCGTACGTGGTCAGCGCGGAAACGCTGGCCGATTCGCTGTTGCTGCACGTGTCCAAACCCACCGTGTTCGCGGAGCTGGAAAAGAACACCGGCTTCGCGAAGAAGATGCTGGCGGGCCTGAGCCGCCGCCTGCACGGCCTCATCCGCGATGTGGAGTCGTACTCGATGCGCTCCGGCACCGAGCGCGTGATTGGCTACCTCATGCGCATCGACGCCAGCGAGCACGACGAGGACAATGACACCACAGAGATCACGCTGCCGACCAGCAAGGTCACCATCGCTTCGCGCCTGAATCTGACGCCGGAACATTTCTCACGCATCCTGCACGACTTGGCCGCAGCGGGTCTCATCGAGGTGCACGGCAAGAAAGTAATGGTCCCCAGTGTGAAAAAACTTCTGCAGGCGCAGGGCTGACGACGCAAACTTAAGCACTGGTGTGCCACTTGGGCCACTTTGGGCCCAAG
>JBGAUM010000143.1:0-6595 GCA_044228625.1 Usitatibacteraceae bacterium | reverse complement strand
ATCACTTGCCGGGCCTGGCCGGAAGGCTGGTTTGTCGCCGTCCAGGTCCAGTGGGCGCCTTTCATGATTTCGCCGGCGCGATCCGGGCCAGGATTCATTCCGCCCACGCCGTGACACTGGAGGCACATGGCCGTGCCGTTGTAAGCAACCATGACCGAGTGAATCGCAGGTTGCGCATGGCTTGAAATCGCCACCACCAAGAAGCCAGCAAAAAAAAACAACGATTGGAGTGTCGCCAAGGTGGCCCAAGAATCACGTGTTTTCATAAGCGCCCGTATATGGTTGTTCCCTGCGTGCCGATTCTGGGAATGGCACTGCTCAACCACCGCATGGCAAGCCACGTGCCAAGCTGCGACCGGTCACGCTTTGCATCAAGAATCCTCGGAAACACGAGTTCGGCGAACCAATGGCCACATCGGCCGAAGTTTGTTGGCCGTGGCGAATCGCCACAGCGGGAAGATCGCCGCATGGCAAATCGCCACGACCCGGCGTGCGGCCTGGAAGCACAACCGCAGCCTCCATGTGCCACCAGCGAGCCAGTGATTTCCAGTCGCCAGCTGCGACGTGAATCACTTCGCCGCCAGTTGCGGTCTGTCCGTGAGCGCTGACGTTTGGACTGAAGCCACCACCGCGCGCAGCCGGGCGTTGACCGCGCGGGCGGCTTGCGCCAGCGGCGCGTTGGTTTCGACATGGCAAAGGTGCTTGAGATCGGCGGTCGCTAGCGTGCAGTTGCCATCGGCGTTTTCCCACACGCAGACATGGCTGGGCATGAGCAATCCGATGTCGGGCTCCTGACTCAACGCCTGATATTCCCACGAAGGCACCCAGACTCCCAGGATGGTGTAAGGTCGAATCTGTTGACCCACTTTCTCCGCCAACTCCGCCTGTAGATCAGTCTCCGTGATAATTACAAACTCCTCGTCCTGGAGCGCCTGGTGGGTCTCGCGCAGCGCCCGTCCGAAGGGCAGCTGAACTACGGTTGAAATGCTGTATTGATTCATAACTCCTTTCCTGGTTGTCGCTCACCGGGTCTAACAGACACGGTCGAGGTGCTCCGGCTTATGCCCATCACGCCAGCTAACGGGCACAGTGCGTGCCAGCAGCTAAAACTTGTTACATTTCCAGATCAGGTTCTGCTCCGTGAGAAGATTTGCCGCAAAACACGTCGGCCAGGCATGGCGGGATGCCACGGCAAACACCCGGAAGCATGGCGAATCTATACGATCTCAATTCCGCACTCGGTGAAGATTTGGATCGGGAGGAACGATCGCTTTATCGCGCGACCGCCATCCTTGGATGGGGCGCGTAATCCGCCAGCAGCCCCTGCAACTGCGCCGTCATCTGGCCGGGAGACATCGCAACGTCGATGCACGTATCGGCGACCCTCGTCGAAGAGCATCAGCGCGGTGGTTTCTGCAATCGCCGCCTTTGCAGCTCCGGGCTGTGATCAGGTTCATACGGGCTGTTGGATTTCATCACTCAGTTCACCAGCAGCACTTGCTCAACGACCAGGCTGGAATTTCTGAGCGCACCAGGAACTGTAAATGCACCAGCATCGGGACTGTCATTGTTCCCGGCTCGCGTTCATATTCGTCACCGAGGATTTCAATCACGACATACCTCGCCAGCACAGCCGTGCCACAGAATGGCGCGCGGAATGGTCTCCGCTCTTGGAGAAATTAGCTTTGCCGGGTTGCGCAGGATTCAATGCTTGCCCAGCGACGGCCCGCCGGATCCAGAGCCATGAACAATGCTTCGCTTATCCAGCGATTTAACGCACGGTTCAATCGTGAAGTCAGCACAATGGCCCGTTACCTTATCGAGGCCGCTATCCTCAACGATGCGGACCATGAAGTCGCCCGCCAAATGTGCTTGCGCGATGTCAGCGAGAAGTTGGAACACGCTCAATACCTCGCGGACCAGATCGTGGCCCTCGGCGGCACGCCGCGCTTGAAATCAGCCCATTTTTCTCCTGCCAACGAGCGCGAAATGCTGAGGCACGACGCCGACCAAGAACAAAAGGACGAGAAGAATTACCGTCAGCTGGCATCCGAGGCAGAACAAGCGCGGTTGTCGCCTCTAAAACTGCGCCTGCAGGAGCACGCTGCTGCTGAACACAAACACGTTAACGCCATGGAAGGTCTGCTTTGGTAAACGGGTCGTCGAAACGAGCGATCTTATCCGGGAATACGCTGCTGAACGGATGGGGTCGTCTGGCTTCGATCTCGGATCCCCAACGCCTTGATCTTCCGAAACAGCGTGCTGGCATCAATGCCCAGTTCGCGGGCCGCAGCGGCACGATTACCCTCATGCTTGCGCAGCGCATCGCGGATGAGCAGCTTCTCCATCGCTGCCAATGTCAACCCCGGCGGCAGTCCGGTGCGCAGACCGGCTTCGTCACCGCGCAATTTGGGCGGCAGGTGCGCCATTTCGATCAATCCGCCACGACAGAGCGCGAACGCGTGCTCGATTACGTTCTCCAGTTCGCGCACGTTGCCGGGAAAATCGTATTCCATCAACCGCGCCAGCACGGCATCCGAAACGCCCGCGATGTCCCGTGCCTTGAGCCGGTTGAACCGCGCCATTAGATGATCAATCAACAAAGGCAGATCCTCGCGCCGGTCGCGCAAAGCGGGGAGTTCCAGCCGCACCACGTTGACGCGGTAGAAGAGGTCCTCGCGGAACTTGCCTTCGCTTACGAGGGCATCGAGCGATTTGTTGCTGGCGGCGATGACGCGCACATCGGCGCGCACCGGTTCAACTCCACCCAGTGGTTCATAAACCCGCTCCTGCAAAATGCGCAACAACCGCGACTGCATAGCGGGCGAGATATCGCCGATTTCGTCGAGCAGGAGTGTCCCGCCCTCGGCCAACGCAAACCGCCCCGGCTTGTCTTTGCGCGCATCGGTGAACGCCCCGGCCTTGTAGCCAAACAACTCGCTCTCCAGCAAAGTATCCGGGAGCGCGCCGCAATTGATGGCGACAAACTTCTTCGCATGCCGGCGAGAAAGCTGATGGACGGCGCGAGCGAACAATTCCTTGCCTGTCCCGCTTGCGCCTTCGAGCAACACCGTGCTGTCGCTTTCGGTCACGGCGGGCAGCAGGTCGAATAGCTGTCGCATGGGCCGGCTGCGCCCGATGATATCAGCAAACGAATCCTGCTGCTCGGCCTCGCGGCGCAATTCCTGCCAGCAACCGCAAGTCGCGGAAGCTCTCCACCCACCGATCATCTTGCCGCGCGCATCCTTGAGCGGTGCGGTGGAAATGCTGATGGGAATGCGCTCGCCCTGGGCGTTCACAATGTAAACCACCTTGTTGGCAATCGAACGGTGCGTCACCAGCGTTTGCTTCAAGGCAATAAAGCCATCTCGCAAATGCTGGCGCGGAAGACTTCGCAGCATCGCTGGCCGACTGCCTCCGTGCGCTTGTCTGCTCTCTCTTGCGGCGACGGATGGCCATAGGTCGAACAAATGGCGCATGTCCTCGCTGCGCCCGATGATGTCGGAAAATGAATCCTGCTGTTCGGCTTGCAGACGCAATTCATTCACGAGCCGCAGATCGCGAAAACTCTCCACGCCGCCGATGACTTTGCCGCGCGTGTCCTTGAGCGGTGCGGTAGAAATGCTGATGGGAATCCGCTCGCCCTTGGCGTTGACGATGTAAACCACCTTGTTGGCCACCGGCCTATGAGTGGCAAGCGTCTGCTTCAAGGCGCACGCGCTTTCGCAAATGGAAGCACGAAACACGTCGCAGCATTGCCGCCCCAGCGCATCCTGCCGGCGAATGCCGGTGATCTGCTCGGCGGCGCGATTGAAAAACGTGACGCGCCATTCAGCGTCCACGGTAAAAACACCGTCGGGCACGGAATCGAGTAACTGGTTGTGAAGAGTTTCTGGCATTCATGCGGAAGGTGAATCCGCCATACCAGCATCTGCTTACGAGCGCGCGTTCGCAATGGCATTTTGCCACGGTTGGCCTTTCGTGACGTGGCGCGTTGGGCCGTCTCCAAGCGATATTGCCAGTGAAAACCCAACTTTATCCAGCTTCGTTTAGATGGCACTGCCGGTGCTTGGTCAAGCAGCGATGACGACATCAACTGATCCGGATATTGCCCAAAAACGTCTTTTAAACATGCAAACCGAGGCACACCCATTCTGCTTCGTTTGCAGCGGCTCGAATCCGATGGGGTTGGCGTTGCGCTATTCTTCGCAACCGGACGGAAGTGTTAGCGCAAAATTTCTTGGGCACTCCGCCTTGGAAGGCTATTCGGGATTGCTTCATGGCGGGGTGATCGCAGCGTTACTCGATGGAGCAATGACCAACTGTTTGTTTGCCCAAGGACGGGCTGCCCTGACCGTTGAATTAAAAGTGCGTTACCACGTGAGCGTCGCAGCCGCTGAGGAAGTGTCGGTGCACGCCCGTTTGGAGGACGACGCGCACGGCATTTATCAACTGCGGGCGGAACTCACCCAAGGCGGCACAGTCAAAGCAAGCGCCACCGGCAAATTTATGATGCAACATGAGTGAAAACATTTGCATTACGGTGCTCGTGGAGAACAGCGTTCACCGCCGAGGACTCGTCGCCGAACACGGGTTGTCCTTTCACATTCAAATCGGGCAACGCAGCCTGCTCTTCGATACCGGTCAGACCGACCTGACGCTTATGAACGCGGAAACCTTGCGCGTCCCGCTGGGCCGTTTGGAAGTTATCGTTTTGAGCCACGGTCACTACGACCACACCGGTGGTTTGCCCGCGTTTCTGGAGGTCGCGCCGAATGCGCCGGTTTTCCTCCATCCTGCCGCCTTTGAGAATAAATACAGCAAGAGTCCCGAGGGTAAGACGCGGTTCATAGGCATGAATCCGAAAACGGCGCAGGCACTGTATGCCCGACGTAATTACGTCGAAACCAGCAGTTGCACTAGCGTCATGGACGGAGTTTTTGTTACTGGAGAAATCCCGCGCCCCACCAGTTACGAAGATACCGGAGGCGCATTTTATCTAGATGCCGATGGCCTACGTTCCGATCCGTTGCTTGACGATCAAGCTCTGGTGATTGACCTCGGTCGCAGGGTCATCCTGTTACTTGGTTGCGCCCATTCAGGAGTCGTCAACACTCTTGATCACGTTCAACATCTGACCGGCGGAAAACCGGTGTGCGCCGTGATTGGCGGACTGCATCTGGCGGCTGCCAGTGAAGAACGCATTCAACAAACCATCAACCGACTACGCTCAACCAACCTCGAATGCCTCGCTCCCATTCACTGCACCGGCTGGCCGGCAACGGCTCAACTGTGGCAGGCGTTACCAGACATCTGCCGTCCGGCAGGCGTCGGGGCGGTTTTTGAATTCCAACGGGATTAGGCATTGCCGCCCACGATTTGTTTCGCCCGCCCGTAAGAACCAAGGTTGAACACGTTCTTGTAGCCCAAGCGTTGCAGTTGCCGCAGCCCATTGAGACTGCGAATACCGCTCTCGCAATGCAGTAACAAGACCTTGTTCTGGTCCGGCACCTGTCGCGGCACCCGGCCCCGCAACTCGTTGAGCGGAATGTTCACCACTCCGGGCAGGTGCCGGCTGCGGAATTCTTCAGGCGAGCGCACATCAATCACCACCGCGCCTTCCTGCACATGCTTGCGCAACACCTCCGGCGAGGCCGAAGCCGCGCGCTTCATGAACAATATCGCCACGACGGCAATCCCCACAATCCAAAGAATGGTCCACTCCATAATCAGTTATCCCAAATGATCCACCTTAGGCCGTTGGCAATTTGGCGGGCGAGCGCGGGTCAAAGTGCGCACGGATGCCGCCGGTGAGCGCCGAAACTTGAAATCCGTTTTGCGCCAGGATGCGGGCGGCGAAATACGCGGTCTTACCGAGAGCGCATACTGTCACGACCGGGCGATTGCGATCCAGTTCGCCAAGCCTTTGCCGCAGGGCCGTCAGCGGGATGTTAACTGACCGCATTTGGGTCAGCGGATGGGCTTGCACTAAAGCGGGTGGACGGGTGTCAATCACCTGCACGTTCGGGTCGTTAGGGATTGCGTCAATCGGAGTCACGAGGCCATCGCGGGCATTGCAAGCGGTGAAGCCCGCCAAGTTAACTATGTCCTTGGCCGCACCGAACGGCGGGGCATAGGCAAGTTCGAGTTGCGCCAGGGCATCAATGGTCAGGCCGCCGGTGATGGCAGTGGCCAACACGTCGATACGTTTGTCAACGCCGAGGAAGCCGGTGACTTGCGCCCCGAGCACGCGACCAGTTTCAGGCTCCCAGAGCAATCTCAACAGAAGCGGCTTCGCGCCAGGATAGTAACCGGCGTGGTGGTTGTCGTTGACGGTAACAGCGCGATACGCGCGGCCCGCGGCGCGAAGGCGCTTCTCCGACCAACCGGTAAGGCCGGCAGCGACATCGAACGCGCGCACAATGGCAGTTCCGAGAGCGCCCGTGTAGGGCGTGGTCTGGTCCGGTCGAAAAATGTGATCCGCTGCCAGCCGACCCTGACGATTGGCGGGCCCGCCCAACGGAACGGCTGTCGCTTCACCGCTGACAAAGTCTTTGATTTCGACTGCATCGCCAGCAGCATAAATATCCGGGTC
>JBGAUM010000142.1:0-6436 GCA_044228625.1 Usitatibacteraceae bacterium | reverse complement strand
GCCAATGCGTCGATGCGCGACAACCCTTCGTCCAGGTGCCCCGCCATCGCCCAAGCCACGGCAGCATTGAGGGCAACGATCGGAGTTTCCACGTGGGTCTGCAATGCACGGTACAGCAGGGCAATTTGCGGCCAGTTGGTCTCCCCGGCACTGGGTGCCTTTGCATGCAGCGCGGCGATCGCCGCCTGATATTGGTAGGGGCCGGGGCGTTCGTACGTCATCGCCCGTTTGAGCCGTGCGTCGGCGGCTTCGATCGCCGACCGATCCCAATGCTTGCGATCCTGCTCTTCCAGCGGCACCAATGCGCCGTCTGAATCGCAGCGTGTGGCGCGCCGTGCGTGATGAAACTCCATCAACGCGCACAGCCCCTGGACCTCGGGCTCGTCTGGCATCAATTCGGCCAGCAGCGCCCCCAATCGAATCGCTTCCACACACAGGTCCACACGCATGAGTGCATCGCTATGCGACGCGACATACCCCTCGTTGAAGACGAAATAGATAACGGCCAACACCGTTGCCAACCGCTCCGCCAGCTCCTCCGGGCCGGGAATCGCGTAAGGAATGCGGGCATCGGCAATCTTGCGCTGGGCGCGAACCAGTTTCTGTGCGGTGGTCGACTCGGACTCCACGAATGCGCGCGCGATTTCCGCCGTGGTGAGCCCGCACAGGGTCCGCAGCGACAGCGCCACTTGCGCGGAGGGCGCGATCGCCGGATGACAGCAGGCAAAGATGAGTTTCAGGCGTTCGTCGGGCCAATCCGGCGACTCTCCAGCATCCAGAGATTGAAGGTCGGCGACGAGCGCAGCCAGCGTATCTTCACCGTCAGGAATTTGACGCCGCTCGCGCCGCAGTTGGTCGATGGCGCGGTGCAGCGCCACCCGCATCAGCCATCCTTCTGGGTTCTTCGGGGTGCCGGACAACGGCCAATCGATTAATGCGCGCGAAAACGCGTCCTGCAATGCGTCTTCCGCCACGTCGAACCGGCCCACACGGCGAATCAGCTGGGCCAGCAGGCGCGCACCCGACCGGCGATGGAGTTGATCGAGTGCGCGGGCAAACATGCCGGATCAGCCGCCGCTGTGATCGACTTGCGGCCGGATCTCGATCGAGCCCATGGTTGCTGAAGGGACTTTGGCCGCCCACTTGATGGCCTCGTCCAGGTTGGGCACATCAATCAGGTAAGAGCCGCCCAGTTGTTCCTTGGTCTCCACAAAGGGCCCGTCCGTGGTCAACGACTTCCCATTGCGAACTCGCACCGTCGTGGCGGTCGACACCGGCGCAAGTTCCGATCCGCCGCGCATGACGCCCGTGGCAATCAGTTCTTGGGTGTAGGCGCCGTAATCGGCCATGATTTTGTTCACCTCGTCCGCGGACAGCGCGTTCCATGCCTTCTCGTCGGCATAAATCAACAACATGTATTCCATGTGAGTCTCCTGGGTTGAATGGGACATCGGCGAAGGACCTGCATTTTGGCCGATGGTCCTCCATGACGAACGGGCTGGGCCAGTTTCGACATTCGTCCTTCAAAAAATCTGAATTGCCTATTTTTTAGGCGTTCGTTGAGTGATTCTCCAGAGATAATGCACCATTCAGGTTCCTTGCTGGAGACACCCTTGAGCACCACTGCCGCCGCCGCCGAGACCGCGCAGCCGATCCATTTTGCCGTCCCGCACTCCTCGCGTGATCAGGAGGCCCGGTGGCCGCGATCAAAGATTGCCGCGCTGTTTGACCTGCCGTTTGCCGACCTGATGCATCAGGCGCAAACCGTCCACCGGACCCATCATGATCCCAATGCCGTGCAACGCTCGACCCTGTTGTCGATCAAGACCGGTGGGTGTCCCGAAGACTGTGGCTATTGCCCGCAGGCGGCTCGGCACCATACCGGCATGGAGAACGAGTCGATCCTTTCGGTCGATGAAGTCGTGCGGGCCGCGAAGGCGGCCAAGGCCGCCGGGGCCACGCGCTTCTGCATGGGTGCCGCCTGGCGCGGGCCGAAGCAACGCGATCTGGATCCCGTACTGGACATGGTGCGCGAGGTCAAGGCGCTGGGGCTGGAAGCCTGCTGCACCCTCGGAATGCTCAAGGACGGCCAGGCCGAGCAACTCAAGTCTGCCGGCCTCGACTATTACAACCACAATATCGATACCGCCCCGGAAGCGTATGGCGGGATCATCAGCACACGTGACTATCAGGACCGCCTGGATACGTTGTCGCGGGTAAAGGACGCCGGCATTCATGTGTGTTGCGGCGGCATCGTCGGCATGGGGGAGTCGCGTGCCGAGCGCGTGGGTTTGATCGCACAGCTCGCCAATATGGATCCGCCGCCCGAATCGGTGCCGATCAATTTCCTGGTGCAAGTCGAGGGAACACCGTTGCATGCCAAGCTTCAGGGCGAGCCGGCCATCGACTGGAGTGAGTTTGTGCGCACCATCGCGGTGGCGCGCATCACGATGCCGGCCAGCTTTGTGCGATTGTCTGCAGGCCGTCAGGAGATGAATGAAGCGACGCAGGCTTTGTGTTTCCTGGCCGGTGCCAACTCCGTGTTTCATGGGGAAAAACTGCTGACCACCGGCAACCCGGACGTGGCGCGCGACCAGTCGTTGTTCGACAAACTCGGCATTGCGCCGCTGTAAAACTCCAGTGCCGGTGCGGCGAACGGGCCAAAAATGTCCCAAACGCCTTGTCAGTGCTTGTGTTTGACCCTGTTACCCCACCTTTAGTGACATCGCCCGACTTCTCAGGTTTGCTTTCCGAGCTCGCACTGGCTGATCAGTTGCGCGTGCGGCGGCTCGTCGACGGATCGCAGGGTGCGTCGATGGTCATCGATGGCCAGCGCGTGATGTCTTTCGCGAGCAACGATTACCTGGGCCTCGCAGCGCATCCAAAAGTGGTGGAGGCCGCGATGCGCGCATTGAAAAAATTCGGGCTGGGCGCCGCGGCGTCGCATGCGGTCTGCGGTCACATGCGCGCGCATCACGACCTTGAAGAGCGATTGGCGGACTTTGCAGGCTTGCCCAAGGCATTGCTGTTCTCGTCAGGCTATGCGGCCAACCTGGGCATCCTCACCGCCCTCGCCGGCCGCGGCGATGTGATCTTTTCAGACAAATGGAACCATGCCTGCCTCAACGACGGGGCATTGCTTTCGAATGCCACCTTCAAACGCTACGCGCATGGTGACCTGAAAAAGCTTTCGTCACTGCTGGAGTCTTCAACGACGGGCGGCCGCAAGCTGATCGTCACCGACGCCGTGTTCAGTATGGATGGCGACGTGGCCGATGTGCCCGCCCTGTTGACGCTGGCCCAGCAGCACGATGCCTTGCTGGTGCTCGACGATGCACACGGGTTTGGCGTGCTCGGTTATCGGGGACGCGGAGTCCTCGAGCATTTCAACATCGACTTGAAAACGCACGCCGACCGCATCGTCTACATGGCGACGCTCGGCAAGGCGATGGGTGGGTATGGCGCCTTTGTCGCAGGAACGGCAGACACCATCGAGTGGATCTTGCAGTCGGCGCGGAGCTATTTGTTCACCACCGCCACACCGCCCGCGATTGCTGCCGCCATGCAGGCGAGTCTGGATATCCTGCAGCACGAGCGCGAGCGATTGACCCATCTGCGTGCGTTGATCGATTTCTTCCCTGACAGCTTCAAACCGCGGCAGGCCAAGCTGCCGTACTCGATGACGGCCATACAACCCGTCATCGTCGGGACCAACGCAAACGCGCTGGCCATGAGCGAGGCGCTGATGGCTCGCCACATGTTTGTCCCGGCCATTCGACCACCCACCGTGCCGCAGGGCACGGCCCGCTTGCGCGTGTCGATCACGGCGGAGCATACGGCGGATGATTTGCTCGACCTGGCCACCGCACTGCTGGAACTCGAGGTCCAGCATATTGGAGTTCCGGTATGACGGTATTCGTGGAGGTCACCGGTCGGGGGCCGGACTTGGCACTGTTGCACGGCTGGGGACTCAATGGCGCGGTTTGGAACGGCGTGCGCGAATCCCTCGCGCAGCATTTCACGCTGCACATTGTCGACCTGCCCGGGCACGGTCGCTCACCCGGCGCGCCGGTCTCCACCCGCGAGGCGTTTGTCGATGCCGTGCACCATGCACTGCCGGCCAAGAGCCACCTGATGGGCTGGTCGCTCGGCGGCCATACCGCACTGGCATTGGCCGCGAAATATCCCGCGCGCGTCAGCAAACTGATCACCGTCTGTTGCACACCGCGGTTCGTTGAAGGCGACGGATGGACGCACGGCAAGCCGCGTGCAGTACTGGCCGATTTTGCCCGGCGGCTGTCCACGAACTACGCGGCCACGATTCGCAATTTCCTGGCCCTGCAAGCGCTCAACCAGCCCCACATGCGCGAGGTGATTCGAGCCCTGCAGCAGGCTGTGGGCGCCCATGGCGAACCCGCCCCCGCGGCGCTGGCCGCCAGCCTGGAGATTCTTGCAACCAGCGACCTTCGCGCCGCCATTCCGACCATTGAGCATCCGGCCCTGGTGGTCCAGGGCACGCATGATGCCCTCACGTCACCCGACACCGCGGCCTGGCTTGCGCGCACGCTTCCGAACGCGAAGCCCTGCCTGATGCAGAGCGCTGCGCATGCCCCGTTCCTGTCGCACCGCGAGGAATTCCTCGCGCATGTGACGAATTTCCTGGACGCATGAGCACGCCGCCTCTCCCCGACAAGTCGGCGGTGCGCCGGTCGTTTTCAGCCGCCGCATCGACGTATGACGCGAACGCCTTTCTGCAGCGTGAAGTGGCGGATCGTTTGTTTGAGCGCCTCGAATACATCAAGCTCCAGCCCGCCCGCGTCCTGGACCTCGGCTGTGGCACGGGTACCGTGACGCGAAAACTGGCGGCACGTTTTCCCGCTGCAACCATCGTCGCCTGCGACCTGGCGCTTCCCATGCTTACCTTCACGCGCGAGGCGACCCGGCGTTCGTGGTCAGACCGCCTTTTGAACCGTGGCGTTGAAGTGGTGCTTTCTTGCGGGGATGCCGAGCGCCTGCCGTTTGCGCCCGGCACCTTCGACGCCTTGATCTCGAGCCTGACCTTTCAGTGGTGCGATGCCGAGCGCGCCATTGCCGAGGCGGCGCGCGTCTTGAAACCCGGCGGATTGCTCATGTTCACCACCTTTGGCCCGGACACGCTCAAGGAATTGCGCGCGGCCTTTCAAGCGATCGACCAGGCACCGCACGTCAATACGTTTGTCGACATGCACGACCTGGGGGACATGATGGTGCACGCTGGATTCGCCGATCCGGTGATGGACCAGGAGGTGTTGACCTTGACCTACGCCGACCTTAAGCCGCTGTTGGCCGAACTGAAGGGCATCGGCGCCCACAATGTTCTTCCAGACCGCTCGCGCGGGCTGATGGGCAAGTCGCGCTGGGCCAAAATGGTGGAGACTTATGAATCGTTCCGGCGCGACGGCCGCTTGCCCGCCACCTACGAAGTCGTTTACGGCCATGCGTGGCGGCCGGCCCTGGAAAAGCAGCGCGCCTTGAACGGATCGGTGGGAATCTCCATTGATGAATTCAAACGCATGGTGACCCGTGAATAACCTCTTCATCACCGGCACCGACACCGGAGTCGGCAAAACCTTCGCAACCTGCGCATTGATCACTGCCTTGCAAGCCCGCGGTCTTGACGTCGCCGCGATGAAGCCGGTGGCAGCGGGCACCGTCCAAAGCGCGGGTATGGCCATGAACGAGGATGTGGCTGCCTATCAGGCGATCACGCATCACCGGTACCCGTTGCACCTCGTCAATCCTTACTGCTTCCATGAGGCGATTGCGCCGCATATCGCCGCGGCACGTCAGGGCATCCAGCCCGATTTTTCAGTCATCCATACCGCGTTCAACCAGCTGGCGGAGCGGGCCGACACGATTCTGGTTGAAGGTGCGGGCGGGTTTCTGGTTCCGCTGGCAGCCGAGCTATCGATGGCGGAGATTCCACACAAGCTGCATCTGGATGTGGTGCTCGTGGTCGGCATGCGCCTGGGCTGCCTCAATCACGCCTTGCTCACCGCCGAGGCGATTCGCGCACGGGGGCTCACGTTGGCCGGTTGGATCGCCAATACCCTCGTCGAGCGCATGAACGCCTACGATGAAAATCTGTCTACGTTGAAGCAGCATCTTGGCGCCCCGCTATTGGGAGAACTGCCCTTTGATGGGAATCCGGAAGGCGCAGCAAACCGTGCCGCCGCACACCTTCACCTCGACTCTCTCCTCGACTCATGAAACCCAGCTCACTGACACGATTCGTCGCCGTGCTTTTGCCTTGTCTCGCCATTGCCAACCCGCCCGCCGTCAAGGACGCGTGGGTCAAGCCGACGATACCGGGTGCGCAGGTCTCGGCGGCCTATATGCAGATCGACTCACCGGTTGCGATGAAGTTGGTCAAGGTTGAGAGCGCGCGCGCGGGCAT
>JBGAUM010000141.1:0-6522 GCA_044228625.1 Usitatibacteraceae bacterium | reverse complement strand
GTCGGCAAGGCGTTCGGGCGTGCCCGTGCGGCGACCGGCTTCAGCATGGACTTGAAATCGCTGCTTCCGATCGTGCCGGAGAAGAGCGCCCGCGGGGCCATCCTCGCGCCGGCCCATTCGGATCCCGGCTTGCGCGCGGCGATTGGCACATTGCGTGCCAAGGGCGAAACAGTGGTGATTCGGTTGCCCGGGCACGAGGCCCACGACCTTGAGCTAGGCTGCAATCGTCAGTTGGTTTTGCAGGACGGCCAATGGCTAGCCGTTCCGTTTTCTTAAATCCTGCTTCTGGAAGAACATCATGACCAAGAACGTTGTTGTCATCGGTACCCAATGGGGTGACGAAGGCAAGGGAAAAATCGTTGACTTGCTGACTGAGGAAGTCGCCGCCGTGGTGCGCTTCCAGGGTGGACATAACGCCGGCCACACACTGGTGGTGAACGGCAAGAAGACCATCCTGCGCCTCATCCCCTCCGGCATCCTGCACCCGCATGTCACCTGCTACATTGGCAACGGCGTGGTGTTGTCGCCGCAGGCCTTGCTGCAGGAGATCGACGAACTCACCACCGCCGGAATCGACGTCGCCTCGCGCCTGAAAATTTCCGAGGCCTGCCCATTGATCCTGCCGTATCACGTCGCGGTCGATCAGGCGCGAGAAGCCAAGCAGGGCGAAGGGAAGATCGGCACCACGGGTCGCGGCATTGGACCGTGTTACGAGGACAAAGTTGCACGTCGCGCCATTCGCCTGCACGATCTGTACGCGCCGGAGCGCTTCAAGGAAAAACTCATCGAAGTGCTGGACTATCACAACTTCGTGTTGGTCAATTACCTCAAGGCCAATCCGGTGACGGTGGATGCGGTGTACGAATCCACGCTCAAGATGGGTGAGCGCTTGAAGCCGATGATCGCGGACGTATCCGGCGATCTCGCAAAATTGATGGCGGCAGGGAAGGGCATCCTGTTCGAAGGTGCGCAGGCCGCGCTGCTCGACGTGGACCACGGCACCTATCCGTTCGTCACGTCCAGCAACTGCCTCGCAGGCCAGGCCAGTGCGGGCGCGGGCGTCGGGCCGCAGGCCTTGAACTATGTGCTGGGCATCACCAAGGCGTATGCCACGCGCGTCGGCTCCGGGCCGTTTCCGACCGAACTCGAAAACGACATCGGCGAGCAATTGAGAAAGCGTGGCAACGAATACGGATCCGTCACCGGCCGCCCGCGCCGCTGCGGTTGGTTCGATGCGGCTGCGCTCAAACGTGCGGCGCAGATCAATGGCCTGAATGGGCTGGGCATCACCAAGCTCGATGTGCTGGACGGCCAGCCCACGCTGCGCATTTGCACCGGCTACAAAGTTGATGGACAGGTGACCGACGTGTTGCCTTATGGCGCCGACAGCATCGAGCGTTGCGAGCCGGTGTTCGAGGATCACCCTGGGTGGACCGAATCCACAGTGGGCATCAAGGACTGGAACGCGTTGCCGAAAAACGCACAAACGTATTTGAAGCGCATCGAAGAATTGGTCGGCGCGTCGATCGCCATCGTCTCCACCGGGCCGGATCGCGCGGAGACGATCGTGGTAAATCATCCGTTTCGGGGGTAGGGTAACGAGGCGCGTTCTCAATTCCGTCGTTCCCGCGAACCACCACAAGGGTGGCGCCAAGCGGGGACGACATGTTCCACGCGTACTTTAGCTGAACAATCCCTCGACGATCGACCCGATCCCGTCAGAGACCAAGTCGACCAATCCTGATTCAGCAGCGGTTCCCACCGCACCTTCCGCGATCGAACCCGCACCCTCGCCGATTGAACTCGCGGCAACCGTGACCGACGCCAGCAGGTCTCCACTCACTGCATCCGATAGTGACGCCGCCGCATGGTCCATCGGCGCCAGCGACAAACTCTCGCCAAGTCCGCTGCCGCTCAGCGCCTCGTCCAACGTCGGCAATGCAGCTGCCGAATCCACCGCTGCACCGGTCATTGCGCCCACGGGAATGGCCTGTGACGCACCGGTCCATGCACTTGCGGGTCGTGATGCAAGGCGCGCAAAGGCGCCGACCAGATCCGTGCCCAAATCGAACCACAGGTAATCCAGATCGCGATGGCGCGTATCGGTAGGATTCGGCGTGTTCGATATCGGCACCGGCTGACCCTGGCGCTTCCTCTCCTGCAGGTAGTGATCGAGCGCCTTCTGCGTGGCCTCCTTGTCCAGCACCGACACCGCCGCGCCGCAATACGCACAGGCCGCGTGCTGCGCAATGTCGATCGGCCCGCTGCAACTGGTGCATTTGATTTGCCGCACATGGGCCGCCAGTTTCTGGCGCTCGGCCACGGTGAGATCGCGCACGAATTGTTTTTCGCGCAGGAAATGCAGGAACGTGGTGAGCCTTCCGTGGCCATTGGGGCAGCGGTGGTACGAAAAACGGTTGTTGCGCGCGATGTCGTTTGCCAATTCCAAGGGTGCCCGGCAGCGCGCACATGCGAGTTTCGATCCCAGACGCGCCGTCGCCGCGCCGCCGCGTTCATGGATCAAGCGGAACAAATCCACCACCCCATCGGCCGCTAGCCGTGCGCTTTCGTGGGCGTCAAACCAGATCGCGTGGCAGCTGTTGCACACATCGATGTCGATCGGCGTCGCTTCCTGGCTGGACAACGCGTGGCGCAGCATGGGTGCGGTGCAATTCGGGCAGGAAACGGGGCCTTGCGGAAGGGGGCTGGCAGGCATGGCGGTGGGAAGAGGGACGAAAGGGTGTGGTTTGCACGGATTGTATGCCTCGCCCGGACAGGTGCGCGTCTTGACGCAGAGCGGGACGCGTTGCAAACTCGGTCGACGCGTCGGCATTTTCGAACGCCAATTCGCTTGCCTGTTGACGAGGTCACTCGGTGAAACGTACGCGTCTCACGTGCAGACTCACCGCCCTGTTGCTGGTGGGCTGCATGATTCCGGTATGCGCCAAGCCGCCCGCCCCGCAGTTTCTGACGGTAGCGACCGGGGGCATTACGGGGGTGTATTACACCGCCGGCGAAGCCCTGTGCGCCGCGATCGAAAAGGCACGCGCCCGGCATGGCCTGCGCTGCACGGTGGAGTCCACGCCCGCCGCGGTACACAATCTGAATGCGTTGCGCCGGGGCGACGTTCACTTCGCCTTCGCGCAAGCCGACACGGAGTTTGCCGCGGCGCGCGGAATCGAGGAATTTCGCAAGGCCACTCCGGACACCCAGTTGCGTGCGGTGGCCGCGTTCCATTTGGAATGGATGACCATTGTCGTAAGACGAGGGAGCGCCGCACACTTGGAGGACCTGGTCGGCAAGCGGGTGAGCTTGGGCGCGGCGCAATCGGGCACACGCCACAGCGTCGACGCCTTGCTGCGCACGCTGGGCAAGCGCGTGAACGACTTTGGCGAAGTTGTACTGCTCAAGCCGGACGAACTGGCCGATGCCCTGTGCCAGGGGCGCATCGATGGGTACCTTTACCATGTCGGCCATCCGGCGCGGCTGGTTGAGGAAACCACGTCGCGCTGCGCGGCCGTGTTGCTGCCCTTGGACGCGACGCGAATTAATGCGCTCACGCGCGATTACGCCTATTTCGTACCCGGCACCATTGCCGGCGGACTCTATGCCGGCAACCCGAACCCGATTCCGACCTATGGTGCGCGGGCGGTGCTGCTCACACGCGCGCAAGTGCCTGACGCCGTCGTGTATGAGTTCACGCGAGCCTTGCACGAAGAATTGGCCACGATTCACGCGGCGCACCCGGCGCTGGCCGGATTGCGTTCGTCGCAAATGGCCCAAGGCGGCGCTGTGGTGCCCCTGCATGAGGGGGCCCGACGCTACTACCGCGAGCGGGGTTGGCAATGAGAGACGCGCGCCGGCGGCCGGGCATGAGCCGGGCCGCGACGGCCGCTGTGTGTTTTGTCTGCTTTGTGTTGATGGCCCTGATGACTGGCGCAGCCAGCATGGCAGGTTTTTCGCGGATGAATGCGCTGAACGAATCGACGCGCCTTGCGGCGGAGACGCGCGGCAACAAGCTCACCCTGGTCGAGGAGATGCGCCAGGCGGTTCGATCGGGACAATCTGGTGTGCAAGTACAGGAAGCATATTCCGCGGCACGTGCCGGATTCGAGGGCCTCGGCATGTCCCCGGAGGAGCGCGCCCGGCTGGATGATGCCGGGCGTGCCACGCGCGATGGCGGGCCCGCGTTGGAGACCGCCCTGCGACGTCTCGATGCCTTCGAACGCATGTCCCAAGTTCGCGAGGCGGCCGATGCCAGTGAATTGAATCGCGACGCATTCCGGTTTGCGCTGATCCTGCAGTCAATGGCCCTGTCTGCCAGTTTGATCGTGGGAGCCGCCGCGGCATGGCTGGTGCTGCGATCGGAGCGGCAATTGCAGCGCGGCAAGGATCTGGCGCAGGCCACGCTCGAGGGGATCCGCGAAGGCGTGATCACCGTCGATGCCCAAGGCGCGGTGCAGTTCATGAACACCCGGGCAGAGTCGATGACCGGGTGGTCGATGGATGACGCGAAGGGCCGGCCGTTGGCCGAGGTCTACCGTCTGGTGGGTGACGAGGGCCGCCAGCCGTTCACGCATCCCGCGCAGCATCCAGTCAGCGCTCCGATGGCGAGTCCGGATGGCACGCGGCTGGTGGCCCGTGATGGCAGGCAGTACGAGGTGCAGGACAGCGCGTCCGCCATCCGCGACCACACGCGACGCATTTCCGGCGCCGTCGTGGTGTTTCACGACCTGACCGAAGAGCGGACCTTGCGCCGCGAGCTGGCCTGGCAGGCGATGCATGACTTGCTGACGGGGTTGAAGAATCGCGACGAATTCGAAATCACGCTGACAGACTTGCTCGTGGAAGCTGGCGCCGCCCCTTCGGGCCTGCGCCATGCCGTGCTGTTCATCGATCTGGACCAATTCAACGTGATCAACGATACCTGCGGCCACGTGGGTGGCGACCAATTGTTGAAACGCGTTGCTGACCTGTTGCGGGAGGTGCTGGGGCCGGGCGACGTCGCGGCGCGCCTGTCCGGCGACGACTTCGCCGTGATCCTTCGCGAAGTCACGCTCGACGAGGCGGAGGCCGTGGCCAAGGACATCGCGCTGCGGCTGCGCGCCTTGCGGTTCACCTGGGAAGGGCGCACGCACCAGGTCACCGGCAGCATCGGCGTGGCGGAGGCCGCGCCGGGCATGGATGCGGTACAAGTCATGAGCGCGGCGGACATCGCCTGCTATGACGCGAAGGAGGCCGGGCGCGATGCCGTGCGCGTGCACCGCGCCGGTGCCGCGAGCGAATCCCGCATCAAGGACATGGGCATGGTGTCCACCATCCAGCGCGCGCTCGATGAGGACAAGTTCGTCTTGTACCGGCAACGCATCCAGGGGCTGCACGCCTCCAACCACGACGACGTGCATTTCGAGTTGCTGCTGCGTATGGTCGATGGCGACGGCCGGCTCCTCTCGCCGGGCCAATTCCTGCCCGCCGCGGAACGATACAACCTGATGCGGCCCATCGACCGCTGGGTGGTTGAGGCCGTGCTACCCGCGCTGGCGCGCATGGTGCGCGATGCAAGGGACCGCGGCGAATCGACGCTGCCGCTCTACACCATCAACCTGTCCGGCGCCTCCTTGAACGACGCGGGATTCGCGAAATTTCTTGACGCGCAACTTAAGAACAACGAGCTGCCACCCCGGCTACTCTGCTTTGAAATCACCGAAACGATGGCCATCAGTAACCTGGCGGGCGCGGCCGAATTGATGCATGCTGTGCGCGCCGCCGGCTGCCGGTTCGCGCTGGACGACTTCGGCATGGGCATGTCCTCCTTCGCGTACCTCAAGCACCTGCCGGTGGACTACGTGAAGATCGACGGCGCGTTCATCCGCAACATCCTTTCGGAACGCATCGACCACCACATCGTCGATGCGATCGCGCGCGTGTGCGGCGCGCTGGACATCAAGACTGTCGCCGAATTCGTCGAGGAGGAATCGATGATGCCGGTGCTCGCGGAGTTGGGCGTCGATTACGCGCAAGGGTATGCGGTCGGACGCCCGGAAGCGCTCCCCTGACGATGCGGGGCACGGCGCAATTCTCAAGATTCGGCGCGGCGTTTCAGGCAAAAATGTCCGGATCACCGCGCCAGTGCTTGAGTTTGATGCGGTGCGCCTGGATCAGAACTTGACGGCCACCTCCACAAATGCCGTCGCTCCAGCCTGCTTGTAGAAGTCGAAATACTGCTGGTTGCCTGCATTCTCGACCGAGACCGCCACTCGGGTGTGCGGCGTGGCATGCCAGGCCAACCGTGCGTGCAGCGTGGTGCGCGCATCGTAGGAACCGTACACGCCCTGCACGATGTTGGCGTTGGTGTCGTCGCCGGAGCCAAACACATGGCCCATCCGTCGCGCCACGAGGGAAGCATGCCACGTACCCTGCTGGAACTCGATGCCGGCGTTCGCCATGCGGCCGGGCACGTCGGGCAGGCGCTTGCCGACACTCAAGGGTACGGCGGGGTTCCCGGTGATGTCGTAGCGGTGC